>NZ_JBHYPZ010000075.1:0-27377 GCF_042746485.1 Streptomyces sp. NPDC058751 | reverse complement strand
CGCCCGCTGGGCATCAGTGACCGACAACGGCGGAATCCTCGGACCCGGACGACTCATGCCCGACTAACGACGAATCTCTGACTCAGGTCACTAGGAGCTGTCCGGGCGATCATGTGTCCCGCTAAGGTGACTCGACGGAGGGGCTCAATGAGTGCTGTCGAAATGAGTCGCGCGGAGATGGTCGCGCTCGTACAGCGGATCATGCAAGCGGACTACGTCTCAGAGGACGAGGTGGACGACTGGCTGGACAGGCTCGACGGAGCCCTGGCATGCCCGTCCGGTCATGTCAGCGACTTGATCTTCTGGCCGCCGGAGCGGGAGCTTTCTGCTGATGAAGTAGTCGATCAAGCCCTGGCGTATCGGCCGATCGCTTTGTGAGGCCGGTACTCAACTCCGAAGCCAGATAAGCAGAGCCGCGCTGGTTGCAGTTCCGAGGAAGATGTAGCTGCGCTTGTCATAGCGGGTGGCCACGGCTCGGTACTGTTTCAGTCTGTTGATCGCTCGTTCGACGGTGTTGCGCTTCTTGTACCGCTCTTCGTCGAAGCCGGGTGGCCGTCCGCCTCACCAGCCTTTGCGCAGGCGGGCGGCCCGGCTGTCGGTCTTCTCCGGGATCGTGTGCCTGATGCCTCGACGCCGCAGGTATTCGCGGCAGGGACCGTTGCTGTATCCCTTGTCGGCGGCGAGGCTGTCGGGCTTCTTGCGGGGCCTGCCCGGCCCCAGTTTCGGGACGCGGATCTTCTCCAGGACCGGCTTGAACTGGGTGCAGTCCGCCCGCTGACCTGGTGTGACGATCAAAGACAGTGGGCGACAGCGGCCGTCCGCGCTCAGGTGGAGCTTGGTGGTGAACCCGCCCCGCTAGCAGCCCAGGCCCTCACTTCCCGCACCACCTCCACCAGGCGGGCGTGCAGGCTCTGCCACGGCGTTTCGTCCTGATGTTCTGGCCCTTCGGCCCCCTTTGAGCCGGGCGCCGGCGGCGGGTCGGTGCGGGCACCCGCCGCATGCTGATGCGCACGAACGATGGTTGAGTCGACCGACACGTCCCAGTCGATTTCGCCTGCGGCGTCGGCGGCAGCCTGAACCTGCTGGAGCAGACGCTCCCACGTCCCGTCGGCCGACCACAGCCGGTGGCGTTCGTAGACGGTCTTCCACGGACCGAAGCGTTCGGGCAGGTCACGCCACTGCACGCCGGTCCGCACCCGGTGCAGGATCCCGTCGATCACCTGCCGATGATCCCGCCACCGGCCACAACGACCATTACTGACCGGTAGGAACGGACGCAGACGTTCCCACTCGGCATCACTCAGATCACCCCGCCCCATGCCTGAAACAACGAGCAGTCCAGATGCGGAGAAGCGGCGTCTACGCTCAGGGAATGGACCGCTACGAGAAGACGGCACATCTGGAGTGGTGGGCCAACCCATCCACCTGCCTGGCTCGAATCCCGATCAGAGCGACGGCCACCGCCAACACGGGTGAGTGGGACGCAGTGTTCTCACCCCCTCTTGACCACGGCGTCCGCGAGAACCTGAAACAGCTCATCGACGCCGACCCCTGCTTCACCCTTCGCTTCGACACCTCAGCCGTCGAAGTCCAGACAGAGGACTTCGACGGCGTCGATCATGTTCGGCTGACCGTCACCCCCGAGCCGTAAAGCGAGCAGCCCGACATGATCGGCCAGGCAGGTCCGTCCCCAGACGTGTGTGACTCAACAATGAGGGAGAACGGTAACGGTATGGAGCCATTAGAACTTCGCCGCGCAGTTGAGGCAGGACAGGCGGCCGCTTCGGAGCAGGGCCTTCAGGTCGACGATGCGATCGTCATCCACAACTCGGACCGCGTCGCGCTCCGCCTGGTCCCTTGCGATGTTCTGGCTCGGGTCGCACCGATGGGGCATCTGGCTGATTCCGAGTTCGAAGTAGAAGTTGCTCGCCGTCTCGCCGACGTTGACGCGCCGGTGGCTGAGCTCGAGCGTGGGGTCGAGCCCCGCGTCTATTTGCGTGATGCCTTCGCCATCTCGCTCTGGACCTACTACGAACCTGTGGGATCAGAGATCGTGCCGGCCGACTACGCAGAGGTGTTCCTGCGGCACCATGCCGCCCTGCGGCAGATCGATCTGGACGCACCGCATTTCACCGATCGAGTCGCCAGGGCACTGCGAGAGGTGAACGACCGGGAGCAGTGTCCCGATCTGCCCGATTTTGACCGGACGCTCCTTAGCGACACACTCAGTGGACTGAGCGTCGCGATCAGCAGCGACAAAGCCGACGACCAGCTGTTGCACGGCGAACCTCACCCGGGCAATCTCCTGAACACGAGGAGAGGGCCGCTTTTCGTAGACCTCGCCACCTGCTGCCGTGGGCCGATCGAGTTCGATCTCGCCCATGCGCCCGACGAAGTGGGAAAGCACTATGCGGGGGCTGACCACGACCTGATCCACCGGTGCCGCGCCCTGAACTGGGCGATGTTCTCTGCCTGGCGCTGGCGCCGAGACGACCAAATGCCCGACCGGGACCACTGGAGAGTGGAGGGCCTCAACCAGGTTCGTGCTGCACTCGATCGCTGCGGACTGAGCTGAACTTAGGGCGTGCAGATCATCAACTCGTAGCTTTCCGCTCGGTGGGTCGTTGGTCTGGCATGAGCGGGCTGGAAGGGCAACGGGCCGTGCTGGCGGCCAAGTTCGAGGCGATTCTGCCGCACCTCGACGAGCGGCAGCGTCGCCTGCTGATAGGGGTGGAGGCCCAGTCCCTCGGCCACGGCGGGATCAGAGCAGTCGCCCGTGCCGCCGGTGTCCGTGAGGCCACTGTCTCTGCCGGAGTGCGGGAACTCGGCTCTGGAGAAGCCCCGTTGGGACGCATCCGCCGGCCCGGCGCCGGCCGCAAACGCGTCGTCGACCGGAACCCGGCCGTTCGGGAGGCACTCCTCACACTGGTCGAGCCCGACGTCCGCGGAGATCCCATGTCGCCGTTGCGCTGGACCACCAAATCCACCCGCAAGCTCGCCGAGCAGCTGACCCGGCAGGGCCACAGGATCTGTGCGGACACGGTGGGCGACCTCCTGCGCGAGGAGGGCTTCAGCCTGCAGAGCAACGCCAAGACGCTGGAAGGCAAGCAGCACCCCGACCGGGACGCCCAGTTCCGCTACCTCAACGAGCAGGCCCGCACCCACCAGGACGGCGGGGCTCCCGTGATCAGTGTGGACACGAAGAAGAAGGAACTGGTCGGCCTGTTCAAGAACAACGGCCGCGAATGGGAGCCGAGAGGCGAACCGGTGCGAGTCGACACCCACGACTTCCCCGACCGCGAGCTGGGCAGAGCGGTGCCCTACGGCATCTACGACGTCGTCGCGAACACCGGCTGGGTCAACGTGGGCACCGATCACGACACCGCCGCGTTCGCCGTCGAGTCGATCCGCCGCTGGTGGAACGGAGCCGGACAGGCCGCCTACCCGGCGGCCGGCCGGCTGCTGATCACCGCCGACGCGGGCGGCTCCAACGGGTATCGCACCCGCACCTGGAAGACCGAAATCGCCCGGTTCGCCGCCGAGACCGGCCTGGCGGTCACCGTCTGCCACCTGCCTCCCGGAACGTTGAAGTGGAACCGGATTGAGCACCGGCTGTTCTCCTACATCACCATGAACTGGCGTGGCAGACCCCTGACCAGCCACGAAGTCATCGTCCAGAGCATTGCCGCGACCACCACCAAGACCGGCCTGACCGTTCACGCCGAACTCGACACCAACCCCTATCCCACCGGCGTCCAGGTCAGTGATGACGAACTTGCCGCCCTACCGATCACCCGGCACCGCTTCCACGGCGACTGGAACTACACCCTCCACCCCCAGCACCCGCGGGACACGACGGCGATCAACAACACCCCGGACCAGGCCCCGGCGAACAGGCTGGATCACCTCACGCGGCGTTCGCTACAGGACCCGGAACTGACCGGGATGACCAGCCAACGGCTCAGCGAGCTCATCGACACGCTGACTCCAGTGCTGGAGGCTCAACGCGAGCAAGTGCTCCGCGCGCGTCGTGGTCACGAGCGTCTGGTCGCACCGGGCACGGGTGCCAAAGCCAAGCTCACCCCAGCCGACCGGATCCTGGTCACTGTGCTCCACCTGCGCAAACTCGCCACCATGGACCTCCTCGGGCAACTCTTCGGCGTCTCCGCCGTGACCATCTGCCGAGCGAGCCAGGAAATTCGCCCACTCCTCGAAGCACACGGCCACCGCATCGGCGCCTCCACCGCCCGCTTCCGCACACCAGCCGACATCACGACGTTCCTCGCTTCCGACCTGACCTAAGGCGAGATCAAGAAGGCAAGTTAATGATCTGCACGCCCTAAGGAGGCGTAGACGCCGGTTCCTCGCTTACTCCTCTCCGTCTCGCTTGCCGGACCCGCACCCTCTGGCAGTACTGGCACGTCCCGGCTTTGTCGGGGCTGCTCACCGCCCTCCCCGGCACCTCCCGGTTCAGGCTGCACCCAGCTTCAACCGCCCTGCCTGAGAGCGGACAGCGCAAGATCCTTATAGACGGACACGAGGAATCCCTCTCTGCGGACAGCTGATCTCCCTGTCCATGGACCCATTCGTGTGTCGGTTCCGAACTGATGATCCCTCCGGGGGTTGGCTCCTCTTGCTGCCAGGCAAACGAGAGCCATCCCACCGGAGGGAACGTGAAGAAGTCTGACAAGGAAGTCATGGAGATCTTCGAAGCGCTGGACGCCACGGGAAGCGCGAATTCGGCCGCCAAGCTGGCCGGAGTCGACCCGAAGACCGTCCGGCGGTACGCACGGATGAGGGACACGGGTCGGCCGGTCGCCGGAACGGTCCGCCGGCCGAAGCTGATCGACCCGTTCCTGCCGAAGATCGAGGAGTGGGTCGAGCGGTCCGAGGGCCTGGTCCGGGCGGACAAGCTGCACGAGCGTCTGCAGCTGCTGGGCTTCACCGGGGACGAACGCACGACCCGGCGGGCGGTGGCGATGGCCAAGGAACACTGGAAGGCCAGCCACCGCCGCTCGTATCGTCCCTGGATCACCGAGCCGTCGCTGTGGCTGCAGTTCGACTGGGGCTGGGGACCGAAAGTCCCTGGCCTGGACGGTGAACCGCGGCAGACGCTGCTGTTTTGCGCGTGGTTGGCGTGGTCGCGATTCCGGGTGGTCATCCCGACCTGGGACCGCACTCTGCCGACGGTGATCTCGTGTCTGGACACCACGTTGCGGGCGATTGGCGGGGCCCCGACCTACGTGCTGACCGACAACGAGCGGACCATGACGATCGACCGGGTCGCTGGCGTCGCCGTCCGGCACCCGGAAGTCGTTGCCGCAGGCCGACACTACGGAGTGCAGGTCCATACCTGTCGGCCGTTCGACCCGGAGTCCAAGGGCGGCTCCGAGGCGACGGTCCGCATCGCGAAAGCAGACCTGGTGCCCACCCACGCGAACCTGCTCGGCGCCTACGACAGTTTCGCCGAGCTTGCCGGCACCTGCTCGCTGTTCTGCCACAAGGTCAACAATCGGGTTCACCGCGAGACGCACAAGACGCCGGCGTCGATGCTCGACATCGAACGGACACGGCTGCATCCGCTGCCCTCCGAGCCACACACGTCCGCGCTGGGCGAATCGCGGACGGTTCTGCGGGACCAGACCGTCCGCTTCGGCTCGGTCCGCTACTCGACTCCGGCCGGGCTGACCAAGGTCGCCCGCCACCAGATCGCGCTGCCCGGCAGGCCGGTGATCGTCCCCGACCACTACCCAGACCATCCCCAAGACCTCAGCGGCCACCCGCGGCCGCCGAAGCCGAAGCCCGCGAACGCGGCGGAAGAAGCGTTCCTCGCCCTGGGGCCGGGGGCCAAGTCGTGGCTGATCGAAGCCGCCGCCGCGGGCACCACCCGGATGCGGGTGAAGATGGCCGCCGCCGTCGAGCTCGCCGCCCTGGTCGGCGCCGCCGAAGTCGACATCGCACTCGGCATGGCCGCGACCGCAGGCCGGTTCGCCGACGACGACCTGATGTCGATCGTCCGCCACCGCCAGACCGGCGCCCGCCCCTCCGATCTCGTCGTCTGCGACGAGTCCTATTCCGTCCAGCCGGGAACCGCCGTCTGGGCCGACTTCGGCCGCCTCACCAGCGGCGGCCCCGATCAAAGGAGTTGATCCACTGATATGGCAGAGTCCACCGCCGTCCTCGCCACCGCGGTCACCACCGTCCCGGCCGCCCCCGGCCCGGGGCCGAGCCTGGTTCCGACGACGCCTCCGGCGCCACCGATCTCGACAGAGCTGGAGGCAGTCCTGAAGCGGATGCGCTTCCCCTATCTCCGCAAAGCGGCCCCCGAGGTCCTGGCCACCGCCCGCTCACAGCGCTGGGATCCCGCCGAAGTCGTCCGGATCCTCCTGGAGGAGGAGATCAAGGGCCGTGACCGGGCCACGAAAAGCAACCACATGAAGCGGGCGAACCTGCCCACCGGGAAGACCTTCGGCTCCTGGAAGGAAGAGGAGTCCTCGATCCCGGCCCCCACCCAGCAGGTGCTGATGACACTGGAGTGGGTGCATCGGGCAGAGAACCTCGCCGCCGCCGGCCCGTCTGGCACCGGGAAGAGCCACCTCGCCGAAGCCCTTGCCCACAAGGCGATCGAGGAGGGCATGCAGGTCGCCTGGTTCACCCTGGAGTCGCTGACCGCCCACCTCGGGCGGGCGACCGTCGACAACACCGTCTCCAAGGCCATCGCGAAGATCACCCGCTGCCATCTCATCGTCATTGACGACATCGGCATGCTGCCCTGCGGACAGGCCGCCGCCGAGGCGTTCTACCGCGTGATCGATGCCGCCTATGAACGCCGCAGTGTGATCGTGACCAGCAATCTTCATCCGTCAGGATTCGATTCGATCATGCCGAAGACCCTGGCCACTGCCGCTGTCGACCGGCTCCTGCACCACGCGCACGTCGTCCTGACAGAGGGCACCTCGCTCCGACTCGCCCAGGCCACCACCGGCCAGGGCGTCCAGCCCCTCACCCCGCCGGGCCGGCCATGAACCGCTCACGCCAGCGGCTCCGGGAGAGCACCAAGCATCCCGATGACGCGCTTGCGCAGCAGAAGGTACTCGTCCCAGCGGCGCAGTGGGCCCGGCGGACGTTCGACGACACGGGCTGCGGTCACCGTCTGCCCGTCCCTGAACTGCTCGCGAGTCAGATCGAGTTCCACACCGCTGGGCAGCCGGTTCCACCAGTGGAAGCCCCGCTGACCCCCGCCAGCGAGATAGACCTCGCCGACCACAAGATCGCCGCCGAAGATGTCATGGACAACCAGTGCCGTGATGTCGCAGTGGCCCCATGCCGGGTTCCCCGGCTCCCAGTCAGCCTGGTCGTCGGGCGAGGCAGTGTCGGCAGCCCAGCTTGCCCGCAGGGCCTTGTCGAGATCGAGCAGATTCCAGGTCGTCATCCCGGCAGCATCGCAGCCGCCACCGACATCGCAGGCAGCACAGGCACCCAGGACCCTTCCCCAGTGCTCGCGCTACCGCCCGAATAGGGGACGAATAGTCATACCGGGCAAGGAGATCAGCTGTCCGCCCGCAAGGAGGTCTGCTGTCCGCTCACACGGATGTCGCAGTGTCCGTGGACACTGCTGCGACAGGACGGCGGTGGCGTCCTTTCACCGCCATTCGAACGACGAGCGCCTCACGGCGCAGACTCCGGCAAGCACACGATGCACGGCATGAACGTGCAGGTAGGCGTGGCCGTCCTCGTGCCGGTGGGGTCTCCTTGTCCCAGTTCAGCCGCCGGACCGACGTCCGGCCCGGACCGGTCCGGGCCGGTGGCCTCGTGTCAGGTGGTCTCGAGCACCGCCAGTCCCTCGCGCCAGCGTGCCTCTCGCTCCGCCGCGCTCTGCTCCCACCAGGGGGTGCCCCGCTCTCCGAGTGCCACCTTCGCCCTGTGCACCCGGTCCCGAGCGACACGCTCAGCCTTCTGGGCATCGGCGCGCCGCGCGACGGCGACTTCTCGACGGGCCGCCATCAGATGAACGCGCAGCCGAGCACTCATGTCAGCGGGGACGGCCGGATCAGTGGCACGCCACCGACGGCCTCCGATGACCACGTAGTGCCCGTCGGAGGTCAAGGGCGGTCGTGCGTTCTGAGTCACCGGGACCGAGTGCCCGAGCCGGGCCGCTCCACTCGAGAACCGCCCATCCGGCCAAGCCCGGCCTCGTCCGGCTCCGGCCGCCCGTGCGAAGCAGCGGACCTGCGTGCCGCCGCGATTCTCCAGCCTGGTGTCCGGCACGGAATACACCACTGAGCCCAGGCCTGCGCCCCAGGGGGCTGCCGCGCCCGGCGCTACACGGCCGCACCGAACACCACCCCCTGTCTCCACGGATTTCGGTGCCTGCGCATCCGTCGGGAATGACGCGACGACATCCAAGGGGCCTTCCTCGCGGCGTCGCGGCCCGCCTGATCGTCTACCGACACGTCCGATGCCCTTGTCAGGACCCCCTTTGGGCCCGACGGGTCGTCGAATCCGGCAGCGCACCGCCCGTGACCCTCCTCGGCCCGCCGACGGCCGTTGTCCGTCGGAGCTGCGGCCGTCGGCGTCAAGTGGTGAAGACCTTGCCCGGGTTGAGGATGCCCGCAGGATCCCACACCCGCTTGATGCCACGGTGCAGGTCCAGTACCGCCGGGCCCAGTTCGTCGGCCAGGCCGCGCATCTTCAGCAGGCCCACGCCGTGCTCGCCGGTGACCGTGCCTCCCAGCGCGAGCGCCTGGTCGACGACCTCTTCGAACACCCCGCGGCAGCGGGCGAGTTTCCGCTCGTCGCCGCGCGGCACGACCAGCATCGGATGCAGATTGCCGTCCCCGGCGTGCGCCAGGGTGGCGATGTGCACGCCGTGCCGTGCGGCGATGTCCTCGAGGCGGGCGAGCATCTCGGGCAGGAGACTGCGGGGGACGCAGACGTCCTCGCTGAGCACCATGCCCAGGCGTTCCAGGGCGGGGTAGACCAGGCGCCGGGCCGCGAACAGGGCGTCCGCCTCGGCCGGGTCGCCGGACCGCGCGCTCCAGGTGGCACCGGCCGCCTCGAAACAGGCCAGCACGGTGTCCGCCTCCTGGGCGCCCGCCGCGCCGGGCGCATCACAGCGGGCCAGCAACAGCACGTCGCCACCGTCGGTGAGGCCCATGTTCTTCCACTCGTCGACGGCGCGCAGGGAGAAACGGTCCACGAGTTCCAGCGCGCTCGGGACCACACCGGAGGCCACCACCCGGGCGACGGCCCGGCCGGCGCCCGGCAGGTCGGCGAAGTAGCCCACGACGGTGTGCTCCTGGGCGCGCTCGCCCCGCAGCCGCACCGTGACCTCGGTGACCAGGCCCAAGGTGCCCTCCGAACCGACCAGCAGACCGGCGAGTTCGAAACCGGCCGAGCTCTTGGCGGTGCGCCGTCCCAGCCGGACCACGTCACCGCGACCGGTGACCACTTCGAGGCCCAGCACGTAGTCCCGGGTGACGCCGTACTTCACGCAGCACAGTCCACCCGCGTTGGTGGCGACGTTCCCGCCGATGGTGGACCACGGGGCGCTGGCCGGATCCGGCGGGTACCAGAGGCCCTTGGCGGCACACGCGGCACGCAGGTCCTCGTTGACGACGCCGGGCTGCACGACGGCCAGCCGTTCGTCCGGGTCGATGCGCAGAACCCGGTCCATCGCCGAGAAGGACACCACCACCGCGCCCTCGACCGCGTTGGCGCCGCCGGACAGGCCGGTGCCTGCCCCGCGGGCCACCACCGGCACGCCGCGCTCCGCGCAGTAGCCCACGACGGCCGCCACCTCGGCGGTGTCGTGGGGCTGCACCACGGCCGCCGGGAGCGCGTAGGGCGCGCCAGCTGCTTCGTCGTGGGTGAAGGACGCCACCCGGGACGGGTCGGTGATCACCCGTCCTGCCGGGAGGAGCCCTGCGAGATCAGTCGGTGTCGTGGTCACCCCGGCGAGGTTGGCACCCGGGGCGGCGGCCGTTCAATTGGCCGTTGGTACAAGCGCCACGGCCTGTACCAACGGCCAATTGCCGGGCCCTCGATGCGTCGGCCAACCTTGCTCGACGTCAGGTCAAGGCCGTGTCCGCATCAGGCTGAGGCCGTGTCCGCGATCCTCAGGAGGGTGAGTAGATGACGGCAGTGCTGATGGGAATCGGAGGCTTTCTCCCGCCCGTGACGGTCACGAACGACGACCTCTCCCGCACCCTGGACACCACGGACGAGTGGATCCGTACCAGGACGGGCATCCGGGAACGGCGGTTCGTCTCCGAAGGACTGGCGACGGGGAGCATGGCCGTGGCGGCTGGTGAGCGTGCCCTGCGGTCGGCCGATGTGTCCGGGGTGGATGCCGTGGTCGTGGCGACCACCTCGCCCGAGCGCCTCTGTCCGGCGGTGGCGCCGGAGGTGGCGTCGCAGCTGGGTCTGGGACCGCTGGCCGCGTTCGACCTGACCTCGGCGTGCAGCGGCTTCCTGTACGGGCTCGCCACCGCGTCCGGCCTGATCGCCGCCGGCACCGCCGACACCGTGCTGTTCATCGGGTCGGAGGCGTTCACCACCCTGGTGGACCCGGAGGACCGGTCCACGGCGCCGATCTTCGGCGACGGCGCGGGTGCGGTCGTCCTGCGCAGGGGCGAACCGGACGAGCCCGGCGCGCTGGGCCCGTTCGACCTCGGCAGCGACGGTGCGCTGGCCGACCTGCTGGCCATTCCGGCGGGCGGTTCCCGGCAGCGTTCCGCCGACGGCGGCCTGGGGCACGGCACGGTGCCGACGGGTGACTGGTACCTGCGGATGGAGGGTCGTCCCCTCTACACGCAGGCCGTCGAGCGGATGACGCAGTCGGCGCAGGCGGCCCTCAAACGCGCCGACTGGTCCGCGGCGGACATCGACTGGTTCGTCGGCCACCAGGCCAACATCCGTATCGTGCGTGCGGTCGCGGAGGAGCTGGACCTTCCCGGGGAGCGGGTCGCGGTGAACATCGACAGGGTCGGCAACACCCTGGCCGCGTCCGTGCCCCTGCTGCTGAACGACTACGCCGCCCGCGGGGACCTGAAGGCGGGCCAGCGGGTGCTGCTCTCCGCCTTCGGGGCCGGTCTGTCCTGGGGCTCGACCACGCTCGTGTGGCCGGAGCTCCAGGCGGAGTCCGTCGACTGACGACTTCTCGGTTCCGCGTCCCCCGTTCCCTCTTCACCTCATCCAACCCCTACAGCCCTCCAGGAGGAGACATCATGAGTTCCGCCCACGACTCCGTCGTCGAGGTCTTCGTCGCCCGTTTCGATCTGGACGCCGAGGCGGTGGTGCCCGAGGCCACCTTCGACGACCTCGGTCTCGACTCCCTGTCACAGCTCGAACTGGCCACCGCCCTGAAGAAGCGCCTGGGCGTCGTGATCAGCGACGAGGAACTGTCCGAGATCTCCACGGTCTCCGACATCGTCGCCCTGGTCGAGAAGAGGGGTGCCACGGTCCGATGACCGGCTTCGCGACCGCCGTCACCGGCATCGGGCTGGTGACTCCCGCCGGTATCGGCGTCAAGGAGAGCTGGCACCGCGTGGTCGAGGGTCGGCCGACGGCGGCGCACCACGCCGATCTGGAGGGCCTGCCGGTGACCATGGCCTGCAGGGTGCCCGATTTCACCCCGGCCGCTCTCGGGCGCACCGCCTGGCAGTGGGACCGCTACTCCCAGTTCGCCATCGCCGCCACGCGCGAGGCGCTGGACCAGGCCGGGCTCATCCCGGGCGAGTGGGCGGACAGCTCACGGGTGGCGGTGATCCTGGGCTCCGGCGCCGGCGGCACCGCCACGCTGGAGGCGCAGCACCGCGTACTGCTGGAGGAGGGACCGGAGGAGATCTCCGCCATGACCCTCCCGATGGGGCTGCTCAACATGGCCGCCGGCCAGGTGGCGATCGACATCGGGGCCAACGGGCCGTGCTCGGCCCCTTGCACGGCGTGCGCGGCCGGGGCCAGCGCGATCGGCCTGGGCCGCGAGCTGCTCCGGTCGGGGCTGGCCGACATCGTCGTGGCCGGTGGTGCCGAGGCGCCGATCACGCCGCTGTACCTGTCCTCGTTCGCGAGGATGCGGGCGCTCTCCCGGCGGCTCGACGATCCGGGGACCGCGTCGCGTCCCTTCGATGCGGCCCGTGACGGTTTCGTGCTCGGCGAGGGCGCCGGAGTCGTCGTGCTGGAGTCTGAGGAGCACGCGCGAGCCCGGGGCGTGCGGCCGGTGGCCCGGATCATCGGGTATGGCGCCTCCGCGGACGCGCATCACGTGACGTCCCCGCACCCGGAGGGCAAGGGCGCCGAGCTGGCGGTCCGTGCGGCTCTCGCGGACGCCGGGCTGACGGGCCGGGACATCGGCTACGTCAACGCGCACGGCACCTCGACTCCGCTCAATGACGTCATCGAGGCGGGAGTGATCCACCGGGTGGCCGGCCCGGACGTGCAGGTGAGCTCCACCAAGGGCGTCACCGGGCACCCGCTGGGCGCGGCCGGTTCCATCGAGGCGGCGTTCGCGGCGCTCACCGTGCACCACGGGGTGATCCCGCCGTCGGCGAGCACCGCCGAGGTCGACCCGCGGGTGGAGGTGGACATCGTGCACGGCGCGGCGCGCCACGCCCGCGTCGACGTGGCCCTGAGCAACTCGTTCGGCTTCGGCGGCCAGAACGCGGCCCTGCTGATCGCCTCGGCCTGACCCCTTCTCGAGCTCCGCCTGATCGCGGCGGCTCCCTCCGCCGGTCCCCTCACGACCCCACCGCGGGAGTCACAGCCGCGGGAAAGGACCCATACATGACCTCGTCGGCCTCCGCCGGACTGTCCCGGCTGCTCTTCGACGGCAGGTACGAGCAGACGCACCAGGAGCTGCACGAGCTGCTGCTGGACCCCGTCTTCGATCCCCGCGAAGGGCTGAACATGACCGAGGCCGGGAAGCTGGCCTACGAACGGTCGCGAGCCGTGCACGCCGCGCTGGAACGTCCGCGGGAGATCCTGGCCGATCCGTGGCGGCTGTTCGCCCTGGCCGAGTGGCCGTCGCTGGTGGACGTCTCCACGTTCTCGCTGCTGATGGTGCACTACAACCTGGCCTTCGGCACCGTCGTGGAGCACGGTGACCGGGAGGACCTGAAGGACCTGTTCGACGAACTGGACCGGCTGGACTCCTTCAGCCCGTACATGGCCACCGAGCTGGGCTACGGCAACAACGTGGCCGCCCTGCGCACCGAGGCCGTCTACGACCCCGCCACCGAGACGTTCGTCCTGAACACGCCCGACGCCCTCGCGCAGAAGTACATGTCTTACAGCGGGTTCCAGGACGTCCCCAAGCTGGCCGTGGTGATGGCCCGGCTGAAGGCGGACGGCAAGGACCACGGCGTGTACCCGTTCCTCGTCCGGATCAGCGACGGCAAGCAGTTGTACGAGGGCGTGCACGCCGCGCCGTGCCCGGAGAAGCCGGTGCAGGGACTCGACAACGGCCTCACCTGGTTCGACCATGTGCGCGTCCCGCGCCGCCAGCTGCTCCACGGCGACATGGGCGGCTTCAACGACGACGGCGTGTTCCGCCCGGCGTCCGGCAATCGACGCAAGCGGTTCCTGCAGGCGATGAGCCGCATTCTGCCCGGCCGGCTGTGCGTGTCCAGCGCGGCGACGGGCGCGGGCCGGGCGAGCGTGTACATCGCACTGCGGTTCGCGGCTCAGCGGCTCACCAACGCGCCTGGCCGCAACGACCTGCCGGTCATCGAGTACCGCAGCCACCAACTCGCGCTGTACACCGCGCTGTCCCGGACGTACGCGATGACGCTGCTGCTCAACCATGTCAAGCGGCAGTTCACGGCGGCGCCGCAGGACGCCCTCCCCGCCGAGCTGAACCATCTGGTGTCGATCACCAAGGCGCTGTCCACCTGGGAGATGACCGACGTCGTCGCCACCTGCCGTGAGCGCTGCGGTGCGCAGGGCATCTTCAGCGCCAACCGGATCGCGGACTACGGATCGCTGCTCCAGGGCCTGGTCACCGCGGAGGGTGACAACCAGGTGCTGCTGGCCACCACCGCGGGACAGATCATCGCGCAGTACGGCGACGGCGACGGCACCGGGCCAGCCCCGGCACCCGACCCGGCGGGACGGGACCTGGGGGACCTCGCGTTCCTGGTGGCGGCGGTACGGCACCGGGAGACGGAGCTGCTCCGGGAAGCCGCCGCGGCCATGGCGGACGACACCGGCGACCGGACGTACTTCGAGGCCTGGAACGACACCGTCAACACCGGCCTGGAGATGGCCCGGACCCGGGGCGTGCGGACCGCCCTGGAGTGCTTCGCCGCCGCGGTCGGCACGCTGGAGGACGAGTCGGCGCGGACGGCGCTCGGCCTGCTGGCCGCGCTGTACGGGCTGAGCGAGATGCGCCGGGACACCGGCTGGTACCTGGCGCGCGGTGTGCTGACCGCCGAGCAGGTGGAGCGGCTGCCCCGGGAGGCGGACACGCTGTGCGCACGGCTCCGGCCGCACACCGACACCCTGATCGGCGGCTTCAACCTCTCCCCGGAACTGCTGAGGGCGCCGATCGCCGCCGCCGACTACGTGAGCGCCTTCCAGCGGCGCACCGGCGCCTTCGGACCGGCCGCCGATGCGGTCGCCGAGGGGAACTGAGCGCCATGGCGAAGCACAGCTACTTCTGTCCGATCCGCTGGTCGGACATGGACGTCTACGGCATCGTCAACAATGTTTCCTACGTACGCTACCTGGAGGAGGCACGGGTCGACTTCATCTTCCGGATGGCGCCGAACGACGGCGACGCCTTCTTCAGGGACGGGTCGGTGGTGGTGGAGCACCGGATCCGCTACCGGCGCCAACTAGTCCACCGGCACGAACCGGTGGAGATCGAGATGTGGGTCTCCGATCTCCAGTCGGCGACGGTGGCCGTCGACTACGTGGTCCGCGACGGCGACACCGTGTACGCCACCGCCTCTACCGTGATGGCGCCGTTCGACTACCGGGCCGGGCGGCCCCGGCGGCTGACCGACAAAGAGATCCGCTTCTTCGAGAAATACCTCGAGCAGACACCGGCGGCCGACTGAGATGCGGCTGCTGCGGATCGGACCGCCGGGCGGTGAGCGGCCCTGCGCGGTGGGCCCCGGAGGCGTCGTGCGGGACCTGTCCTCGTGGGTGCCGGACTGGACAGGCGCGGCCCTGGACCCCGACGCGCTGCAGGAGACGGCGGCGCGGCTGGCACGGGAGGCCGCAGGGCTGCCGGAGGTCGACCCGGCCGCCGGGCGGGTCGGTCCGCCCGTCCGGCCGGGCGGGCATCTGCTGTCGATCGGACTCAATTACCGGGCCCATGCCGCCGAGGCGGGCCTGGTGGTGCCCGGCGAGCCGATCGTGGCCAGCAAGGCGCCGACCACGCTGGTCGGCCCGTACGACGACCTGCTGCTGCCGCCGGGCGGTGAGAAGACGGACTGGGAGGTCGAGCTGGCCGTGGTGATCGGTCGGCGCGCGCAGTACCTGTCGGACCCCGCCTCCGCGCTGCGCCATGTCGCGGGGTACGCCACCGGCAACGACGTGTCGGAGCGGAGCTGGCTCCTGGAACGCGGCGGGCAGTGGGTGAAGGGCAAGTCCTTCGAGTCGTTCAGTCCGCTGGGCCCGCACCTGGTCACCCCGGACGAGGTGGGCGACCCGGGCCGGCTGCGGCTGACGTGCCGGGTCAACGGCCAGATGATGCAGGACGGGTCCACCGCGGACATGGTCTTCGAGGTGTCCTACCTGCTCTGGTACCTGAGCCAGTGCATGGTGCTGCACCCCGGTGACGTGGTGCTGACCGGGACGCCCGGCGGCGTCGCGCTGGGCCGCCCCGACCAGCCGTACCTGCGGGCCGGTGACGTGGTGGAGGCGGAGGTGTCGGGGCTGGGTGCACAGCGGCAGCGGTGCCGGGCGGTGGTCCTGGACGACGCCGGTGCTGCCGCCCTCAAGGTCGCGGCCGCCCCTGTCCTGCCTGCCGCCTCGGCACGGACCAGGTTGTGACCGGGTGTCGGCCCGGCGCGGTCCGCGCCACTCCGGCCCCGCCTGCCACAGCGCCTGTGAGCGCGTAGATCCCGGAAGGAGAGGAGACGGATGACCGTCCAGCAGGAACTCACGGAGCAGCCGCCGGACACGCGCACCGGCATCCGGGCGCGGGTGGCCGACCTCTACGTGACCAGGGAACGGGCACACGGCGGTCCGGGCGAGCGCGCGACCCGGGCCCAGCATGCCAAGGGGAAACTGACCGCCCGCGAACGGATCGGCATACTGCTGGACACGGGGTCGTTCAACGAGATCGAGCAGCTGCGCCGGCACCGGGCGGTCGGTTTCGGCATCGAGGACCGCAGACCGCACACGGACGGCGTGATCGCGGGCTGGGGGACCGTCGAGGGCCGCACCGTGTTCGTGTACGCGCACGACTTCCGAATCTTCGGCGGGGCGCTCGGCGAAGCGCACGCGGAGAAGATCCAGAAAGTCATGGACATGGCCATCGCGGCCGGTGCTCCCCTGGTCTCGCTCAACGACGGTGCCGGAGCGCGCATCCAGGAGGGGGTCTCGGCCCTGGCCGGCTACGGCGGCATCTTCCGCCGCAATGTGCGGGCCTCGGGGGTGATCCCGCAGATCTCGGTGATCCTGGGCCCGTGCGCGGGCGGCTCGGCCTACTCTCCCGCCCTGACCGACTTCGTGTTCATGGTCCGCGGCACCTCGCAGATGTTCATCACCGGACCCGATGTGGTCAAGGCCGTCACCGGCGAGGATGTCAGCCAGGAGAACCTCGGGGGCGCCGATGTCCACGCGGAGCTGTCGGGCGTCGCGCATTTCGTGTACGAGGACGAGTGGACCTGCCTGGGCGAGGTCCGGTACCTGTTGTCCCTGCTGCCGTCCAACAACCGGCAGAACCCGCCGTCCGTGCCGTGCATCGACCCGGACGGCCGGCGCAACGAGGCCCTCCTCGGCCTGGTTCCGGCCGAGAGCCGGCTGCCGTACGACATGCGCCGGGTGATCGAGGAGATCGTCGACCACGGCGATTTCCTGGAGGTCCACGAGAGGTGGGCACGCAACGTCGTGTGCGGGCTGGCCCGGCTCGGCGGCCAGGTGGTGGGCATCGTCGCCAACCAGCCGCTCGCTCTGGCCGGGGTGCTCGACATCAAGGCCAGCGAGAAGGCCGCCCGGTTCGTGCGGACGTGCGACGCCTTCAATATCCCTCTGCTGTCGCTGGTGGACGTACCGGGCTTCCTGCCCGGGGTGGACCAGGAGCACGACGGGGTGATCCGCCGCGGGGCCAAGCTGTTGTACGCCTACTGCGAGGCCACGGTGGCACGGGTCCAGTTGATCCTGCGCAAGGCGTACGGCGGCGCGTACATCGTCATGGACTCCCGCTCGATCGGCGCCGACCTCTCCTACGCCTGGCCGACCAACGAGATCGCGGTGATGGGCGCCGAGGGCGCCGCGAACGTCATCTTCCGCAAGCGGATCGCCGAGGCCGACGACCCGGAGGCCCTGCGCACCCAACTGGTCAAGGAGTACCGGTCCGAGCTGATGCACCCCTACTACGCGGCCGAGCGCGGCCTCGTCGACGACGTGATCGATCCCGTCGAGACCCGGGCGCTGCTCATCCGCGCCTTCCGGATGCTGCGGAGCAAGCACGTGGACCAGCCGTCCCGCAAGCACGCCAACATCCCCCTGTGACAACCCCGTGACCCCATGCCCCGGAGCGCACCCATGACCATCACCTTCACCACCGAGACCGCCGTCCGCCGGCCGGCCACCGAGCGGGCGGCACTGATGGAGTCACCCGCCTTCGGCGAGGTGTTCACCGACCACATGATCAGCATCGACTGGGAACGGGACCAGGGCTGGCACAACGCCCGGCTGCACCCGTACGGGCCGCTGGTGCTCGACCCGTCGGCCCAGGTGTTCCACTACGGCCAGGAAATCTTCGAGGGCATGAAGGCGTACCGGCGTCAGGACGGCACGGTGGTGACCTTCCGCCCCTACGCCAACGCGGTCCGGCTGAACCGCTCGTGCGCGCGCATGGCGATGCCGCCGCTGCCCGAGGAAACCTTCGTCGAGGCTCTCGAGACGCTGGTCGGCGCCGACCGCGACTGGGTCCCGGACCGGCCCGGGCACAGCCTCTACCTGCGCCCCTTCATGATCGCCACCCAGCCCGCCATCAGCTTCTACGGCCCTTCGTCCGCCTACCGGTTCATGGTGATCGCCTCGCCCGCGGCCTCCTACTTCGCGGCCGGGGCGAAACCGCTCACCGTGTGGCTCTCCCAGGACTACACCCGGGCTGCCCCCGGCGGCACCGGCGAGGCCAAGTGCGGCGGCAACTACGCGGGAACGCTGGTCGCACAGGCGCAGGCCAAGGAGATGGGCTGCGACCAAGTGGTCTGGCTGGACTCGGCGGAACGCCGCTGGGTGGACGAGATGGGCACCAGCAACCTCTTCTTCGTCTACGGCGACCGGCTGGTGACTCCGGAGCTGTCCGGGACGCTGCTGGCGGGTGTCACCCGGGACTCGGTGCTGACCCTGGCGGCCGAGCTCGGCCACCGGGCCGAGGAGGGACGGATCAGTGTGGAGCAGTGGCAGGCCGACGCGGAGTCGGGGGAACTGACCGAGGTGTTCTCCTGCGGCACCTCGTCGATGATCACCCCGGTCGGCTTCGCCCGTAGCGCG
The DNA here is from genome assembly GCF_042746485.1 of Streptomyces sp. NPDC058751. NCBI lineage: Bacteria > Bacillati > Actinomycetota > Actinomycetes > Kitasatosporales > Streptomycetaceae > Streptomyces > Streptomyces sp. NPDC058751. Next base: position 8,702 of record NZ_JBHYPZ010000075.1, on the reverse strand, counting down.
GACGGGGACTGGACGATCCGCGGCGGCACGCCCGGCCCGGTCACCGAGCGGCTGCGCGCGGAGCTGACGGGGATCCAGGACGGTTCGCGGCCTGACCCGTTCGGCTGGGTCCACAAGATCGCCTGACCGGCGTCCGCCGGGTCTGGGCAGACCGAAGATGCAGAAGGGTGCGTGGAAGACATGAGCCGTTCGGTCCTCGTGACCGGAGGAAACCGGGGGATCGGCCTCGCCGTGGCGCGTGCCTTCGCGCAGGCCGGCGACAAGGTCTCGCTGACCTACCGCACGGGTGAACCGCCACGGGCCGCGACCGACCTCGGCTGCCTCGCCGTCACCTGCGACGTCACCGACTCCGCGCAGGTGGAGCGGGCGTTCAAGGAGGTGGAAGCGGCACACGGTCCGGTGGAGGTGCTGGTGGCCAACGCCGGTATCACCCGGGACCGGCTGCTGCTACGGATGGCCGAGAAGGACTTCACGGACGTGATGGACACCAACGTGACGGGCGTCTTCCGGGTGGTCAAGCGGGCCGTCGAGGAGATGGTCGACGCCCGGCGGGGACGGATCGTCCTGATCTCCTCGGCGGTCGGCCTGCTGGGCGCGGCCGGGCAGGTCAACTACGCGGCGTCGAAGGCGAGCCTGGTCGGCTTCGCCCGGTCCGTCGCCCGCGAACTGGGCACCCGGGGGGTCACCTGCAACGTGGTGGCGCCGGGCATGGTCGACACCGACATGACCAAGGTGCTCGACGGGAAGCAGCGTGCGGTCGTGCTGGGCAAGGTCCCGCTGGGACGCGGCGCAGAGCCGGCGGAGGTGGCGGCCGCGGTCCGGTTCCTCGCCTCCGAGGACGCCGCCTACATCACCGGGGCCGTCCTGCCGGTGGACGGCGGCTGGGGCATGGGGCATTGAGGCCGGGCCGTGCGCGTGCTCAGGAGTGCTCCGAGACGAGTACCGCGCGCGTGCCGGGCTCCAGCGCGCGAAAGACGTGCGGGACGTCGGCCGGGTAGCTGATGTAGTCGCCCGGGTGCAGTTCCACCGGTTCGTCGGCGGTGCCCACCAGGGCCCGGCCGGCGCCGATCACGACATGCTCCACGACGCCAGGCATGTGCGGGGCGGAGGAGCGCTGCGGACCCGGTTCGGCCGCGATGCTGTAGACGTCCCGCCGTGCCCCCGGAGGAGAGGCGGCCAGCAGGGTGGCGCGGTAATCGCTCTGCGCCGAACCGATGGCCGGCCCCTCGCCCGCGCGGATCACCTGGACGGGGGGACGGGAGGCGGCCAGCAGTCGGGAGAAGGGGATCTCCAGCGCCACGCACAGCGCCCACAGCGTCTCCAGGCTGGGATTGCCGGTGCCGGACTCCAGCTGCGAGAGCGTGGACTTGGCGAGCCCGGCACGTCGGGCGACCTCGGTGAGGGAGAGCCCCGCCCGGACCCGTTCCGCCCGCAGGGAGGCGGCGATCATTGCCAGGGGCGGCTTGAGAGGGGGGTCGACGTCGGACACGCGTGTTCGCTCCAATGGTCAATCGTTCGTCTTGACGAACAGCCTTCAGGGTGTTCACTATAAACGTCATGCGTACGTTATGGGAAACACTGGGCAAGGGGCCGTTGCGGGACATCGCGCTCGTCTGCATGGCCGTGGGGGTCATCGGCCTGTCGTACGGAGCCATCGCGGTCACCTCGGGCTTCCCCTGGTGGTTCCCGGTGCTCATGGGCGCCCTCGTCCTGGCGGCGTCGTCCGAGTTCCTCTTCGTCGGGATCATCGCCGCCGGGGGGAGCCCGATCGCCGCGCTGCTGGCGGGTCTGCTGGTCAACGCCCGTCACCTGCCGTTCGGTCTGGCGGTGCCCGACGTGCTCGGGCGGGGCTGGCGCAGGTTGCTCGGCACGCACCTGATGAACGACGAGACGGTCGTCTTCGCCATCGCCCAGGAGGGGCTCGCCCGCAAGCGGGCCGCTTACTGGGCCTGCGGCCTCGGCATCCTGGCCTGCTGGCCCGTCGGCGCCGCGCTCGGCGCGCTGCTCGGCAGCGTCGTCCGGGACACCGATGCCCTTGGCCTAGACGCGATGTTCCCCGCGGTGATCCTGGCCCTGATCCTGCCCGCGATGAAGGACCGGGCACTACGGCAGACCGCGCTGGCCGGCTCGGCGATCGCACTGGCCCTCACTGCCTTCCTGCCGGCCGGGCTGCCGGTCCTGGTCGCGCTGGCCGCGCTGCCGCTGTTCCGGGTGAAGAGCCTCGAAGGAGCAGAGCGATGAGCAATCCCTTTCCCCTGCTGCCGACGCTGGCAGCGATGTTCGCCCTGGCGGCCGGAACCTTCCTGCTGCGCCTCTCCGGTCCTGCCCTGCGGGCGAAGGTCACCTTCCCGAAGCAGGTCGAGAAGCTGCTGGAGGTTTCGGCGGTCGTGCTGCTCGCCGCACTGACGGCCACGGCGGCGCTCACCGAGGGCGACGGCTTCGCCGGTGCAGCCCGGGCGATCGGGGTACTGGTCGGCGGAGTGCTCGCCTGGCGCAGGGCGCCCTTTCTGGTCGTCGTCCTCGCGGCGGCCGGGACGGCGGCGCTCCTGCGACTCGCCGGCATTCCGTAACATCACCCGAGAACCCTCGAAGAGCGCCCGGAGGTACCTCTCCGGGCGCTCTCGGCCATTTCACCGCCCTCCGAAAATTCAAGCCGCATGGCGAAATTCAGCAAGTCATCTCATATGTTGAACATGATATTGCCCACCCGGTGACAAATGGGTAACTTGACGTAAGGCGGCGATCTCCAGGGGTCGGTCACCCGTGTATGCGTTGCTCGGCTTTTGTTCGGGATGCCGTTCCGTCGAAATATTCGGGGGGAATCATCGTGGGTGGGGGAGCCGGACTCCTTCCGTTGCTCGTATCGCAGGACTCCCGCCATGCGCCCAGATCGCGTCGGTCATTCACCTCGCCGCCCGCTCCCCGCAGGCGCACGCAATTCCCTGCCGACGCCGACGTCGGCCCCGCGCCCTAGCAGCCGCCCGCGATTTCGAGGGAGCTCCGGTAAATCGCGGACGAAATTCCACCATTTACTGCGCCCATATCGAGCCACCCGGAACGAGGCGAATCGGCGGGTTGGTCCTGGGCCGGTCGAGCCGGCTCTGAGTACGCCACCGGAAGTGGCCGAAACTCACACGCTAGGCGACGCAATTCGGCTGCCCGGGGATTGGCCTGCCCGACGTGCCCCGAGTCTGCCCTCATTCGCTCCCGGAACGGTGACGCACCGTCCGTCACCCCCCATGCCGCGCGGTCGACCGACTGGACGACCCACCCTTCCATCCGCCCTGCGAGCCCCACCGGCGAGGCCCGCCGTGCCGACGCGCGCAGACTCACCCCATGAGACGACCCCTATCAGCCAGAGGACACCGAGGAGCTGTCATGTACACCGCAGAATCCTTGACAAGGTCCCACCGCCTCATCGTCGGCCAGCAGGCGGCCCTGGTCCACCACCATGTCTGGGACGCCGCTCTGACACGGGTGCCGCTGTTATCCGAGCGTGAACTCGACGTCTTCCGGATGCTGGCGAAGGGGTCGTCGAACCGGGCCATCGCGACCCAGCTGGCCATCACCGAGCGCACCGCCAAGGCCCATGTCGCCCAGATACTGGCCAAACTCGACGTGGAGTCCCGTCTCCAGGCCGGCATCGTCGGATTCGCCTGGGAGATCCTCACCAACGACGCCGCGGTCCCTTGCGCCACCGACCCGACCAAGTGCCACACCCTGAGCGCTTCTCAGCCTCACGCCGAGAGTGCGTGATTCCCCGAGCAAGGCCACTCGGTCCACGTCCGGTCACGGACGGACCAACGACTCTCCCCGTCGGCTCATCCGCCGCCTATTGGACACTTTCGATGGGGGCCGGTCGTGAATGCCCCAGGCCAGGGAGACGTGGCCGCCTCACAGGACGGGACTGTAAGGGACCGACCAACTCCACGCCGCAGCAGCCATGTTGGGCCTGACCTCGGTGGAGACCGACGCGATCTCCCACCTCAACCGGGGCCGCGGCCTGTGGAAAGTCGCGGGCAGAAGCTTCATCGTGCAGCACCTCCTGCACCCCCACGAGCTGATGCTCTTCGACACCGACGCCCGCATGCACTGATAAGCCCGTGGGTTCGTCATTTCTGAAGCGTCGAGTGGGAGGAACCCACGGGGTGGATGGTCCGTGTCGAGGCACCTGCTCCTATGTCAACGATGGGCCGGACCGCAGCTCGGCGCGGCATTGTCAGCGGCCGGGGGGACACTGGCGCCATGAATACCCCCTCGTTCACCTCATCCGGTTCAGCCGAGACTCCCCCCGCCTGGGTCGAGTCGATGGGCGGCCCGCTGATAGCCATCCCCGTTTCCGGACTGACTGGGTGGGGCGGCTGCACGATGTCGGGGATGGTCATCAGCGACGGGGCTGTCGCGGACGACTACGACCGTGCCTGCGAAGTCGATGGTCTGGCTGGAGTGGTTGGTGTGGGTGGGCAGGGTGTGCTCGGGCTCGTGCTTGCGGACGAACCTGCCATGACCTGCTATCTGCCGGAACACCAAGCGTTTGTCCGCTGGCTTGGAGCGAACTCCGAGGCCGATCTGATTGCCGCGGCCCAGTCTGTCCTCACCGACCCTGCTGTCGAGTGGGAGGAGTATGGCGTCTGGGAGACGGACGGGCCGGCGGTACTGATGGACTCCGCCACCGATGGAGCCGAGCTGGACGTCGAGTACCCCGGTGGAGGGATGCCGGATCAGGCCCCGGTTTCGATACCGCCTGGTCGCTGGACGGTCCGCGCGGTCCACACCTCGGTAGGCGAGGAAACGTCAGTGGGCCTGGTCCAGCTTCTTCCAGCCTCCGTCTAGCGGCTGCGGAAGCACCGACCGAAGCAGATCAGGCAACGCTTCCTGGATCAGCTCGGACTCGTCCGGTCGTCGCTTCGCGGGCCGACAGCTGGCTGACCGGTCAGGTCGGCGTGTTCCAGTCCGGTGGTGTAGCGCATGGCGCCTTCGAGTGAGCCCTGTCCGACCTGGCCTCCCAGGTCATCGGAACGGGCTCTGACCAGAACGAACCCAAGACAGTAGGGGCAGAAGCCCCGAGTTCACGGATCTCATCCCCGATAACCGGCCCAGCCAGCACCGGAGCGGCCGATGCTACGGCTGCTCGGTCGCCGCCGGCAGGTTGTGCCATGCATGTCCGCAGTCGCCCTTGCAGTACATCTCACGGCGGCGAGTGTCAGCAACAGCGAACACGGAGACAAGGACACGGAACGCCTTGACGTGTTCAGCGGAGGGCAGGCCCGCGAACCCGTAGCGGGGTGGCTCCATGCAGATCATCACCGAAGGGTTGGCCGTGGGCTTCACACCGGACCGCGCCACCCCCGCACGGCCGTCCGCAGCAGTAATGTGCGCCTGCATCGCATAGCCGGCGACTTCCTGCAGAACCTCCTGTCGGCATGCTGGGGCGAGACCGGAGAACCAGCCCACACCAGCGTCCAACGTGCGGAGCCCTTGAGCGATCTCGTTGACGACCCGCTCTGTCTCGCGCCGGAAGGCGCGATCGTCGTCGTTGCTCGGTTCGGTCATCGCTTGATGATTTCACGATGCCGGTCCCGGGCGACGGTCCGTATCCGCACCCGAGACAACGCGGGCGAGAACCAAGAACCGTCCGCTCCCGCGATCTGGCAGTGCCGCAGAAATCCCACTCCGCGGCTCGCCAGGCGCCCGCAGGTAGGACCTGCCTACACAGCCGCATCGGTGGTGGTTCCGTCCCGCTCCGGGAGCAGCTCGGGCATCCCCTCCACCAGCACCACGACGCCGATTACCTCACCGGCCTCGGAACGGCCGACCCACACCGGGTAGGTACCGTCCCCGGTCGTCGCGAAGGACATGAGCTCGCCGCCGGAAGCCTCGTCCCAGGTGCGCTGCATGAACATGGAACCGTCGTCGATGTCCTCGTACCCGTCCAGGTCCGCCTCCCCCCGGATCAGCCCCCGCTCGAAGAGCGCAATGAGCGGATCCCAGGACCCGGCGTCGGCGAAGCAGCCGGTGGCACCGTCGGTGTCGAAGCCGGCTATCTGCTGCTCGATGAACAGCCGGGGATCGTCGTCCGGGCCGAGGGCCATCTCCCAGGTCGCTGCGGGGGTCTTGCTGACGAGCAGGCGGACGGCCGTGGGTTCCGTGGTCGTGACCTCGGCGTCCCGCCACTCGCACTGGTAGCTGAAGCGGACCCGCGCCTCGTCGAGTACGTACTCCCCGGGCGGGACGGGGACCGTAATGCGCGGCCCGTCGCCGTGGTCGATGTCCGGGCCGGAGACGGCCAGCAGCCCGCTGGGTACGCGCAGGGTACCAACCTGGCGCGGCTCCACGACGGTCATCTCGGGGTGGTACCCGTCGGTCACGCGCACCCCGGGCCGGAACAACTCGTTGATCGGTCCAGGCTGCGCGGGACGCGGCGGACGCCAGCAGGTAGCGGGGGTGCCTCCGCCACCTGGCTCGGCTGCCTCGGCCACCTCGGCCGTCTCGAAGGCCGGCGGCTCAATGAACCCGTGTACCTGGGCCGAGAGCAGCGGCCACTCCCCGAAGGCGGGGCGCTCCAGCCAGCGCTCGTCGTCCCGGAGTCTGGGCGAGGTGACGTAGGAGCCCCCGCCCTGACCCTGCCGTTCCTCCGTCCGTCGGCCCCTCCCGTCCGGGAAGAGGTCCACGGTGATGCGTGGGCACGCCTTGTCGAACTCCGCCATCTCTGGGCCTGTGTAGTACCAGCCGACGGAGTATCGGCGCAGCAGCCGCGAGGGGTCGTCCAGCAGCCGCATGTCCAGATCGTAGGTGCGGCGACCTTGGGCGTCGTAGACCCACAGCCCGACGTAGTGGTCCCGCCAGGACACCAGCCGGACCTCCAGCGGGGCCTTCCGACCCGGCTCCCGGTACACCACGACGTACGGAAGCCCGGCGGCATCCCGCTCCCGGGCCTCCTCGGCAGACATCGGCCGCCAGGGCGCACAAGCCTCCAGGTCCCACGCCTGCGCGTACCCCACCTCGATGACCATTGCCGCTCCTCTTCCTACAACCTGCCTTGGTTCCGTGCTGAACTGCAAGGTAACCGCGGCTTCGCAGATGAAGCGCCGGACCGTCAGCCGGATCACGAAGCCCTGTTCAGCGAGTGGTAGATCCTTCAGCCTGTGCTGATACCGGTCGTGGACTCGGTCCGAGAAGCGGCCGCAGTCCGGGCACAGACCGCTGGCGGCCCGGCCTTCCGCCACCACCTCGACCGTGCCGAACTCGGCCGCAACCGCCCCGACCTCCACCTCGTCGATCCCCTCGAACACCAGCAAGTCCCAGAACGGTGCATGGGCCTTGACCCCTGATCTTGGACACACGAGACACTGGATCCTGAGGATCTGAGAACGGACATCTCGTGGTCATGAAGAACTATCCGCCGCAGTTCAAGGCGGACGCGGTTGCGCTGTACCAGTCGCGTCCTGAGGCGACGATCCGGCAGGTAGCTGCCGATCTGGGGATCAATCCCGAGACCTTGCGCAACTGGGTCCGGGCAGCCGGTGCGAGTCGGCCGCGGGGACGCCGGGCGGAGGTGCCGGCCGAGCCGCCGACGCCGTTGGAGGCGGAGAATGCCGCTCTGCGCAAGAAGGTCCGCGAGCTGGAGGAGGAACGCGAGATCCTGCGCAAGGCAGCGAAGTATTTCGCCGGGGAGACGCGCTGGTGAACCGCTTCCAGTTCGTTGCCGACCACCACCGCCTATACGGCGTGAAGCGGCTGTGCACCATCCTGGGCATCGCCCGCTCCAGCTTCTACTACTGGCGCCGGACGGCCGCGGACCGGGCCGCCTGACAGGCGGCCGACGCCCGCCTTGCCACCCGGATACGGGCCGTGCACCACGAATCAGGCGGCACCTACGGCGTCCCCAGGATCACCGCCGAACTCCGCGACACGGGCGAGCGCGTCAACCACAAACGCATCGCGCGGGTGATGCGCAGCATCGGCCTGGCAGGACTGCGGCTGCGTCGCAGGCACCGCACCACTGTCGCGGATTTGGCCGCGGCGAAGGCCCCGGACCTGATCGGCCGCGACTTCACAGCCGACGAGCCGAACACGAAGTACGTCGGCGACATCACCTGTCTCCCGCTGGACGGCGGGAAGTTCCTGTATCTGGCCACCGTCATCGACCTCGCCTCACGCCGCCTGGCCGGCTGGGCGATCGCGGACCACATGCGCACCGACCTCGTCACCGATGCCCTGGCCGCCGCCGAACGGACCCGCGGCAACCTCGCTGGAGCGGTCATACACACCGACCACGGAGCCCAGTACACCAGCCGGGCCTTCGCCGACGCCTGCCGCCAGGCCGGCGTCCGCCAGTCCATGAGCGCGATCGGCTCCAGCGCGGACAATGCACTCGCCGAGTCCTTCAACGCGACCTTCAAACGCGAGACGCTCCAGGGCCGCAAGACCTGGTCGAGTGAACTCGAGGCCCGACTCGACGCGTTCGGCTGGCTCAACCGATACAACACCCGACGCCGTCACTCCCGCCTCGGACAACGCAGCCCCATCGCCTACGAGACGGCACTCGACACAACATCAACTACCCTGGCTCAAGCCGCATAGCCCGTGTCCAAGATTCCGGGTCAAGGCCCAAGGCCGGGTAGTTAGCGTTTTCGCAGGTCACGCGAGCCAGTTGAAGGATTTCCGGCGTAGAGCAACGGAGCTCGTTGGTACAGGCAGTC
>NZ_JBHYPZ010000074.1:0-31316 GCF_042746485.1 Streptomyces sp. NPDC058751 | reverse complement strand
CGCATGATCGAGATCCGCAAACAGAACAAGGCCTTCGGACTCGGCTCCTACACCGAACTCCCCTCCACCAACCCCGCCGTCCTCGCCTTCCTGCGCGAGGCACCCCCGGACGAGGCCGGAGAGGACGACGACCTGGTGCTGTGCGTGCACAACTTCTCGCGCTTCGCCCAGCCCACCGAGCTCGACCTGCGCGCGTTCGACGGCAGGCACCCCGTCGAACTGATCGGCGGCGTCCGGTTCCCCGCCATCGGCGAACTGCCCTACCTGCTGACCCTCGCCGGCCACGGCTTCTACTGGTTCCGCCTGCGCAGGGAAGCCGTCTAGCGACGAGCCTCCCCCGGTCCGGGACGCCGTCCCGCCGTCCTCACGCTCCCCGGCTCCGGTCCCGGGGGCGCGAGCGGGAGTGAACGGCGCGAGGGTGTCCAGGTCTGGTGTCACACACCGGAATTGGACACCCTTGTGCCGTGTCCGCAGGAAATCTCCTGGACAGACCCGACCGAAAAGGCCCCCGGCAGGGCGGTTTCCACGGCTGCGCCCGGGGCACGCATGAATAACCCCCCGCCCCCCGGGGAAAGGACGCGACCCATGTCGGAAGCCGTCACACGCACCGCGCCTCCAGGTCCCGGCCTCCTGGCGTCCCTGGACCCCCTGCTGCGCGACTGGCTGCCACGGCAGCGCTGGTTCGCCGGCAAGGGACGGCCCGTCACGGGACTCTCGCCGGTCACCGCCACCGAGCTGCTGCCGGCGAAGGGCCCGCTGGGCCTCTACCACCTGCTGACGCGGGCACACCAGCCGCCCGCACCGGGCGCCCCGTCCGTCCCCGGCGACTGCTACCAGTTACTGATCGGCGTACGCGAGGCGCTGCCGCCCCGGCTGGCCCCGGCCCTGATCGGACACCTGACGGAGGGACCGCTCGCCGGACGCACGGTGTACGAGGCCCTGTACGACCCCCAGCCCGCCGATGTCCTCCTGGAGGCCCTGCGCTCCCGGGCCCGCATCGGCGGGCTGCGCTTCGAGCGGGACGCCGGCCAGGAGATACGGTCCGGTCTGGTGCCGCGGATGATGACCGCCGAGCAGTCCAACTCGTCCGTGGTGTACGGGGACACGTTCATCCTCAAGCTGCTGCGCCGGATCGTTCCCGGGATCAACCCCGACCTCGAACTGCCGATGGCCCTGGCCCGCGAGGGCTGCGCCCGGGTCCCGGCCCCCACCGCCTGGCTGCGGACCGAACTGTCCGGGCAGCCGTACGTCCTGGGCGTGCTCCAGCCGTTCGTGCAGGGCGCCTCGGACGGCTGGGAGCTGGCGCTGCGCGAGCTCGCCAAGGGCGAGGACTTCACCGCCGAGGCGCGGGCGCTGGGGCGCGCCACCGCGGAGGTGCACACGGCGCTGGCCCGCGCGCTGCCCGTGGTGTCCCTGGGCCACGCCCAGGTGCGGCCGATGGCCGACGCGATGGCCGAGCGGCTGGACGCCGCCGCGCGGGCGGTGCCCGCGCTCCGGCCGCACGCGCCCGGCCTGCGGACCGCGTTCGAGGCGCTCGCCGACCTGTCCTCCGAGGGCCACACCTGGACGGCGCAGCGCATCCACGGCGATCTGCACCTCGGCCAGTGCCTGCGCTCCCCGGACGGCCGGTGGTCGCTCATCGACTTCGAGGGCGAACCGTCGAAACCGCTCGCCGAGCGCCGGATGCCCCAGCCCCCGGCACGCGATGTCGCGGGCATGCTGCGCTCCTTCGACTACGCGGCCCACTCCGTCCCCCCGGTGCCCGGAACCGTCGGGACACCGTCGGAGGCCGGCTGGGCCGACACCTGCCGGGCCGCCTACTGCACCGGATACGCCGAGGCCGGCGGCCTCGACCCGCGCACGGATCCCGTACTGCTGCGCGCCTTCGAGACCGACAAGGCGGTGTACGAGGTCGTGTACGAGGCCCGGCACCGCCCGGACTGGCTGCCGGTTCCGCTGGCGGCGGTACGGCGGCTGGCCGCATCACCCTGATCCCCCTGTGCCCGCCCCCAGTTCACCCGCCCGAGGAGGCCCCGCCCGTGACGCCCCGCCCCCGGTCCGAGGACACACCGAAGAAGAACAGCGCGAAGAAACCGGCCGCCGAGAAGAGGACCCCCGCCGAGCGTCCGACGGCCGGGAGGAAGGCGGCCGGGAAGGCACCGGCCGAAAGGCCGGCCGGGGGCCGGGAGACGGCCGGTCCCGTACCGGCCGGGAGCCGTCCCGAGAAGCCCGGGAGCCGTCCCGAGAAGCCCGGGAGCCGTCCCGAGGAGCCCGGGAGCCGTCCCGAGGAGCCCGGGAGCCGTCCCGAGGAGCCTGGGAGCGGTCCCGTGCCGGCCGGGAGCGGAGCCGTGCACGCCGCTGCCGGTCCGGCGGACCGGCAGCGGCTGCTCGACGGCACGCACCACGATCCGCACGGAGTGCTCGGCGCCCATCCGGTGCCGGGCGGCGTCGGCTTCCGGGCCTTCCGCCCGTACGCGCTCGGGGTCACCGTCGTCACGGACGGCCTGCGCGCGGAACTGCGCGACGACGGGGACGGCTTCTTCTCGGGGATGCTGCCGCTGCGCGCGGTCCCGGACTCGTACCGGCTGCTCGTGGCCTACGAGGGGACGGTGCTGGAGACCGAGGACGCGTACCGGTTCCTGCCCGCCCTCGGCGAGCTGGACCTGCATCTGATCGGCGAGGGCCGGCACGAGGAGCTGTGGCGGGCGCTCGGCGCCGAGCCGATGGAGCACCAGGGCGTCGCCGGGACGCGGTTCACCGTGTGGGCCCCGAACGCCCGCGGGGTCCGGGTGGCCGGCGGCTTCAACTTCTGGGACGGCACGGGGCATCCGATGCGGTCGCTGGGCTCCTCCGGGGTGTGGGAGCTGTTCGTTCCGGCGGTCGGGGAGGGCGAGCTGTACAAGTTCGACATCACCCGGCCCGACGGGTCCCGCACGCTGCGGGCCGACCCGATGGCGCGCCGCACCGAGGCACCGCCCGCCACGTCGTCGATCGTCCACGCGTCCCACCACGAGTGGCGGGACGCGGAGTGGATGGCGAAGAGGGCGGAGCGGCCGGTCCACGAAGCGCCGTTCTCGGTGTACGAGGTCCATCTGCCGTCCTGGCGGCCGGGTCTGACCTACCGTCAGCTCGCCGACCAGCTCCCCGCCTACGTCGCCGACCTCGGCTTCACCCACGTCGAGCTGATGCCCGTCGCCGAGCACCCCTTCGGCGGCTCCTGGGGCTACCAGGTCACCGGCTTCTACGCGCCCACCGCGCGCCTGGGCACCCCCGACGACTTCAAGCACCTCGTCGACTCCCTGCACCGGGCCGGTGTCGGTGTCCTCATGGACTGGGTGCCCGCCCACTTCCCCCGCGACGAGTGGGCCCTCGCCGAGTTCGACGGCCGCCCGCTCTACGAACACGCCGACCCCCGGCGCGCCGACCACCCCGACTGGGGCACCCTGGAGTTCGACTACGGCCGCCGCGAGGTCCGCAACTTCCTCGTCGCCAACGCCACCTACTGGTGCGAGGAGTTCCACATCGACGGCCTGCGCGTCGACGCCGTCGCCTCCATGCTCTACCTCGACTACTCCCGTGAGCCCGGCCAGTGGGTCCCCAACGAGCACGGCGGCCGCGAGAACCTGGACGCCGTCGCCTTCCTCCAGGAGATGAACGCCACCGTCTACCGCCGCAACCCCGGCGTGGTCACCGTCGCCGAGGAGTCCACCGCCTGGGACGGCGTCACCCGGGCCACCCACCACTCCGGCCCGGGAGGCTTCGGCGGGCTGGGGTTCGGGCTGAAGTGGAACATGGGGTGGATGCACGACTCGCTGGACTACGTGTCCCACGACCCGGTTCACCGCAAGTACCACCACGACGAGATGACCTTCTCGATGGTGTACGCCTACAGCGAGAACTACGTCCTGCCGATATCCCACGACGAGGTCGTGCACGGCAAACGCTCGCTGGTCTCCAAGATGCCCGGGGACTGGTGGCGCCGGCGTGCCGACCTGCGCGCCTACCTCGCCTTCATGTGGGCCCACCCGGGCAAGCAACTCCTCTTCATGGGGCAGGAGTTCGCCCAGGGTGCCGAGTGGTCCGAGGCCCACGGCCCCGACTGGTGGCTCCTCGACCCCTCCTACGGTGCCGAAGCGGACCACCGTGGCGTCCGCGACCTCGTCCGCGACCTCAACGCCGTCTACCGGGACGAGCCCGCGCTGTGGGAGCGCGACACCGATCCGTCCGGCTTCGCCTGGATCACCGGTGACTCGGCCGACGACAACGTCTTCGCCTTCCTGCGCCACGCCGCCGACGGCACCCCGCTCCTCGCCGTCTCCCACTTCTCCCCCGCCGTCCGCCACGACTACCGCCTCGGCGTCCCCGATGACGTGCCGGCCTGGCACGAGATCCTCAACACCGACACCGCCCGCTACGGGGGCGGTGACGTCACCAACCCCGACCCCGTCAAACCGGAACCGACGCCCTGGCACGGCCGCGCGGCCAGCATCCGGCTGACCCTGCCGCCCCTCGCGACGGTGTGGCTGCGGCCCGCCTAGGTCCTGTCGTCAAATCCCCGTCGTCCGCCCGGAGGGCGGGCCCGGCGACGTCAGGTGCGTGCTCTCGGCGTGCCGGGCCCCGGCCCTCGTACTGGATGTACTTGGGTCGGGGCCCGGTACGGCGAGAGGGCGTGCATGGCGTCGCCGGGCAGACGGGGATTTGACGACAGGGCCTAGGGCGTGTCCGGCCCCGGTGGAAGACGCCGGGGCCGGACGTGGACGGTCACTCCAGGCCGGTGCCCCGCAGCGAGGCGGGCAGTTCGCCGGTGTACAGGACGCCCAGCGCCTGGGTGGCCCGGGTCAGTGCCACGTACAGGTCGCTCGTCCCGTACGACGCGGGCTCGACGACCAGGACGGAGTCGAATTCGAGGCCCTTGGCCTGCCGGGGGTCGAGGAGGACCACCGTGCGGGTGAGGTCCGGCTCCCCGCCCGCCGTCACCCCGTCCAGCCGGGCGGCGAGCGCGGGGTGCAGGGCCCGCGGCGCGATCACCGCGAGCCGTCCCTCGGCCGGGGTCAGCTCGGTGACGGCCCCGGCGACCGCGCCGGGCAGGTCGCCCCCGGCCTCCCTGGCCCAGGGCCGTACCCCGGTGGACCGGACGGAGCGCGGCGGCTCGAACCCGGGGCGCTCGGCCCGCACCACACCGGCGGCGACGTCCATGATCTCGGACGGGGTGCGGTAGTTGACGCCGAGCCGGGTGTGCTCCCAGCGGTCCTCGACGTACGGGGAGAGGATCTCCTCCCAGGACCCGACCCCCGCCGCCTCGGCGGTCTGCGCGGGATCGCCGACGAGGGTCATCGACCGCGTGGGGCTGCGCCGCATCAGCAGCCGCCACGCCATCGGCGACAGTTCCTGCGCCTCGTCCACGATGATGTGGCCGAAGGCCCACGTCCGGTCGGCGGCGGCGCGTTCGGCGGCGCTGCGGTGGTCGTCCTCCTCGTGCCGCTCGGCCATCCGCTCGGCGTCGATGATGTCGTGCGCGGACAGGATCTCGGAGTCCTCCTCGTCCTTGTCGTCGAACTCGTAGGTCCGCGAGGCGTAGGAGACGTCCAGGACGCCCTGGGCGTAGGCGATCTGGGTACGGCGTTCCCGGTCGGCCAGCGCGCGTGCGACCCGGTCGTCCTCGCCGAGGAGTTCGGCCGCCTCGTCCAGCAGCGGGACGTCCCCGGCGGTCCAGTCGCCGACCCGGGTCGAGGGGCGGTGGACCGCCGCCGCGTCCTCGTCCGGGAGGTAGCCGTACGGATCGGCCAGGAAGTCGGCGACCAGCCGCTGCGGGGTCAGTCGCGGCCACAGCAGGTCGACGGCCGACCAGACCTCGGGGTTCTCGGCGAGTTCGTCGCGGATCTGGGTGATGTCGCTCGCGTCGAGGAGGTTGGAGCCGTCGAAGGGGTCCGTGCCGATGCGTTCGGCGAGCATGTCGGTGAGCGTGTTGAGGATGTGGCCCTCGAAGTACTCGCGGGCCGCGTTGTGGGGCAGGCCGGCCGCGCGGGTGCGTTCCCGGGCGACCCGGACGAGGCCCGCGTCGAGCATCAGGACGTCCCTGTCGTGCTCGACGGCGATCACCGGGTCGGGCAGGGCCTGCCGGTCCCGGACGACCTCGGCGAGGACGTCGGCCATCCCGGCGCGGCCCTTCACCGCGGCCGCCTCCGGGGTGTCGGCGGCCCTCGCGTGGACGCCGGGGAAGAGCTCGCCGACGGTGGAGAGCAGCACGCCGGTCTCGCCGAGCGAGGGCAGCACCTCGCCGATGTAGCCGAGGAAGGCCGGGTTGGGGCCGACGATCAGGACGGCCCGCTTGGCGAGCAGTTCGCGGTGCTCGTAGAGCAGGTACGCGGCGCGGTGCAGGGCGACGGCCGTCTTGCCGGTGCCGGGGCCGCCCTCGACGACCATGACGCCCCGGTGCGGCGCGCGGATGATCCGGTCCTGCTCGGCCTGGATGGTCTGCACGATGTCGCTCATCCGGCCGGTGCGGGCCGAGTTGAGCGCGGCGAGCAGCACGGCGTCGCCGGTGGGGTCCTCGTGTCCGGTGCGTTCGCGGTCGCCGAGGTCGAGGATCTCGTCGTGCAGGGAGGTGACGTGCCGGCCCGCGGTGCCGATGTGCCGGCGGCGGCGCAGGCCCATCGGGGTGTGTCCGGTGGCCAGGTAGAAGGGGCGGGCGACCGGGGCCCGCCAGTCGATGAGGACCGGGGTGCGTTCGAGGTCGTCGGCGCGGATGCCGATCCGGCCGATGTGGTGGGTGACGCCGCCGGGAGGCGCCCCTTCCACGGGTGCCAGGTCGATGCGGCCGAAGCAGAGCGAGCCGTCCACGGCGTTCAGCGCGGCCAGCAGTCCCGAGCGTTCGGCGACCAGGACGTCCCGTTCGAGCCGGGCCTGCATGGGGGTGTTGCCCTGGGCGAGCGCGTCCTCGACGGAGGTCTCGGTGGCGCCGCGCAGGGCGTCCACACGGGCGTACAACCCGTCGATGAATTCCTGCTCACTTCGCAGTTCATCGTCGGGGAATTCTGTGTGCGACCCCTTGTTTGACAATTCTTCTCCCACCCGGATATACTGCGCCTACTGAACTTCTTCGCGGCTTCCCTTTTCAAAGTCGCGAACCATTGAATATACGCAGAGAAATCCCCCGGGCGCAATTGCCCAGGGGATTTTTTGTGTGCCGGACGGGTCTTCGTGCGCCGGACGGGTCAGAGCACGTCGGCCAGTTCCTGGAGGAGCCGCCGCTTGGGCCGGGCCCCCACCATCGACTTCACGGGCTCACCGTCGCGGAAGACCATGAACGTCGGCATCGAGAGCACGCCGTACGCCAGTGTCGTCTCCGGATTGGTGTCGACGTCGAGCTGGACCACCTTGAACCGGTCGCCCTCCTCGAAGGCCAGCTCGCTGAGCACGGGACCCATCTGCCGGCACGGCGGGCACCAGTCGGCCGTGAACTCCACCAGCACGGGCAGGTCCGAGCCGATCACCTCCGCCCCGAAGTCCGCGTCCGTCACCTCGGCCACGCCTGCCGCCCTGATCATCGCGTCCGCCCTCCCAGTTCACACACGGGTTCCGGACCACCCGGAACCTCCGCGTCGGCGGCCAGCGCGTCACGCGCCCGCTCCGCCCGCGCGAGCTGCTCGCCGACCTGCGCGCGCACCGACATCAGCTCGTCGACCAGCGCGTCGAGCTCGCCGAGCTTGCGGCGGTAGACGTCCAGGGACGCCGGGCACGAGTCGCCCTCGGGGTGCCCGGCCCGCAGGCACTCCACGAAGGGCCGCGTCTCCTCCAGGTCGAACCCGAAGTCCTGCAGCGTCCTGATCTGCCGCAGCAGCCGCAGATCGTGCTCGTCGTACGTGCGGTACCCGTTCTCGCCCCGCCGCGCGGGCAGCAGCCCCCGCGACTCGTAGTAGCGCAGGGTCCGCGTGGTCGTCCCGGCCCGTGCGGCCAGCTCGCCGATTCGCATGTCCCCGACGGTAGTCCTTGACGCCGACGTCAAGGCAAGGCTCCGCGGGGCACCCCGGCGGACGGGTCAGCGCGTGGTGCGCGGGAGCAGCGGCTTGCGGTCCACCGGGGACGACAGCACGATCGAGGTCGTCGTCCGCCCGAGCGCGGAGGTCTGTTCCAGGACGTCCTCCAGGTGCACGGTGTCCTCGACGGCGACCTTGAGGATCCAGCAGTCCTCGCCGACGACGTGGTGGACCTCGGTGACCTCGGGACGGGCGAGCAGTTCCAGCGTCCGGGGATGCTTCAGGGTGTAGCCGCCGTGCGGGTTGACGCGGATGAACGCCTGGATGCCGTAGCCGAGGCGGGCCGCCGACACCTGGGCGCCGTAGCCGGTGATCGCGCCCGTCGCCTCCAGCCGGCGCACCCGCTCCGCGACGGCGGCCGGGCTCAGCCGGACGCGCCGGCCCAGCTCGCTGAGTTTGATGCGGCCCTCGCCCTGGAGCAGTTCCAGGATCTGCCGGTCGAGCGCGTCGAAGCCCACCGGCGTTTCGCCGGAGACGGCGCGCGGATGCCGTGTTTCCTTCGGTGCGACAGCCGGATCTCCCACGTCTCCCCCTTCGAAGCCGCCCTCCGCGACGGGAGAATTATGACCACAGGCCGAAGCACCGTGAACTCCGGGCGAACGGTGGCGGCACGGGGAGCGGACGCACGGGTGCACGGGCACGGGTGCGGGGAATCGGGGGAGGACGGTATGCGGGAGATCTGCGTCATCGGCGGGAACCGGTATTTCGGAAAACGGCTCATAGCGCGGCTGATCGCGGCGGGGGACCGGGTCACCGTCGTCAACCGCGGCTCGTCCGCGCCGCCCGCCGGGACGGTCCACCTGATCGCCGACCGCGACGACGAGAAGTCCCTGGAGGAGGCGCTGGGGTCGCGGACCTTCGACGTCGTCGTGGACCAGGTCTGCTACACCCCGCGGCAGGCGGAGATCGCCCGCCGGGTCTTCGCGGGACGCACCCGCCGGTACGTGATGACGTCGACCGTCGAGGTGTACGAGTACGAGGACACGGCGGACCCGGTGGGCGAGGACGCCGTGGACCCCCGTACGGTCGCCGTCGACCCCGGACTCCCCTGGGACGACGCGGAGTTCCTGGACACGCACTACGGCGAGGGCAAGCGGCAGGCCGAGGCGGTGTTCGCGGCCGGTCCCGCCTTCCCGTACGTGGCCGTGCGCGTCGCCCATGTGCTGGGCGGGGACGACGACTTCACCGGACGGCTGGAGCACTACGCCGACCGGATCCGCACCGGCGGGGCGATCGCCGTGCCCGCCGTGAACCACCCGGCGACCTACATCCACGTCGAGGAGATCGCCGACTTCATGTTCTGGACGGTGGGCGAGGACTTCACAGGACCGGTCAACGCGGCCTCCCACGGGGCCCTGACCACAAGGGAGTTGTGCGAGGCGATCGGCGCGCGCCTCCCGGACGGCCGGACCGTCCTGGAGACCGTCGAGGTGGGCGAGGTCTCCCCCTTCTCCTTCCGCCGTTCCTACGGCATGGACAACTCCCGGGCCGCGCGGCTCGGTTTCCCCTTCGGCGACGCGCGGGCCTGGCTGCCGCGCGCCGTGGCCGAGACGCTCGGAGAGGACGACTGACATGCGGTACCGCACACTGGGCGGGCTCCGGGTGAGCGCGGTGGGGCTCGGCGCGATGCCGCTGTCCATCGAGGGGCGGCCGGACGAGGCGCGGGCCCTGGCGACGGTGCACGCGGCCCTCGACGCGGGTGTCACGCTCCTCGACACGGCGGACTCGTACCACCTGCCCGGCGACGGACCCGGCCACAACGAACGGCTCGTGGCCCGCGCCCTGGCGACGTACGGCGGTGACACCGCGGACGTCCTGGTGGCCACGAAGGGCGGCCGGGGCAGACCCGCCGACGGCAGCTGGACGGTCGACGGCGACCCGCGCCGCCTCAAGGCGGCGGCCGAGGCGTCCCTGAAGCGGCTGGGCCTGGAGGCGATCGGCCTCTACCAGCTGCACAAGCCCGATCCCGCCGTCCCGTTCGAGGACTCGGTCGGCGCCCTGCGCGATCTGCTCGACGCGGGCACGATCCGGCTGGCCGGCGTCTCCAACGCCGACTCCGGCCAGATCCGCAGGGCCCGCGCGATCCTCGGCGACCGGCTGGTCTCCGTCCAGAACCGGTACTCCCCCGCGGTGCGCGACAGCGACCCCGAGCTGCGCCTGTGCGCCGGGCTGGGGCTCGCCTTCATGCCCTGGAGCCCGCTGGGCGGCATCTCCCGCAGCTCCCTGGACGGCCCGTCCGACGGCACGGCGGCCGACGGTCCTCGGGAGCGCTTCGGGGCCTTCCACGAGGTCGCCCGGGAACACGGGGTCAGCCCTCAGCGGGTCGCCCTCGCCTGGCTGTCGGCGCTCGCTCCCACGGTGATCCCGGTCCCGGGCGCCAGCCGCCCGGAGACCGCCCGCGACTCCGCGGGGGCCGCGGACCTGGTGCTGGGTGCGGACGACCTGGCCCGCCTGGACGCGGCCGGCCGGGTCAGACCATGACCCCCGCGGACTCCTCCACCTCCAGCAGCGACGCGCTCCGCCGCTCCGCGTCGAACGCCCTGCGTCCGCCGCGCAGCCCGAACAGCCGCTTGGTGAGGGCGATGTAGAGGACGGCGAGGACGTTCAGGACCAGTGTCGTGATCTTCAGCCAGCTGATGTGCTCGGTGAGTTCGTAGACCTCCAGCGGGAGGAACGCGGCGGTGGCGACGACCGTCAGGTACTCCGCCCAGCGCTTGGCGTACCAGAGCCCGACCGCCTCGACGATCTCGATCACCGCGTACGCCACCAGCAGGGCCGCGACCAGCAGCAGCGTGGATTGCTTGTACCCGAAGGTCTTCTGGACGGTGCCGATCACGGGCGAGTGGTCGAGGTCGTAGTGGAAGTGCCGGAAGACCGGCCTGAGGACGTCGAGGTACTCCTCGAAGAGCCGGCGCACCGCGTCCTGGCTGTTGCTGAACTTCCACACGGCGGCCGCGACCAGCACGATGAACACCCCGCGCAGGGCCCGCTCGACCGCCAGGAAGCGCAGGACGAACAGGTCGCGGAGCACCTTGCCGCGCGGGACCAGGGGTGCCGCGGCGGCCGGTCCGGAGCCGTGCGGGGCGCCGAGCGCGAAGTCGCCGCAGCGCAGGCAGCGCCAGACCTCGCCGAGCGCGGTCTGGGCGTGCAGCCGCACCCGCAGGCGCGGGTCGTCCGGCGCGTAGGTCACGTGCCCCTTGCGCGCGCAGGTGCGCCGGTCCCAGTCGATCTTCATGCTCGGTTTCCTCCGCAGAACGTGCAGTGCAGTGCCGTGCCGGTCGGTCCGGCACGGCACTGCACGGTGGTGCATGCCCTACGGGACGGCGACCTGTGGGTTCACGGTTCCTACATGATCACCATCGCTTCCCTCGCCCCCGTCACCGGCCTCGGCTTCAACTTCGGCCTCGGCTTCAACTTCGGCCTCGGCTTCGGCTTCGGCTTCGGCTTCGGCTTCGGCTTCGGCTTCGGCTTCGGCTTCGGCTTCGGCTTCGGCTTCGGCTTCGGCTTCGGCCTGAGTCTCGCGCCCGCTCTCGGACAGGTCGTCCGACTCCGCCCCGGACCGCTCGTCCGGCTCGCGCTCGGCCCTGCCGTCACCCTCGGTCTCCGAGCCGGTCCCATCACCGGCCCCGGTCTCCGGCTCGGCCTCGGACCGGGCCCCGGTCCCGGGCCTGGGCTCGGGCGCGGTCCGGGTCTCGGGCGCGGTCCGGGTCTCGGGCGCGGTCCGGGTCTCGGGCTCGGGCTCGGTTCCGGGCTCAAGTGCGGGCGCAGCCTTGCGGGGCAGCAGTATCGCCACCAGTACCGTGCCCACGCCCAGGACCACCGCTCCGACCATGCTGGTGTGCGCCACCGCGTCCGCGAAGGACGAGCCGACCGCGTCCGCCATCTGCCGCGCTCCGTCGGCGAGCTGACCGGCCTGCGCCTTCAGCTGGGCCGCCTGTTCGGCGTCCGCGGAGTGCGCGGCCTGCTCGCCGAGCAGGCGGGCCTTGTCGCCGATGCCCTGGGCGACGGCGTACCCGGCGCCCACCGAGTCCTGGGCGGTGTCCAGGGCGTCCGCCGGGAGCTTGCTGTCCGCGGTCGCGTCGGCGAGGTGCGAGGAGTACGAACCCGCCAGCACCGAGCCGAGGATGGCGATGCCGAGCGAGCCGCCGAGTTCCAGCGAGGTGTCGTTGACCGCTCCGCCGACGCCGAGTTCGGCCTCGGGGAACGCGCCCATGATGGCGTCCGTGCAGGGCGAGAGCGCCAGGCCGATGGCGAGGCCGAGCATCACGAGGGGCAGGACGAGGTCGCCGTACGCCGAGGAGGCGTCCACCCGGGTGAGCAGGGCGAGGGCCGCGGTGCCGCCGACCATGCCCGCGGTGACCGTGAACTTCATGCCGATGCGCGGAGTGAGGTATCCGGTGAGCGCCGAGCCCACGAAGACGGCGCCGGCGAGCGGCAGCATCCGTACGCCGGTGTCCAGGGCGTCGTAGCCGAGGACGAACTGGAGGTGCTGGGTGAGGTAGTAGAAGGCGCCGAAGACGGCCAGGAAGAAGAGGGCGACCGCGAGGTTCGAGCCGGCGAAGCGGCGGTTCCCGAAGCGCCGTACGTCGAGGACCGGGCGCGGGTGGCGCAGTTCCCACAGCACGAAGAGGAGCAGTCCGGCCCCGGCGAGCACGGCGGCGGTCACGGCCTTGACGCCCCACCCGAAGTGCGGCCCCTCGATGATCATGTAGACGAGCGCGCCGATCCAGACGACGGAGAGCAGCCCGCCGACGTAGTCGATGCGGTTGTGGTGCGCGGCCCTGGACGGCGGCACGAGGACCAGGGCACCGACGATGGCGAGCACGGTGACGGGCACGTTGATCAGGAACGTGGACGACCAGCCGTGGTCCTCCAGCAGGGCGCCCGCGACCAGCGGACCGGCGGCGATGGCGAGGCCGGCGGTGGCGGTCCACAGGACGATCGCCTTGGCCCGCTCGGCGCGCGGGAAGGTCGCGGCGAGCAGGGAGAGCGTGGCGGGCATGATCAGCGCGGCGCCGACGCCCATGACGGCGCGGGCCGCGATGACCCCGGTGGAGCTGTCGACGAGCGAGCCGGCGATCGCGCCGCCGCCGAAGACGACGAGCCCGAGGACGAGCGCGCCACGACGGCTGTACTTGTCCCCGATCGCGCCCAGCAGCAGCATCAGGGCGGCGTACGGGACGGTGTAGCCGTCGATGACCCACTGCAGGTCGGCGCTGGACATGCCGAGGTCCCGGGTCATGTCGGGCGCCGCCACCGTGAGGGCGGTGTTCGCCATCACGATGATCAGCAGGCTCAGGCAGAGCACCAGCAGCGCCCACCACCGCCTGGCGTAGGGCCGGTCCATCCTCTCGACCGGTTCGTTCATGACGAGACGCATGGCTACGGTCGCCCTTCCTTCGTCGACGGGCACGGAGGTCCTCCGCGCCAGGACTTGCACAGTGGAGTGCAAATGCACAACGCTGTGCAAGATACGAGATTGCACAGTGCTGTGCAAATGAAGGAGGTGGAGGCCTGTGACCGCAGGAGGGGAAACCGCCCGGAGGGCGGGCAGAATGGCTGTCATGACCACGGGTAACCCGAGCCGCGCCGATGTGAACCGCCGCCGCATCCTGGACGTCGCACTCGCCGAACTGCTGCGTGACCCCGACGCGTCCATGGACCAGATCGCGCGGGCGGCCGGTGTCGTACGGCGCACGGTCTACGGGCATTTCCCCAGCCGCGAGGCGCTGGTCGGCACCCTGACCGACGAGGCCCTGGCGGCGGTCGCGGCGGCACACGCGGCGGGCCGGGAGGGGGTCGCGGACCCGGCCGAGTCGGTGGCCCGCTCGACCCTGGCCGTCTGGGAGATCGCCGACCGCTACCGGCTGCTGGTCGCCCTCGCCCAGCGCAGCGTCACCATGCAGGGCATCCGCGAGCGTCTGACGCCGGTCCGCGAGGCCAGCACGGAGGTCCTCCGGCGCGGCCTGGAACAGGGCGTGTTCGCCTCGCCGCTGCCCCCGTACGCGCTGGCGTACGTGCACGAGCAGACGCTGTTCGCCCTCATGGAGGCGGTGAACGACGGCCTCCTGGCGGCGGAGGAGGCGGGCGGCTCCGCCGCGGTCACCATGCTGACCGCGGCGGGCGTGCCCGCCTCACGCGCCACCGAACTGGTGGCGGGGCTGAGCGACTGAGAACGACCGGGTCCCCGGGGCGGTCAGGGCCCCGGGACCCGGTCGTTCCCAGCCGTGCGCCGGGCGGCCGGGCCCGTGGGGGGATGCCCTGCCGCCCGGTGTCCCGGGACCTGCCGGCCGGGGAGCGCCGGACAGGCTCCGGGAGTTCCCCGGACACGCCCTACACCGCGACCGGCGCCTTCTCTCCGCCCTGCTCCGGCACGTCCGTGTGGCCGTCGGCGGGGGCGGCTCCGTCGTCCAGCAGGGTCTTCTCGTCGAAGGGGATCTCTCCGGCCAGGACCCGGGACACCCGCTCCCTGTCGATCTCCTTCGTCCAGGTCCCGATCAGGACGGTGGCCACCGCGTTGCCGGCGAAGTTCGTGAGCGCGCGGGCCTCGCTCATGAAGCGGTCGATGCCAACGACGAGGCCCACGCCGTCCACCAGGCCCGGCTTGTGCGACTGGAGGCCGCCGGCCAGCGTGGCGAGGCCCGCCCCGCTGACGCCCGCCGCGCCCTTGGAGGCGACGAGGAGGAAGAGCAGGAGCGGGATCTGCTCGCCGACCGCCATCGGCGTGCCCATCGCGTCGGCGATGTAGAGCGAGGCCATGGTCATGTAGATCATCGTGCCGTCGAGGTTGAAGGAGTAGCCGGTCGGGACGGTGATGCCGACCACCGGCTTGCCGACGCCCAGGTGCTCCATCTTCGCGATGAGCCGCGGCAGGGCGGACTCGGAGGACGAGGTGGACAGGATCAGCAGGAACTCCCGGCCCAGGTACTTGAAGAGCGTGAGGATGTTCAGGCCCGTCACCACGCGCAGCAGCGCCCCGAGCACGACGAAGACGAACAGGAAGCAGGTGACGTAGAAACCGAGCATCAGCACGGCGAGGCTCTTGAGCGCGTCCAGGCCCGCGGAACCGGTGACGGCGGCGATGGCGCCGAAGGCACCGAGCGGGGCCGCCCACATGACCATGGCGAGGACGCGGAACACGAGCCGCTGGATGTGCTCGACCCCGCGCAGGACCGGCTGCCCGGCCGGCCCCATGGCCTGGAGGGCGAACCCGGTCAGCAGCGCGACGAGCAGGGTCTGCAGGACCTGGCCCTCGGTGAACGCCGAGACCATCGTGGTGGGGATGATCGAGAGCACGAAGTCGACCGGAGGCAGCGCCTCCGCCGACACCTGGCCCTGGCCCGCCTCCTTGACCGCGTCGGTCATCGCCAGGCCGCTGCCCGGCTCCAGGACGTTGCCGACGACCAGGCCGATGGCGAGCGCGACCAGCGACATGACCAGGAAGTAGCCGAGCGCGATGCCGCCGACGGCGCCGACCTTGGCGGCCTTGCGGACCGAGCCGATGCCCAGCACGATCGTGCAGAAGATGATCGGGGAGATCATCATCTTGATCAGGTTCACGAAGCCCGTACCGATGGGCTTGAGCTCGACGGCGAGGTCGGGGGCGATCAGGCCCACCGCGATGCCGAGGATCACGGCGCCGATCACGGCGATGTACAGGTAGTGCGTGCGGTCCCGTCTGGCGGCGGGTGCGGCAGGTGCGGTCTGCGGCGTGCTGGCCACGGCTGCCCTCCTTGACGACGTCGTCGGCATCATCCGGCGTGCGGCTCACGTCCGGCGGGAACCCGGCGTGCGGCTCACGTCCGGGGCGTCCGGGAGGCGTGGGCTCCCGGGGGATGAGGGGACTATCTCCCGGTGTGTGAGGGCGGTCACCCTTGCGTTCATTGAGTTCACGCACGCCCCCGGGACATCCGCCCCCGTCACGCGTCCCTGAGGCATCCACGTCGTCACACACGCCGGGGCATCCACGTCGTCACACACCCCGAGGCATCCACGTCGTCACACACCCCGGGCGCCGCCTCGGTCGCACCCCTGCGGCCCCCTTCGTCACACACCCCGGGGCGCCCGCGCCAGGGCGAGGCGTGACCATCGGGCCGACGGCCAGGACGCGCTGCCTGGGGCGCCCACGCCAGAGGAAGGCACACTGAACGGCATGCGTCTCCCCCGTGTCCCGCGACCCCGCAGCCTGGCCGGCCAGCTCTTCGGCATGCAGGCCGTGCTCATCGCGGTCCTCGTCGCCGGGTACGCGCTGTTCACCTACGTCAGCGACCGGAGCCAGGCCGAGGAGGCCGCGGGCCGTCAGGCGATGGCGGTCGCGCGCTCGGTCGCGGACTCCCCGTCCGTCCACGCGGCCATCGGCACGGCGAACCCCACCGGGGAGCTCCAGCCCTACTCCCTGCGCGTCCAGCGGGACACCGGCGTCGACTTCGTGACGATCATGGATCCCCGGGGCATCCGCTGGACGCACCCCGAGGAGAAGCAGATAGGCAGGCACTTCCTCGGGCACACCGCCCCGGCGCTCGCGGGCAGGTCCTTCACGGAGACGTACACGGGCAGCCTCGGCCCCTCCGTGCGCGCCGTCACCCCGATCCGTGAGGACGACGGGCGGACCATCGGCCTGGTCAGCGCGGGCATCAAGGTCGAGGCGATCACCGAACGCGTCCAGGAGCAGGTGGCGGCCCTGATCGGGGTCGCGGCGGGCGCGCTGCTGCTGGGCGCCGTCGGCACGTACGTCATCAACGCCCGGCTGCGGCGCTCCACCCACGGCATGAACGCGGCCGAGCTGAGCCGGATGCACGACTACCACCAGGCCGCGCTGCACGCCGTGCGCGAGGGGCTGCTGATGCTGGACGGGCGGTTCCGGGTGGCGCTGATGAACGACGGCGGGCGGGAACTGCTCGGCGTCACGGACGACGTGGTCGGCCGTTCGCCCGCCGACCTCGGGCTGCCCGCGCCGCTGACGGGCGCGCTGCTGTCGGCGGAGCCCCGCGTGGACGAGGTGCATCTGACGGACACCCGCGTGCTGGTCGTGAACACCTCCCCGGTGTCCGGCGGTGAGCGCCGCGGCACGGTGGTCACCCTGCGCGACGTGACCGAACTCCAGTCGCTGACGGGCGAACTGGACTCGGAGCGCGGCTTCACCCAGGCGCTGCGCTCGCAGGCGCACGAGGCGGCGAACCGGCTGCACACGGTGGTCTCCCTCATCGAACTGGGCCGTGCCGAGGAGGCCGTCGCCTTCGCCACCGCCGAACTGGAGCTGGCGCAGGCCCTCACCGACGAGGTGGTCTCCGCGGTCAGCGAACCGGTGCTCGCCGCGCTGCTGCTGGGCAAGGCGGCACAGGCCAACGAACGCGGGGTGGAGCTCGTGGTCTCCGAGGACAGCGGCATCGACGACGGCCTGCTCCCGGCCTCGCTCACCCCGCGCGACCTGGTCACCGTGCTCGGCAACCTGATCGACAACGCGACGGACGCGGCGCAGGGGACGGTGGGCGCCCGCGTCACGGTGACGGCGTTCACCGAGGAGTCGGCCCTGGTGCTGCGGGTCGCCGACACCGGCTCCGGGGTGGACCCGGCCCACGCCGAGCAGGTCTTCCAGCGCGGCTGGTCCACGAAGCCGGCGGGCCCCGGCGGCCGCGGTCTCGGCCTGGCCCTCGCCCGCCAGACGGTGAACCGGCACGCGGGCACGCTCGGGGTACGCGAAGGAGCCGACGGCGGCGCCGAGTTCGAGGTCCGCCTGCCCCTCCCCACCCGCCCCGCGAACCCGAGCCCGGCCCCGATCCCGGACCCGGAGCTCGCCCCGGCCCCGGACTCGGCTTCGGACCCGGCCTCCGCCCCGGCCCCGGACGGAACCCGGACCCTTGGGTCCGCCCCGCCCCGGATCCCGCACGCCGCACCCGCCCCGGCCCGGCCCCCCGGCGCCGGCCCCGCCCCGGTGCCGCGGATGCGGTCCTCCGCACCGTCCGAGCCGTCCACGCCGCCCACGGCATCCGCACCCGTCCCGCCCGGAGGCGACGCATGACGACCGGTCCGATCCGTGTGCTCGTCGTCGAGGACGACCCCGTGGCCGCCGACGCGCACGTGATGTACGTCGACCGGGTGCCCGGCTTCACGGCGGTCGGCAAGGTCCACACGGGTGCGCAGGCGCGCCACGTGCTGGACCGCACGCCCGTGGACCTGCTGCTGCTCGACCTGCACCTGCCGGACACGCACGGCCTCCGGCTCGCGCGCTCGCTGCGCGCCGCCGGCCATCGCGCCGACGTGATCGCGGTGACCTCCGCGCGGGACCTGGCGGTCGTGCGGGAGGGCGTGTCGCTCGGGGTCGTCCAGTACGTGCTGAAGCCGTTCACCTTCGCCACCCTGCGCGACCGGCTGGTCCGGTACGCGGAGTTCCGTGCGGCGGCCGGCGAGGCGAGCGGCCAGGCCGAGGTGGACCGCGCCCTGGCGGCCCTGCGGGCCCCCGGCCCGGCCGCACTGCCCAAGGGACTGAGCGCGCCGACCCTGGAACGCGTGACGGTCACCCTCAGGGACCACGCCGACGGCCTGACGGCGGCCAAGGCCGCCGAGGCCGTCGGCATCTCCCGGATCACCGCCCGGCGCTACCTGGAACACCTGGTGGAGGCGGGCCGGGCGGCACGCGCTCCGCAGTACGGGGCGGTCGGACGGCCGGAACTGCAGTACCGCTGGGTGAAGAGCTGACCGGCGCGGGAACCCGTGGCGGACCCGCCGAAGGCCCACCACGACTCCGTTGCCGGCCGGGCCATTTGACGGGACCGGCCTCCGCCCGTCCCGCGAGAGGGGGCGAACCGCCGCCACGGCACGGTGAATTCAGGACCACGGCCGGAACCGTATCTTCCTACAATCTGTAATTGTGGCCGAACAGACCGTAGTCACCACCGCTCCCGGCCCATAGCTTGTGCGCGTGCACCGACCGCAAGCCCAACAGCCCACCCCGCCCTTCAACGCCCCGGCCGCCCGAAGACTGCGGGCGGCGCTCGGAATGGGGCCCGAGCACGTCGCGTACGGCCTGAGAGCCTCGTACGGGCTGCCGTACGCCACACCCGACCTGGTCGTCGCCTGGGAGCGCGGCGACGTCGCGCCGAGCAGCCCCGAACTCACCGCCCTGGCAGGCGTGTTGTGGTGTTCACCGGATGAACTCATAGGCGCTCCGCGCACGTTGCGCGAACATCGCGTCGCCCGCGATCTCGCCCCGGAGGACGTGGCGCACGCCGTCGGGATCGCCCTCCTCGCCTACGAGCGGATGGAGGAGTCCGGCAACTGGCGTGGCAACGAACGGCAGTCGACCGCGCTCGCCAAGGTGCTCGACCTCTCGCTGCCCGACTTCATCACCGTGACGGGACGCGACGGCCGGCTCGCCGACCTGCTGCGCACCGCCGTGACGACGCGCTGGCAGAGCCAGGTGCGCGCGGTCGCCAAGGTGGTGCCGCTGGAGCGCGGCCTCCTGGAGGCCGCGCTGGCGGAGCTGCACACCGACTACCGGGGACGGATGGCGGCCGCGCGGAACTGGAGCGGCCGTGCGGCCGACGCCGGCGGGCCGGGACAGGACTTCCTGGACCGGGTCGTCGATCATTTCTGGACAGCCGTCCGCGCGAGCCGGTACTGAGGTCCCGGACCCGCGTGGAGACCACGGGCCCGGGCGGCGGCCGCGACCGGGTCCGTGGTCCGGCACCCTGCCGGACCACGGACCCCGCCCGCGGCTCGCTGTGACGAAAAGGCGGACTAGAAGACCGACTCCGCCTCGTCCATCCGGTCCTTCGGCACGGTCTTCAGCTCGTTGGTCGCGTCCGCGAGCGGCACCATCTCGATGTCCGTGCCGCGCAGCGCGGTCATCTTGCCGAAGTCGCCGCGGTGCGCGGCCTCGACGGCGTGCCAGCCGAAGCGGGTGGCGAGGACGCGGTCGTACGCGGTGGGCGTGCCGCCGCGCTGGACGTGGCCGAGGATGACCGGCTTGGCCTCCTTGCCGAGGCGGCGCTCCAGCTCGAACGCGAGGGCCGTGCCGATGCCCTGGAAGCGTTCGTGGCCGAACTGGTCGATCGCGCCCTTGCCGTAGTCCATGGTGCCCTCGGCGGGGTGGGCGCCCTCGGCGACGCAGATGACGGCGAACCGCTTGCCGCGCGCGAAGCGCTCCTCGACCATCGCGACCAGGTCGGCCGGGTCGAAGGGACGCTCGGGCAGGCAGATGCCGTGGGCGCCGGCCGCCATGCCGGACTCCAGTGCGATCCAGCCCGCGTGCCGGCCCATGACCTCGACGACCATCACGCGCTGGTGGGACTCGGCCGTCGTCTTCAGCCGGTCCATGGCCTCCGTGGCGACGCCGACGGCGGTGTCGAAGCCGAAGGTGCGGTCCGTCGCGGAGATGTCGTTGTCGATGGTCTTCGGCACGCCGACGACCGGCAGACCCGCGTCCGACAGCATCCGGGCCGCCGTGATCGTGCCCTCGCCGCCGATCGGGATGAGCGCGTCGATACCGAACTCGCGGGCCATGTCCTGGGCGTTCTCGCAGGCCTCGCGGAGCCGGTCGCGCTGCAGCCGGGAGGAGCCGAGGATGGTGCCGCCGCGGGCGAGGATGCCGCTGACGGCGTTGAGGTCGAGGCTGCGGTAGTGGCCGTCGAGGAGTCCGGCGTAGCCGTCCTCGAAGCCGATGACCTCGTCCCCGAAGTTGGTGACCGCTCGGTGCACGACCGACCGGATCACTGCGTTCAGGCCAGGGCAGTCGCCGCCTGCGGTGAGAACTCCGATACGCATCGTGCTGTGTCTCCTGCTCCCTCGGATTCGTGTGAGCCGCTTCGATTGTTTCACGGCCCGGGGCGGCCCGCCGATTCCACCCGGACGCCGCTCCCCGCCGACCGGCACACTCCCCGGGGCCGACCGGCACCCTCCTTTTGGGGCCGACCGGCACGCTCCCCTGGCGGGCGCCCTAGCCAGCCCCGGAGGTATTGTCAAGAGGGTTCTGCTCACGTCGGTGGGCCCTTTTCCCGAGCCCAGAAACCTGCCTGGCGACGAAACGGATGGAGAGCACGCGTGACGCGCAGCGTGTACGTGACCGGGATCGACCGAGGTGATGGCCGCCAGGTCGTCGAACTGGGGGTCATGGAGCTCCTGACCCGCGAGGTCGACCGGGTGGGGGTGTTCCGTCCGCTCGTGCACGAGGGACCCGACCGGCTCTTCGAGCTGCTGCGGGCCCGCTACCGGCTGACGCAGGATCCGGCGACGGTGTACGGCATGGACTACCGCGAGGCGGCCGCGCTCCAGGCCGAACGGGGCACCGACGAGCTGGTGTCCACGCTCGTCGACCGGTTCCACCTGGTCACCCGCGACTACGACGTCGTCCTCGTCCTCGGCACCGACTTCGCCGCCACCCAGCTCCCCGACGAACTGGCGCTCAACGCCCGCCTGGCGAACGAGTTCGCCGCCTCCGTGCTCCCCGTCGTCGGCGGCCGGGGCGAGAGCGCCGAGTCGGTGCGCGCCGAGACCCGCAACGCCTACCGCGCGTACGACGGTCTGGGATGCGACGTCCTCGCCATGGTGGTGAACCGGGTGGCCCCGCAGGACCGGGAACAGATCGCGGAGCGGCTCGAGTCCCGCCTGCCGGTGCCCTGTTACGTCCTTCCGGACGAGCCCGCGCTCTCCGCGCCCACGGTCGCGCAGATCACCCACGCGCTCGGCGGAAAGGTGCTCCTCGGCGACGACTCGGGGCTCGCCCGCGACGCGCTCGGCTTCGTCTTCGGCGGCGCGATGCTGCCGAACCTCCTGGCCGCCCTGACCCCGGGATGCCTCGTGGTCACCCCCGGGGACCGGGCCGACCTGGTGATCGGCTCGCTCGCCGCGCACAGCGCCGGCACCCCGCCCATAGCCGGCATCCTGCTCACCCTGGACGAGAGGCCCAGCACCGAGATCCTCACGCTCGCGTCCCGTCTCGCGCCCGGCACCCCGGTCGTCTCGGTGCCCGGGAACTCCTTCCCCACCGCGGAGGCGCTCTTCGCCCTGGAGGGCAAGCTGAACGCGGCCACGCCCCGCAAGGCGGAGACCGCGCTCGGCCTGTTCGAGCGGCACGTGGACACCGTCGACCTGCTGAAGCGGGTCTCCGCGCCCAGCAGCGACCGGCTCACCCCGATGATGTTCGAGCACCAGCTCCTGGAACAGGCGCGCTCCGACCTGCGGCGCGTCGTGCTGCCCGAGGGCACCGAGGAGCGCGTCCTGCAGGCCGCCGAGGTGCTGCTGCGCCGGGGCGTGTGCGACCTGACCCTGCTCGGCCCGGCCGACCAGATCCGCAAGAAGGCCGCCGACCTCGGCATCGACATCAGCGCCACCCAGATCATCGACCCTCAGACGTCCCCGCTGCGGGACTCCTTCGCCGAGAAGTACGCCGCACTGCGCGCCCACAAGGGGGTCACGGTCGAGCTGGCCTACGACGTCGTCGCGGACGTGAACTACTTCGGCACGCTCATGGTGCAGGAGGGCCTCGCCGACGGGATGGTGTCGGGGGCCGTGCACTCGACGGCGGCGACGATCCGGCCCGCGTTCGAGATCATCAAGACCAGGCCGGAGTCGAGGATCGTCTCGTCCGTCTTCTTCATGTGCCTGGCCGACAAGGTCCTGGTCTACGGAGACTGCGCGGTGAACCCCGACCCGAACGCCGAGCAGCTCTGCGACATCGCCGTCTCCTCGGCCGCCACCGCGCGGCAGTTCGGTGTCGAACCCCGGATCGCGATGCTCTCGTACTCCACGGGCACCTCGGGTTCGGGCGCCGACGTCGACAAGGTGCGCGAGGCGACCGAGCTGGTGCGCGCGCGCCGCGGCGACCTGCTCATCGAGGGACCGATCCAGTACGACGCCGCCGTCGAGCCGTCGGTCGCGGCGACCAAGCTGCCGGACTCGAAGGTCGCCGGGCAGGCGTCCGTGCTGATCTTCCCCGACCTCAACACCGGCAACAACACCTACAAGGCCGTGCAGCGCTCGGCCGGCGCGATCGCCGTCGGCCCGGTGCTCCAGGGTCTGCGCAAGCCCGTCAACGACCTGTCCCGCGGCGCGCTCGTCCAGGACATCGTCAACACGGTCGCCATCACGGCGATCCAGTCCCAGACCACCGACCAGAAGGCTGCCCGTCCGTGAGCGACCACCCGTCCCCCGAGGCCGCCGTGCCCGAGGAGCCCGTCTCCCCGTCGGCCGTACGGGTCCTCGTCCTCAACTCCGGCTCGTCGTCGGTGAAGTACCAGTTGCTCGACATGCGCGACGGCGCGCGGCTGGCCGTCGGCCTGGTGGAGCGCATCGGCGAGGGGACCTCCCTGCTGCGGCACACCGTGCGGACCACGGGCGAGACCCGTGAGAGGTCCGACTCGTTCCCCGACCACGAGGCCGCGCTGAAGGCGATGGGGGAGGAACTGGCGGTGGACGGGCTCGGCCTGGACTCCCCCGAACTGGCCGCCATCGGCCACCGGGTGGTGCACGGCGGCAGGACGTTCACCGAGCCGACGGTCATCGACGCGGCGGTCCTCGCGGAGATCGAGCGGCTGATCCCGGTCGCCCCGCTGCACAACCCGGCGAACCTCACCGGCATCCGCACCGCGATGGCCCTGCGCCCCGACCTCCCCCAGATCGCGGTCTTCGACACCGCGTTCCACACGACGATGCCGGAGGCCGCCGCGCGCTACGCGATCGACGTGGCGACCGCCGACGAGCACCGCATCCGCCGGTACGGCTTCCACGGCAGCTCGCACGCCTACGTCTCCCGGACGACTGCCGGCCTCCTCGGCAAGGCGCCCGAGGAGGTCAACGTCATCGTGCTGCACCTGGGCAACGGGGCTTCGGCGTCCGCGGTCAGGGGCGGGCGGTGCGTGGACACGTCGATGGGGCTCACCCCCCTGGAGGGGCTGGTGATGGGAACCCGGTCGGGTGACGTGGACCCCGCCGTCATCTTCCATTTGGAGCGCGTCGGCGACATGTCCACGGACGAGATCGACACTCTTCTCAACAAGAAGAGCGGTCTTCTCGGACTGTGCGGCGACAACGACCTGCGGGAGATCGAGCGCCGGATCGGGGAAGGGGACGAGAAGGCGCGACTCGCCTTCGACATCTACATCCACCGGCTGAAGAAATACATCGGCGCCTACTACGCGGTCCTCGGCCGGGTGGACGCCGTCGCGTTCACGGCCGGGGTGGGAGAGAACTCCGACACGGTGCGCGAGGCCGCGATCAGGGGCCTGGAGGAACTGGGGCTCGCGGTCGACGGCGAACTGAACGCGGTGCGCGGCGGTGGGCCCCGGCTCATCTCACCGCCGTACGCGCGCGTCGCGGTGGCCGTCGTGCCGACGGACGAGGAACTGGAGATCGCCACACAGACGTACGCGCTGGCCGGAAGGGGAGGTGCCTGAGCGGGCCGGAAGGCCACGCCTGAGCACCCGCCCGCCCATTTGTATCTTCCGCCAGACGGAATATTCCGTTGCGAAACAAACCGATAGGATCGCCCCATGCGCCGTTCGAAAATCGTCTGTACTCTCGGCCCCGCGGTCGACTCCCACGAGAAGCTGGTCGAGCTGATCCAGGCCGGCATGAATGTGGCCCGCTTCAATTTCAGCCACGGTTCCCACTCCGAGCACCAGGGCCGCTACGACCGTGTCCGGTCCGCCTCGGCCGAGACCGGCATCGCCATCGGTGTCCTCGCCGACCTGCAGGGCCCCAAGATCCGCCTGGAGACCTTCGCCGAAGGCCCCGTCGAGCTGGAGCGTGGCGACGAGTTCGTCATCACGGCCGAGGACGTGCCGGGTGACAAGCACATCTGCGGCACGACCTACAAAGGTCTGCCCGGCGATGTCTCGCACGGCGACCAGATCCTCATCAACGACGGCAACGTCGAGCTGCGGGTCGTCGAGGTCGACGGCCCGCGGGTCAAGACGGTCGTCATCGAGGGCGGCGTGATCTCCGACCACAAGGGCATCAACCTGCCCGGCGCGGCCGTGAACGTGCCCGCGCTGTCGGAGAAGGACGTCGAGGACCTGCGCTTCGCGCTGCGGATGGGCTGCGACATGGTCGCCCTGTCCTTCGTGCGCGACGCCAACGACGTGAACGACGTCCACAAGGTGATGGACGAGGAGGGCCGCCGCGTCCCCGTCATCGCCAAGGTGGAGAAGCCGCAGGCGGTCGACAACATGGAGGGCGTCGTCGCCGCGTTCGACGCCGTCATGGTGGCCCGCGGCGACCTGGCCGTCGAGTACCCGCTGGAGCGGGTCCCGATGGTGCAGAAGCGCCTCGTGGAGCTGTGCCGCCGCAACGCCAAGCCGGTGATCGTGGCGACCCAGATGATGGAGTCGATGATCACCAACTCCCGTCCGACGCGCGCCGAGGCCTCCGACGTGGCCAACGCGATCCTGGACGGCGCGGACGCGGTCATGCTGTCGGCCGAGTCCAGCGTGGGCGCGTACCCGGTCGAGACCGTGAAGACGATGTCGAAGATCGTCGCCGCGGCCGAGGACGAGCTCCTGTCCAAGGGCCTGCAGCCGCTGGTCCCGGGCAAGAAGCCGCGCACGCAGGGCGGTTCGGTCGCCCGCGCCGCCTGCGAGATCGCCGACTTCCTCGGCGGCAAGGGCCTGGTGGCCTTCACCAAGTCCGGTGACACCGCCCGCCGCCTGTCGCGCTACCGCGCCGCCCAGCCGATCCTGGCCTTCACCACGGACGAGCACACCCGCAACCAGCTGACGCTGAGCTGGGGCGTCGAGTCGCACGTCGTTCCGTTCGTGAACAGCACCGACGAGATGGTCGAGCTGGTCGACCAGGAGCTGCAGAAGCTCAAGCGGTTCAACGGGGGCGACGTCGTCGTGATCACCGCCGGTTCGCCCCCCGGCGTCGCCGGCACCACCAACATGGTCCGGGTGCACCACCTGGGCGAGGGCAACCACGCCTGATCCCGCCGCCGCACAGACGCCGAGGGCGCCCCCTGCGAACAGGGGGCGCCCTCGGCGTCTGTGCGGCTCCCGGACGGGTTCCGGACGGCTCGGCCGGTGGACGGCTCAGCCGGTTATGTACTGGTGGAGTCCGGGGATGTGCAGGGTCCCGCCGAACTGGCCGGCCTGAACGACCTTCACCTTGGTGAAGTAGATCAGCGGGATGTTCAGCGGCGGAGGGTTCTCCGGGTCGAACGTGACCGGGATGAGCCCGAGCAGGTTCCCGGAGATGCTCTCCGTGTACATGATCGTCTTGCCGTCACGGATGGTGGACGTCGAACCGGCCTCGGCCTGCACGTGGTAGGTCTTGCCGGTCTGCTTGTCCTTCACCGTCTGGTGCAGGTCGCCTATGTCGGTGCCGTCGGATATGACGTACTTCAGGACCTTCTTGACGGTCCCGTCGGAGGTCTTCACCTTGACTATGCCCTGGTAGTCGGCGCCCTTGAGCAGCAGCGAGCTGGCGTCGAGGTACCACGGCTCGGTCGGCAGGGCGACCGGGTTGTCCACGCCGCCCTCCTCGTCGGTGGCGGCCGGGCAGTCCTCGGCGTCCGTGGTGGCGCTCGCGGACGGGCTCGGCGAGCCGGTGGCCGCCGCGGGCGTCTCCTCGGCCTTCTCGGTGGCGTCCTCGGCGGCCTTCGACGCCTCGTCCGTGACCGCCTTCGCGGTGTCGTCGTCCGTCTCGGTGACCTTGTCGGTCGTGTCCTTGACGGTCTCCGCGGTGTTCTCGTCCTCCGGGGCGTCCGTGCCGTCCGACGTCTTCGTGCCGGCGCTCGCGCTCGCCGAGGCGGACGGCGCCGGGGTGGAGCTCGCCGTCTCGTCGGGGGTGAGGATGTCCTTGATGGCGTCGCCGACGCCCAGCGGGTCGAGCGGGTTCGTGCTGCTCTCGGACGCCGAGGGGGCCGGCGTGGACGCGCTGTCGTCCGCCGGCTTGTCCGCCGCCTTGTCCGCCGTCTTGCTCTGCGCGCTCGCGGAGGCCGACGGGGACGCGGTGGGCTCGGCCTCGTCGTCGGAACCTGAATCCGACGAAGGGGCCGTGTCCTTGTCCGTGGGCTCCGAGGAACCGGAGTCCGAGGACGCGGAGGGGGTCGGCGTGGCCGGGGCGGAGGAGGACGCGCTCGCCGAGGCGGAGGGCGACGCCGTGTCCGACGCCTCCTCGCCGGTGACGGCCTCGACGCACGCCTGGTACTCCTCGGCCGTGAGGCTCTTGGAGGTGGGCTGGTCGTCGGCCTGCGCGAGCGTCGGGGTGAAGCCCATGCCCATGAGGACCGCCGTCGGCATCGCCGCTATGGCTATCGCCTTGCCGGCGGGCATCTGGAGCCTGGTGAGCAGCGGCTTCCTCGGGGCCGCGTGACGCGGCCCGGTTCTCACGCGGGACCCATCCGCGTCAGTCCCGCGGGTCACCTCGTCAGCCGGCACTGTGCCTCCCGTTCGCCCCGTTGTCCGGGCTCGTTCCTGACAGATCGTTCGGGTCGCCCGCGCCGTCCGCCGCCTCGTGCCCGACGGGCTCGGCGGCCGGGGCGTCCGGCGTGTCCTGCTTGCCGAGGGAGCTCGACGTGGCGTAGGTCTCCTCGGGCTCGCCGGGAACCCAGGAGACCGCCATGGCGCCACCGAGCAGGGCGAACAGGAAACCGATCAGGAAGCCGCCCAGGTTGGCCACCGGGATGGACACCAGGGCGAGGAGGATCGCGGCGACGCCCGCGAACGTCCGCACGTGCTTCTGGAACCAGAGGCTGATCCCGAGCACGACGAGGAGTACACCGATGATCAGGGACCCGGCACCGGCCGTGGTGGACATCGCCAGCGTCAGATGACCGAGCTGAAGGTGCGCGTACGGGAAGTAGGCGATGGGGAAGCCGCCGAACACGATGTACAGACCGGCCCAGAACGGGCGGTCGCTCCTCCAGTTACGGAAGTGCCGCCGGAACACCTGGAGGTAGTGCTCATCGTTCTGGCCGGGCGCGGCAGGAGTCTCGGCGCTCATGGAAACAGCTCCCTGGAACGGCATTGCTGTGAGAAGTACGCGTTGGGTGCTCCGCGTACGACGGGCGGAGCGGGCGGGGCGGGCGAAGCGGCCTGGGCCACGACGCCCGCCCCCAGGGTGCTTAGTAGCACTCCTTGACGCCGGCCTTGACCGACATCTTCAGACCGCTGAGCTTGAACGTGCCGGCGGTGGTCGCCCACGCCGTCTGCTTCACGTCGGTCAGCGTGGCCGACTCGGCCTGCTGGGCGAAGCCGAAGGGGTTGGCCTGCTCGCCGCCGCCCTTCATGCCCGGACCCTTGTTGGCGTCCTTGGCCGCGACGCCGATGTCGATGTTCTTGAACGTCGCGTCGGCGCCGAGGTCCTCGACGTCGATGTAGAGGTTGTCGGCGTGAACCGGCGTACCGCCGCCACCGGCCTTCAGCACGAGGCTGACGGAACCGAGCACCGGGACGTTCGGGGTGACGACCGACTGGCACATGCCGGTGATGTCGGCGCTCTTGAACGCGGACACCGCGACGGGGTGCAGAGCCGACTTGCCGTCGAGGCCCGTGCCCTGGTCAAGGGCTCCGTACTGGGAGAAGCCAGTTCCCTCGAGCTTGTCCGCGGTCACCTTGAAGGACTGACCGGAGACACTGAACGATGCGGCGAGAGCACCCTGCGCGAGGGCGACACCTATCGCTGCCGTGGCTGCCACGCTGGGCACCATGACGACGGCGAACCGCTTCCATCTGGTCCCGCCACGCACCTGGGACATAATTTTTCCTCCTTCTCGGACGTACATCTCCTGGCCCTGACTGCCACGTTGCGGCGGCTCAGCCGGGCAGGGATGGGAGAAGTGCTACGTCCTCGGGAAGGAGAGCGCCTGTACCCGAAGGTGCGACTGCACCCGAATCACCGGCGATCACCCCCGAGCGACAACCACTGGTCGCGCCTGAACACATCACGCACAACCTGCTGGACAGGCTCCACCGGACGGCGAAGACCCCCCTGCCCAAGAACCGATCGCACCGCTGTCGGTCCTGCTCGGTGGGGACCCAGAAAGTCCGCGGGCCCGATTGGCTGTCGGGGTGCGGGAATGGACCGAGCGTCGCCGATCGTGGTGCATTCTCGCCGCGTGCACAAGGGGGTTCGTTACTCGCTAGTAACGGCGGGATAACCGAAGAACGGCCCGTCGGCATCGGGCGGCGACTCAGGGTGGCTCAACCAGGGGTGACACAGTGGTCAAATTCCGGACGGAATCAGACAGTTCAGCGCCACCGGTTTACTACGAGTAACAGCGGCCGCGTTTACCAAGTTTTGGTAAAGCGCGGCCACATGCGTCTCATTCGGCCGATCTTCCACCCGGGCATCAGGAGCCCCTGAGCCCGGGCGTTCAGGGACCGGTCGGATCAGAACAGCGCCCTGGCAAGGGCCCTGCGCGCCGCGACCACACGGGGGTCGTCGGCGCCGACGACCTCGAAGAGCTCCAGCAGCCGCAGGCGTACCGCGTCCCGGTCGTCCCCCGCCGTGCGCCGCACGGTGTCGATGAGCCGCCCGAAGGCGTCCTCCACGTGACCGCCGACGAGGTCCAGGTCGGCCCCCGCGATCTGCGCCGCCGCGTCGGAGGGCTTCTCCGCGGCGTCCCGGCGCACCCGCTGCGGGTCGAGGCCCTGCACCCGCTGGAGCAACTCGGCCTGGGCCAGGCCCAGTTTGGCCTCCGTGTTGCCCGGGTCGTCGACCAGTACGTTCTTGTACGCCTGGACGGCACCGCCGAAGTCGCCCGCGTCCAGGGCCTGTACGGCGGCCTCGAGGAGCGCGTCGTACGGTCCCGCCGGCACCTCCTGCGCCGCGGGAGAGCCGCCCGGAGCGGCGCTCGCGTCGACCGTCAGACCGGTCAGGCCGAAGCGCTGCTCGGCCACCTGGACGAGCTGGTCGAGGGTCCCGCGGATCTGCGCCTCGGCGGCGGCCCCCTGGAAGAGCGGCAGGGCCTGTCCGGCCACCACCGCGAAAACGGCCGGAATCCCCTGGACCCCGAACTGCTGCATCAGCATCTGGTTGGCGTCGACGTCGATCTTGGCGAGCACGAAGCGCCCGTCGTACTCGACGGCCAGCCGCTCCAGGAGCGGGCTGAGCTGCTTGCAGGGCTCGCACCACTCGGCCCAGAAGTCGATGACGACGGGCACTTCGGTGGAGCGCTGCAGGACGTCCTGCTCGAATCGGGCCTCGTCTACGTCGATGACGAGGCTCGCGGGAGTCACGGCCCCGCCTCCGCCCTGCCTGGCCGCTTCGGCGCGTGCCTGCTCCGCCTTCGCCTTGGCCTCCTGGGCCGCCTTCACCGCGGCGAGGTCGACGACTCCGCTCATGGACATGTTCCGTGGCTGCATGAGTACATCCTCCCCCTTCCTCGCGCACGTGTGAAAAACGCCGTGAAAGCCAGGCTGTGTCAGGCCTGTTCGGCGCCGGGTCCCCACCTGGCGCCCGTGCGGTTGTCGCCGCGGTCGAGCTTTCGCTACGAGTCGTAGCGTAACTGCACGGAGGCGTGCTCGCGCGCCGTCCGCCGGTGATCTCCCTCACGGCTCCACAGAACCGCCGGATATCGCCGGTGATGCGGCCGGATATGGTCACAGGCATG
The DNA here is from genome assembly GCF_042746485.1 of Streptomyces sp. NPDC058751. Taxonomy (NCBI): domain Bacteria; kingdom Bacillati; phylum Actinomycetota; class Actinomycetes; order Kitasatosporales; family Streptomycetaceae; genus Streptomyces; species Streptomyces sp. NPDC058751. Next base: position 734 of record NZ_JBHYPZ010000074.1, on the reverse strand, counting down.
CAATGTCGCTCCCATGCCGCCCGTACGGGCCGCCCCCGCAGCGCCGCCGCGGACGCCGCGATCCTGGGGGCGACGCGCACGGCCCTGGTCGAACTGGGCTGGTCCAAACTGACGTTGGGGTACGTGGCGACCCTCGCGGGGGTCGCCAAGACGACCCTCTACCGCCGCTGGGCGGGCAAGAACGAACTGGTCGTCGACGCGGTGGCCGAGCTCTTCGACGAGCTGGAGCTTCCCGACCGGGGCAGTCTGGCCGCCGACATCGAGGGTGTGGTGCTCCAGTTCGCGGCGATCCTGGACCGCCCGGAGGCGAAGACGGCGCTGATGGCCGTGGTCGCGGAGTCCACCCGGGACGAACCGCTGCGGGAGCGCATCCGCACGTCCATCGTCGACCGGCAGAAGCGGCTCGTCGTGGAGGGCCGGGCCCGCGCCCAGGCGCGCGGTGAGCTTCCCCCGGAGCCGGATCCGGCCGCGGCCGACCGGACCGCCGGCCTGATCTTCGACGTGGTCGCCGGGGCGGTCGTCCATCGCACCCTGGTCAGCGCGGAGCCCGCGGACGAGGAGTGGGTGCGCTCGTTCACCCGGATCCTGCTCCTCGGCCTGACCGGAGCGGCGGCCTCCGGCGGATGACCAGGGCGCGGTCCGGGCCGGTGGGTGGGTCGGGGCCGTGCCGGTACATCCGCCCGTCGCCGTTGGACGGAGATGTGATCGTCGGTGGCGACGGGCATGTGATGTAC
>NZ_JBHYPZ010000073.1:28587-33542 GCF_042746485.1 Streptomyces sp. NPDC058751 | reverse complement strand
GACACCTGCGACCGCGTGCTGTGGCTGGAGCGCGGCGAACTGCGCATGGACGGCCCGACCGCGGACGTCCTCAAGGAGTACGAGAAGTTCACGGGCAAGTAGGCGCACCGGGTCCGCCGAGCGCGTGCCCCCGGACGGGCCGCTCAGCGCTCCAGGAACGCGAACAGTGCCTCCCACCTGCGGACGATCTCGTCCGTGGTGAAGCGCTGCACGTTCGCGCGCGCCGCGTCTCCCATGGAGTCCCGCAGCGCCTTGTCGGACATCAGCGTGTCCAGCCGGCGGGCCAGTTCACCGGTGTTGCCGAGGGCGGCCAGCAGACCGTCCTCGCCGTCCCGGACGATCTCGCGGACGCCGGGCGCGCAGTCGAAGGCGGCGCACGGCAGACCGGCGGCCATCGCCTCCATGAGGGCGAGGGGGAAGCCCTCGCCGCGTGAGGAGAGCGCGAAGACCGAGCCCCCGCGCAGGGCGCCCGGGACGTCGTTCGTCCGTCCCATCCAGTCGACCGAGCCGTCGAGCCCGAGGGCGGTGCACTGCTTCCGCAGGATCTCCTCGTCCTCGCCGGAGCCGTAGATCCGCAGCCGCCAGTCGGGGTGGAGCGGGGTGACCTCGGCCCAGGCGTCGAGGAGCATGTCGATGCCCTTCTGGTCGTGCAGCCGGCCCACGCTGACGACGGCGTTCCCGGTACGCGGCGAGGGCACCTCGGGCACGAACGGGAGGGGGTTCGGCATGAAGGAGGCGTTGTTCATGCCCTGCCCGATCCACAGGTCGGCGTCCTCACGGGTGAGCGCGAGCATCCGGTCGACGTCCTTGTAGTGCTTCAGGACCCGTCTGAAGCGCGAGGTCGTCCGGCAGTACGCGTAGGACTCGTGGCTCATCCCGACGACGGTCAGCCCGCGGGTGTCGGCGAGCTCCACCCATTCCATGGCCCACACCTGGGTGACGATCACGACGGCGCCGGGGCGCGCGGCCCGGAACAGCGCCGTCAGCTCGGCGGCCTTCGCCCGCATGCCCGCCGTCCGCTCGGCGCGCAGCCTCCGCCCGGCGACGTCGAGCCGCCCCCTCAGGCCGCGCGCCGGTCCGACCCGGGGCGGGTGGACGTCGTACAGCGTCGTGGTGGGGTACGGGAGTTCGCCCAGTTCCTGCGGCACGGCGGGCTCGGTGACGCCCACGACGTGCACGCGGTGGCCGCGCTCTGTGAAGAGCCGGGCCATCTGGTGCGACCAGGTGGTCACCCCGCCCAGTTCGTCGACGCTGTTGGAGACGAGGAAGACGTCCCGCCGCGGGCCGGTCACGCGTGCCTCCAGTGCCCGAAGAACTGGTCGACGACGCTCCGGGCCGCCGTCCCCTTGTCGTACTCGCCGAAGTCGGCGAGGAACTGCTCGCGCCTGGGCGCGTACTTGACGGACTGTTCCTCCAGCGAGCCGAGCACGGCGTGCAGTTCGTCCTCGGTCCGCACCACGGGTCCCGGCGCCCGCTCCAGCAGGTCGAAGTAGGTTCCGCGGCCCTCGTGGACGTACGCGTCGTAGTCGTACGCGAAGAAGAACATCGGGCGGTCGAGGAGGGCGTAGTCGAACATCACGGACGAGTAGTCGGTGATCAGCCCGTCGGCGAGGGCGAGCAGCGGGGTCACGTCGTGGATCGCGGTGACGTCGACGACCCGGCCGCGCACGGACGGCGGGAGCACGAGGTGGTTCAGGTAGTGGGAGCGGACCAGGAGGACGTAGCGGTCGCCGAAGGCGTCGGCGAAGCGCTCGACGTCGAAGGGAAGCTCGAACCGCCGCTGTCCGCCGCCGCGCGTGCGGAAGGTCGGGGCGTACAGGAGGACCTGCCGGTCGCCGGGGACGCCCAGTTCCGCCGCCAGCGGCCCGCGTTCGCGCCCGCCTCCGGCCGCCTCCCGCTGTCTGGCCCGTACGAGGGCGTCGTTGCGCGGGTATCCGACGCGCAGCAGGGTCCGCTCCTTCAGCCGGAACGCCCGCGCGAGGGTGCGCACATCGTGCTCGGAGCGGATGAGGAACCGGTCGAAGCGGTCCAGTGTCCTCTGCTGTTCGGCCTGCGCCTCACGGGACTTGAGCTTCCATTCGGCCTCGTCGAAGCCCATCCGCTTGAGCGCGGATCCGTGCCAGGTCTGGATGTACGTCGTGCCCGGCCGCTTGGTCAGCTTCAGCGGGTAGCTCTGGTTGTCGACCCAGAACTCGGCCTGCGCGAGCGCCCGGAGGTAGGGCAGCGACCAGCGGCGCACGAGGGTGGCGTCGTCCGGGAAGCCGGCCGGGCTGCCGGTGTACGACCAGACCGGCTCGAACTCCAGGCCCTGGCGGCGCATCTCCTCGTAGAGCGCCCGGGGGCTGTCGCTGTACTGGCGGCCCAGGTGGCTCTCGAAGACGACGAGCCCCTTGCGGTGGGGCAGCCGGCTGAACACCTCGTGGTAGACGCGGATCTTGGTCTCGCCCGAGGTGAGTTCCTTGCGCAGGGAACGGGCCCTGCGGTACCCGGTCTTGGCGAGGGTGGCGGCCCTGCCGTGCACACCGCGCAGCACGACGACGTTCGCCTTCTTGTCGGGAACCAGCCGGAAGGAGAGGTGTCCGCGCGAGGAGACGACCGGCTCCATGCCGTCGGCGACCAGCCGGGTGAGCCGGGGCCTGACGGGCACCTTCCCCGCGGCCGGACCGGGGTCGGCGGCAGTGATCCGCGTGCTGGTGCGCACGCCGTCGACGTCGAGGTGGAGCCGTACGTCCCACACGGCGTCCACGATGCCCAGCGGCCGTACGGCCAGGAGGTTCGCCGCACTCTCCCAGGCGACGGTCCCGCCCTCGTGCCGTACGTGCGTCACGGGGAAGCGGAAGGTCTGGAAGCGCACCCCGGGGCGGCGGGCGTAGAACTCCAGCTCGCCGGCGATCCGGGCGCCGGGCGGGATCACCCCGAGCGGGTTGGTGACGCGCCCGGCGAGGCGGACGGTCGCGCCGGTGCTCTCGTACGAGGTCAGCACGTTGCGCAGGAACATCCGGTCGACCGGCTTGACGTGGTGACCGAGTTCGGTGACGTCCAGGACGTGCCGGCCGAAGGGGTCGTCGAGGTGCTCGGCGCACCAGTACACGCGGCCGTCGCGCTCCACGAGCGGCGAGGAGATCTTGTCGCGGTTGGCGAGCGTGTCCACGGCGGGCAGCAGGTTGTCCCAGTCGCTCACCTGGAGGAGGTAGGCGCAGATGGCCTGGACGGGTTCGGTCTCGTCGAAGGCCGCGCGGTCGATCGACTCCAGGTAGTGCCGGGCGATCGCCGCGAACTCCTCGCGGAAGGCCGCGTCGCGGAAGGGCAGTTCGCGCAGGTGCAGCACGAGGTCGTGCTTGAGGAACTTCACGTCCTTGGCGAACTTCAGCTCCAGGAGCCCCTTGTCCGCGAGGAGTCGGTCGACCCTGCGGTGGATCTCCATGCGGTGCGCGAAGTTGGCGATCTCGTCACGCCGGTTGCTGATGGACTTCGCCGCGGCGCTGTCGGCGACCCGCCAGTCGTACACCCGGTTGGGGATGAGGGTGATGCGGCGGGCGGTGGCGTACGCCTGGGCGGAGAAGAGCAGGTCCTCGTAGTGGATGCCGACCGGGAAGCGCAGCCCCTCGTCGAGCAGGAACCGCCTGCGGTAGCACTTGTTGGTCGACAGGGTGTCGAAGACCAGCAGGTCGGGCAGTTCGGAGATCGACTCCAGGGTCCGGGTGCGCTCGTACAGCCAGGGGTACCACTTGACCTCCTTGCCGGTGCGCGAGTCGACGTGCACGCGCACGCACAGTCCGGAGACCAGGTCCGCTCCGGTGGCCTCGGCGGCCTCCAGCAGGTTGCGGCAGGCGTTGCGCTCCAGGACGTCGTCGCTGTCGAGGAAGACGACGTAGGCACCGCGGGCCTCGGTGATGCCGCGGTTGCGGGGGGCGCCGCAGCCGCCGCTGTTCTCGGGCAGCCGGCAGGCGCGGACCCGGCCGGGGTGCGCCGCGGCCAGCCCGCGCGCCACCTCGTACGAGCCGTCCGTGCTGCGGTCGTCGACGACGATCACCTCGACGTCGCGCAGCGTCTGGTCCAGGACGGAGCGCACGGCCGTGGGCAGCCTGGCCGCGTCGTTGTAGACGATGACGACCACGGAGACGGCGGGCTTCCCCGGCCCGGACCCGGCGGACGCGTGATGTTCGGCGGGCACGTGATGTTCGGCGGATGCGCGAGGTTGATCCACGTTCATCCTATTAATCGTAGACATTCAAGCCCGATTTGGATTGCTATCGACCGTTCTTCGCGTGTTGGAACACCCACGTCCGGTACACCACGAAGCGGAACGCCGAGGCCAGGACGATCGACAGCGCCTTGGCGACGTTCGAGCCGAGCGGGCCGTCCATCCCCAGCCCGTGATAGCCGGCGTAGAACAGCACGCTCTCCATGGCGACGCCGAGCCCGCTGAACGCGAAGAAGAGGGCGATCTGACGCCGGGTGCGCGAGGCCCGGTCCCGGTAGGCGAAGTAGCGGAAGCCGAGGTAGTTCGACCCCATGGCGACACAGCTCGCGACCACCGTGGCGGTCATCGGCGCCCACCTCAGGCCGTGCAGCGCCAGGTTGAAGACGAGGATGTTGACGGCGACCCCGCTGCCGCCGACGACGGCGAACCGGGCGACCTCCAGGGCGAGCCGACGGGCCCTCGGGGCGCTCGGGGCGGAGCGGGGGCGGACGACGGGGGCGGGCAGGGTCGCGACGGGGGCCCGGCCCTCGGAGAGATGCACTGTCACGGGTCCGGATCCTCCACAGGTCTGTCCTCGGTCGAGGCCACCTTAAGCGAAATATCCTATTTGCCGGGTATAGGTAAATCGCGAGCCGGGATTTCGCCGGAGAATCACCGCGGACGGGCGGCAGGGCCGAACCCGACCCCTCACGACCGGGCCCGCTCCCGCACACGCGAACGGGGGCGCCCCGGGCCATGACCGGCCCGGGGC
>NZ_JBHYPZ010000073.1:0-28577 GCF_042746485.1 Streptomyces sp. NPDC058751 | reverse complement strand
ATGGTGGGTGTCACGTGGGCCCGGAGATCTGTATCCGTCCCAGGTCCACGGCGTGCCGTCGGGGGCCCGGGGCGCCCCCGTTCGCGTGGTGCTCAGGAATGCGAGCGCAGCAGGGTCCTCATCGTCCGCATCGCCACCGACAGGTTGGCGAGGTCGAACGAGTCCGAGCCCTGGATCTCGTCCAGGGTGGTGCGGGCCCGGCCGAGGATCGCCGTGTTCCTCTCCTTCCAGGCCTCGAAGCGCTGCTCGGGGGTGGAGGTCCCGTTGCCCGCCGACAGGACCTCTGCGGTCAGCGCCGCGTGGGCCGCGTACAGGTCCTCGCGGATCGAGGCGCGGGCCATGGACTGCCAGCGGTCGGCGCGCGGCAGCTCGATGATGCGGTCCATGAGCTGCGTGATGCCGAGACGGTCGGCGAGGTCGTAGTAGACCTCGGCGACGGCCATCGGGTCCTTGCCCGTGCGGTCGGCCACCGAGACGATGTCCAGCGCCGGGAAGGCGGAGGAGAACCCGGCCACGCGGGTGGCGAGTTCGTCCGGCACGCCGGCGTCCGTCAGCTCGTCGTAGATCTGCTGGTACCACTCCAGGTCCGTGCCGCGGACCAGCTTGGGCAGCTCCGACCACACCTGCTCGACACCGTCGGTGAAGAAGCTGATCGTCTCGGCGAGCTGGAGCGGCTGCGGCCGGTTGTTGAGCAGCCAGCGCGTGCCGCGCTCGACGAGACGGCGCGAGTGCAGCCGGATGCGGGTCTGCACGTCGGCGGCGACGACATTGTCGAGCGCCTCCACCGCGTCCCACACCGCACTGGAGTTGAAGATCGCGCGGGCCGCGGTCTGCGCCCGGACGATCTCCTCCAGCGAGGCACCCGTCTCCTCGCGCAGACGGTGCAGGAAGCTCGTACCGCCCGTGTTGACCGTGTCGTTGACCAGGACGGTCGTCACGATCTCCCGGCTCAGCGCGTGCCCCTCGATCTGCTCGCGGAACTGGTCGCGCAGCGCCGTCGGGAAGTACGCGAGCAGCAGGCTGTGCAGATACGGGTCGTCGGGCAGTGAGGTGGCGAGCAGGTCGACGGAGACCGTGATCTTCGTGTACGCGAGCAGGACCGCCGTCTCGGGACCGGTCAGCCCCTGGCCCGCGTTGAGCCGCTCGCGGATCTGCCGCTCGGTGGGCAGGAACTCCAGGGCCCGGTCGAGGTGCCCCTCGCGGACCAGGTGGCGCAGGAAGCGCTGCTGGGCGTGGAGCATGCTCGGGGACTGGGCCAGCGCGTTGGAGATCGCCACGTTCTGCGCGTAGTTGTTGCGCAGCACCAGGGCGCCGACCTCGTCGGTCATCTCGGCGAGCAGCCTGTTGCGCTGCTTGACGGTCAGATCGCCGTTGGCCACCACCGCGTTGAGCAGGATCTTGATGTTCACCTCGTGGTCGGAGGTGTCCACGCCCGCGCTGTTGTCGATGGCGTCCGTGTTGATCCTGCCGCCGTGCTGGGCGAACTCGATCCGGCCGAGCTGGGTCAGACCCAGGTTGCCGCCCTCGCCGACGACCTTGACGCGCAGGTCGGCGCCGTCGACGCGGATGGCGTCGTTGGCCTTGTCGCCGACCTCGGCGTGCGACTCGGCCGACGACTTCACGTACGTGCCGATGCCGCCGTTCCACAGCAGGTCGACGGGCGCCTGGAGGATCGCCCGCATCAGGTCGGCCGGCGTCATCTTCGCGACGTTCGACTCGATGCCGAGGGCCTCGCGGATGTGCGCGTTGACCGGCACGGACTTGGCGCTGCGCGGGAAGACGCCGCCACCGGCCGAGATCAGCTCGGTGTCGTAGTCGGCCCACGAGGAGCGCGGCAGCTCGAAGAGACGGCGGCGCTCGGCGTAGGAGGTCTCCGCGTCCGGGGTCGGGTCGATGAAGATGTGCCGGTGGTCGAACGCGGCGACCAGGCGGATGTGCTCGGAGAGCAGCATGCCGTTGCCGAACACGTCGCCGGACATGTCGCCGACGCCGACCACGGTGAAGTCCTGCGTCTGGGTGTTGACGCCGAGTTCCCGGAAGTGCCGCTTCACGGACTCCCAGGCGCCGCGGGCGGTGATGCCCATGCCCTTGTGGTCGTACCCCGCGGAGCCGCCGGAGGCGAAGGCGTCGCCGAGCCAGAAGTCGTACGACTCCGCGACCTGGTTGGCGATGTCCGAGAACGTCGCGGTGCCCTTGTCGGCCGCGACCACCAGGTAGGTGTCGTCCTCGTCGTGCCGGACGACGTCCGCCGGGGGCACGACCTCGCCGGCCACCATGTTGTCGGTGATGTCAAGCAGCGCCGAGATGAAGGTCTTGTAGCTGGCGACGCCCTCGGCCATCCACGCGTCGCGGTCCACGGACGGGTCGGGCAGCTGCTTGGCGACGAAGCCGCCCTTGGCGCCGACCGGCACGATGACGGTGTTCTTCACCATCTGCGCCTTGACCAGGCCGAGGATCTCCGTGCGGAAGTCCTCGCGCCGGTCGGACCAGCGCAGACCGCCGCGCGCGACCTTGCCGAAGCGCAGGTGCACGCCCTCGACGCGCGGCGAGTACACCCAGATCTCGAACGCCGGGCGCGGCGCGGGGAGGTCCGGGATGGCCGTCGGGTCGAACTTCATGGAGACGTACTCGTGCGGCGTGCCGTCGGCCGTCCGCTGGAAGAAGTTCGTGCGCAGGGTCGCCTTGATCAGGTGGAGGAAGGACCGCAGGATCCGGTCCTCGTCCAGCGAGGCCACCTGGTCGAGGGCCGCTTCCAGCTCCTCCAGCAGGGCGTCGGTCAGCTCGACCCCGGCGCGCTGGCGCTCCGGCGACATGCGCGCCTCGAACAGCGAGACGAGCAGCCGGGTGGTGTGGACGTTGTTGCGGAGGGTGTCCTCCATGTAGTCCTGGCTGAAGGTGGAGCCGGCCTGGCGCAGGTACTTCGCGTAGGCGCGCAGCACCATCGACTGCCGCCAGGTGAGCCCGGCGCTCAGCACGAGGGCGTTGAAGCCGTCGTTCTCGGCCTGTCCGGTCCAGGTGGCGGCGAAGGCCTTCTGGAACCGCTCGCGGCCGTCGTCGCCGAGGTAGTCGCCGTTGCCGTTCAGGGACTTGGGCAGGCGCAGGCCGAAGTCGTAGATCCACGCGGTCGTACGGTCCGAGCAGCGCAGCTCGTAGGGCCGCTCGTCGGTGACCTCGACGCCCATGCGGTTCAGGGCGGGCAGGACCGCGGAGAGCGAGACCTGCTCGCCGCCGCGGTAGATCTTGAAGCGGCGCTCGCCGGGTGCCGTGCCCACCGGCTCGTACAGGCTGAGCGCGAAGTCCTTGCCGGGATCCTGGTCGAGCGCGTGGAGGTGGACCAGGTCGGCGACGGCGGAACGCGGGGAGTGGTCGGCCTTGTAGCCCTCGGGGAAGGCGTTGCCGTACCGGCGCAGCAGTTCGGCGGCGCGCTCCTCGCCGCACTCGGCGGTCAGCGCCTCCGCGAAGCCGTCGGCCCAGGAGCGGGCGGCCTCGACGAGGCGCGCCTCGATGCGCTCCTTGTCGGAGTCGGAGAGCTGCGGCAGCTCGGTGCCGGGCTCGACCCGGACCACGAAGTGCAGCCGGGACAGGATCGACTCGGTGTTCCAGGCCGTGAAGTCGACGCTGGTGCCGTTGAGCTCTTCCTTGAGGATGTCGATGATCCGCAGGCGCACACCGGTGGTGTAGCGGTCGCGCGGGAGGTAGACGAGGGCCGAGTAGTAGCGCCCGTACTCGTCCTGGCGCAGGTAGAGCCGCAGCCGGCGGCGCTCCTGGAGGTACAGGACGGACGTGACGATCGCCCGGAGCTCGTCGGCGGGGGTCTGGAACAGCTCGTCGCGCGGGTAGGTCTCCAGGATCTGGAGCAGGTCGCGTCCGTCGTGGCTGTTGGGCGAGAACCCGGCGCCGCGCAGGACCTCGTCGACCTTGCGGCGGACGACGGGCACCCGGCGCACGGACTCGGTGTACGCGGCGGAGGAGAACAGGCCGAGGAAGCGGCGCTCCCCGACGACCTCGCCGTTCTCGTCGAACTTCTTGACCCCGACGTAGTCCAGGTACGACGGCCGGTGCACGGTGGCGCGGCTGTTCGCCTTGGTCAGGATCAGCAGCTTGTGCTCGCGGGCCTTGGCCCGGGCGTCGGCGGGCAGCCGCTCGAAGGACGGGCTGACCGGGTGGCTGTCCTCGCCGTGCTGCGGGTCGGAGCGCAGGATGCCGAGCCCGGTGCCGGGGACGGCGGCCAGCGAGTCGTCGTCGCGGAGCTGGTACTCGCGGTAGCCGAGGAAGGTGAAGTGGTCGCCGGCGAGCCAGCGCAGCAGCTCGCGGGCCTCCTCGACCTCCTGGTCGCGCAGGTCGTCGGCGGTGGGCTCGCCGGGGAGCTCCTCGGCGATCCGCAGCGCCGCGTCGCGCATCTTCTCCCAGTCCTCGACGGCCTCACGGACGTCGGACAGGACGCGCAGCAGATCGGCGGTGATCTGCTTCAGGTCGGCGCGGTCGGTCTCCCGGTCGATCTCGACGTGGATCCAGGACTCGACGTGCGCGTCGTGCGGCAGGCCCTCGGCGGAGGGCCGGACGGGCAGCACCTCGATGAGCTTGCCGGTGAGGTCGCGCCGTACGACGAACTGCGGGTGGACGACGACGTGGATGCCGCGTCCCTGGCGGGACAGCTCGTTGGTCACCGAGTCGACGAGGAAGGGCATGTCGTCCGTGACCACCTCGACGACGGAGTGGCTGGAGGTCCAGCCGTTCTCCTCGACGGTGGGCGTGTGCACGCGCACGTTGGCCGTGCCCTGGGGGCGCGTCTCGGCCAGTCTGTAGTGGGAGAAGGCCGCTCCGAAGACGTCGACCGGGTCGCGGTCGGTGAGGTCCTCCGGGGCCGTGTGCAGGTAGTAGCGCTGGAGGAACGTGAGCACGGTGTCCCGGTCGGGGGTGCCCTCGCCCGTCGTCCCGGTCGGCAGGTGCCCCCCGGCCGGGCTGTTCTCAGCTACCCGGGCGGCCCTCTCGAGCAGCTCGGCCTTGGCTTCGTCCAGCTTGGTCTGCATTGTCCTCTGGCTCCTGTCGCGCGCCGTTGCGTGACGTTGAAGGAAATACGGTCTCTTCGCTTCCGGCGCAACGTCGTGACGCGGGATTTCCGGTCAGGTTCGACGCTATGCCGCAAGGGGAGAAGGACAGGGGGATATCGGCCGTTCCGAAACGTCCCGGAAACGGTGACGCCGGTCCCGGCGGCAGGCCGTCCCGGAGTGCCGCCGGCGTACGGACCGCGCTTCCGTGAGCGCTCGCGGCGTTCCCGCTCGCGCGCACGGCCGTCGTCAGGGCCCCGCCCCGCCCGTGAGGATCAGCGATCGACGCCCGGTCACGGATGTCGTCCGTGCGCTCCGGGCGCGGGGCAGGGGCGACGATGCCCCCGCGAGATATCGCGCTGATCACGCCACCAGGCTATCGCCCCCGACCGGGGAGTCGTCATGAGCCGTATGTGTACAAAACCGGGGGTGGAACTTTGACACTATGCACAGGGACGACGGGGGCGGCGGCATGCAGTGCGGACCGGCCGCGGGCTACCGTCGTCCCACGGACAGTGTTCCGCCCCCCGGCAGACACCTCCCCCGGAGGCGGGCCGGGACGGCGGACGCGACGCGCAAGGACGGCCGACGGGAGCGCAGCACCATGTCAGCGAAAATCCTCATTGTCACCGGCGACGCGGCGGAGTCGCTGGAGGTCCTCTACCCCTACCAGCGTCTGCGCGAGGAGGGGTACGAGGTCCACATCGCGGCCCCCACCCGCAAGAAGCTGCAGTTCGTCGTCCACGACTTCGAGCCCGGCTTCGACACGTACACCGAGAAGCCCGGCTACACCTGGCCCGCGGACCTCTCGTTCGCGGAGGTCGACCCCGGCGCGTACGCCGCCCTGGTCATCCCCGGCGGACGCGCGCCGGAGTACCTCCGCAACGACCTCGAACTCCGCAAGATCCTGAAGTCCTTCTTCGACGCGGACAAGCCGGTGGCCCAGATCTGTCACGGCCCCTTGCTGACCGCGGCCGTGGACAGCCTGAGCGGGCGCCGCGTCACGGCCTATCCCGCGCTGGAGCTCGACATGCAGGCGGCGGGCGCGACCTTCCAGGACGCGGAGGCCGTGGTCGACGGCACGCTGGTCTCCTCCCGTGCCTGGCCGGACCACCCGGCCTGGATGCGCGAGTTCCTCAAGGTGCTGCGCTCGAAGGCCCCGGTGAACTGACGGGCACGGCTCCTCGGCCGACCGCCGGGCGGGGCCCTTCGGCGCGTTGTCCGGGAGGGCCCGTGGCGGGTTGCCGGGGAGGGCCCGTGGCCGCGTTGTCCGGGAGGCGGGCGGACGCCTCAGGCCGCCAGCCTCCCGGCCTCCTCGACCGCCTCCTCCAGGCTGTCCACCACGGGAACGCCGGCCTCCTCCAGACTGGCGCGGCTGTGGGAGCCCCCGGTGTAGAGGACGGCACCGGCGCCGACGTGCCGCGCGGCCGTCGCGTCGTCCACCGCGTCGCCGATCACCACCACGCGTGACGGTTCGACACCCGCGAGGGCGGCGAGGTGGCGCACCATGTGCTCGGCCTTGCTGCCGCCGGAGGGACCGGTCCGCCCGTCGACCCGTACGAAGTGCGGCTCGATGCCGAAGCCCCGGACCAGCGGGACCAGGTCCTCGTGCACGTACATGCTCAGGAGCGACTGGCTGCGGCCCGCGGCCTCCCAGTCGGCGAGCAGCGCGGGCACCCCGGTGGTGAGCCCGCACCTTCCTCGGTGCTCGGCGTAGTACCGGTGGAAGGTGTCGTCCATGACCTGCCACTCGGCGTCCGTGGGCAGCCGTCCCATCAGCCGCTCGTAGAACCTCGGCACGGGCACGCAGTACATCGCCCGGTACTGCTCCAAGGTGATCGGCTCGAGCCCCAGCTCGGTGAACGCCGCGTTCGTCGCCCCGATGATCGCGTCATTGTCGTGGAACAGCGTGCCGTTCCAGTCCCACACGATGTGCGCGCTTCCTCGCTTCCCCATACCGAGAACGTACCCGCCGCCGCCGACAACGCCTCGTCGTGGGCGGGAAACGGCAGGCCGCGCGGGCGGTCACCCCCCGAGTCCGACCAGCCCGGGGATCTCCTGCGTGGCGAACCACAGCAGTTCGTGGTCCTCGGCCCCGTCGACGGTGAACCGGGCGTCGTCGTCCCCCGCGTCCGCCGCTCCGAGCGCCGCCGCGGCCGCGGTCACGTCCGCCTCGGCGTCGTCCGAGTCGACGTGCACGGCCGCCGCCTTCGCCAGGGTCACGTCCTGGGAGACCCGCACCTCGCCGAGCGCCGCGGGGTCGAGTCCCCGGTCGGGATCGGCCGCCGCCGCCCGGTCCGGGACGTCGACGGCGACGACGACCCGGCGCCGCGCGGCCTCCGGATCGGCCGCGAGCAGCCGCAGCGAGGCGAGCCCGGCACGGCTCAGCGCCGCGTACTCCAGTTCCTCGATGTCCTCGGAGAGGTACCACTCGCGCAGGGCGGGCGTGACGGCGTAGGCGACGAACGGTCCCGTCTGCAGCTCTCCCGTCTTGTACGCCTCGGCGAGACCGGAGAGGGTCAGGGGGACGTAGACGCGCATGGCTGGCCGCTTTCGTAGTCGGGGCTCCGGGGGTCACGCGGTGCGAGCACTCCGGGGAGGGCGGTCCCGCGCCTTGAGGAGGGACTTCAGGATACGTGCGGGCGTCCCCTTTCGAGGTCCGGGCCGCGCACTCCCCGGCGTCCACCGCACGCCCGCGATTCACCCGGTACTCCCCTTCACCGCCAAGGGTTCCACCCCTCCCGGCAACCCTGATAGGTGAATTCTCCCGAGGCCGCTGCGCGCGCCCGCCGTCCTTGCGCGAGCCCCTTCCCGGCTCGTACAAGATCCCCGACACGAAAGTTACCGGTTGGTATCGCCGGTCCGGACGACGAGCGGGGACGACGTATGAACAAGGTGATGACGAGGACCAGGCGCCACCCGGGCACCCGTCCTCCCGGCCGTCGGGACTCCCGCCGCCCCGGTGGTGCCCCGCCGCGCAACCCGGGAACGGGCGCCCCCGCCCGGCGCCCGGACGGCAGCCCTCCCCGGGGCACGAGCCCGTCCCCCGCCCCCTCCGCGACCATCCCGCCGCCGGACGAGGCCGGGACGAGCACTCCACCGCGCGGTGGGGCAGGGACGAGCACGAGCCCCCTGCCCCCGGGCGGGGCCCGGAAGCCCGCCACGGCGGCTCCCGAAACGCCCGGGCGCCCCGCTCCGGCACCCCGGCCCGCTCCGGCACCCCGCCCGACCGACGTCTTCGCCGAGCGTCTGCTGGCCGTGCTGAGCGGTGCCCGTCCCGTCCACTGCATGCTGCGCCACACCGCGGGCCGGGCCTACGACGAACTGGTCCGGCTCGCCGAGCTCGGCCCGCTGCGCACCCGCGGCGCCCGCCCCGTGGTCCGGGACATCGGCTACTACGTCGCGCGCCCGGACGCCGTCGAGGCGTTCGCCCGCATCGGCGCCGGCGACCAGCTCCGGGCCATGGCCTTCCGCCTGGAGCAGGGCCCCGACCTCCGCTGGCGCTGCACCGCGATCGAACTCGGCGGCCCCCGCGCACCCCGCTCGCACGACTGAACGCCACCGGCCGCGGCATCCGGACCGCGGACCGACGGCATCCGGCCCCGGGGCCAGCCGGCCCTGGCCCTGCCCCCGGTCCCGGCCCACGGTCCCGGCCCACGGTCCCGGCCCACGGTCCCGGTCCCGGCCCCCGGTCGCGGCCCTGACCACGCGGTCACGGAAACGGGATGGGCCGGACACCTGGTGTCCGGCCCATCCCGTGTCATCGGTCGCGTACGACGGCACTCACCCGCCGCAGGCGCCCCTCACTCACTTCTTGCGGCGGCGCACGCCACCCTTCTGCGCCTTGCGGCGCTCCGCGCGCGTGAGGCCGTCCGCCTCGGACCGCACGGGCTCGTCGCTGGCGAAGTCGCCCTCGACGACGCCGCCCTCGCCGTCCACGGTCGGCGCGGAGAAGTGCAGCCGGTCCGGCCGCTGCGGGGCGTCGAGACCCTTGGCGCGGATCTCGGGGCGCGCCGCGCCCGCGGGGACCGCCTCCTGCTTCGCCAGGGACGGCGCGGAGTCCTCGACCGGGACCTCCTCGACCTGCTGCTCGACCTGGACCTCCAGGTTGAACAGGTAGCCGACGGACTCCTCCTTGATGCCGTCCATCATGGCGCTGAACATGTCGAAGCCCTCGCGCTGGTACTCGACCAGCGGGTCCTTCTGGGCCATCGCGCGCAGGCCGATGCCCTCCTGGAGGTAGTCCATCTCGTAGAGGTGCTCACGCCACTTGCGGTCCAGGACCGACAGCACGACCCGGCGCTCCAGCTCACGCATGATCTCGGAACCGAGCTGCGCCTCACGGGCCGCGTACTGGTCGTGGATGTCGTCCTTGATGGACTCGGAGATGAACTCGGCGGTCAGACCGGAACGGTCGCCGGCCTCCTCCTCCATCTCGTCGACGGTGACCTTCACCGGGTAGAGCTGCTTGAAGGCGCCCCACAGCCGGTCGAGGTCCCACTCCTCGGCGAAGCCCTCGGCGGTCTCGGCCGCGATGTAGGCGTCGATGGTGTCGTCCATGAAGTGCTGGATCTGCTCCTGCAGGTCCTCGCCCTCGAGGACGCGACGGCGCTCGCCGTAGATGACCTCGCGCTGCCGGTTGAGCACCTCGTCGTACTTCAGGACGTTCTTGCGGGTCTCGAAGTTCTGCTGCTCGACCTGCGACTGGGCGGAGGCGATGGCGCGCGTGACCATCTTGTTCTCGATCGGCACGTCGTCCGGCACGTTCGCCATCGACATGACGCGCTCGACCATCTGCGCCTTGAACAGACGCATCAGGTCGTCGCCCAGGGAGAGGTAGAAGCGGGACTCGCCCGGGTCTCCCTGACGGCCGCTTCGGCCGCGGAGCTGGTTGTCGATGCGCCGCGACTCGTGCCGCTCGGTGCCCAGCACGTAGAGCCCGCCGAGGTCGTGGACCTCGTCCTTCTCGGTCTTCACCGCCGCCTCGGCCCGCTCCAGGGCCGCGGGCAGGGCGTGCGCCCACTCCTCGATGTGCTCCTCGGGGTCGAGGCCGCGCTGCCGCAGCTCCGCCTCCGCGAGGTCCTCGGGGTTGCCGCCGAGCTTGATGTCGGTACCACGGCCGGCCATGTTGGTCGCGACGGTGACGGCGCCCTTGCGGCCGGCCTGGGCGACGATCGTCGCCTCCCGGTCGTGCTGCTTGGCGTTCAGCACCTCGTGCTGGATGCCCCGCTTGGAGAGCTGCTGCGAGAGGTACTCGGACTTCTCGACCGACGTCGTGCCGACGAGGATCGGCTGGCCCTTCTCGTGCTTCTCGGCGATGTCGTCGACCACCGCGTCGAACTTGGCGATCTCCGTGCGGTAGATCAGGTCCGACTGGTCCTTGCGCTGCATCGGCCGGTTGGTCGGGATCGGGACCACACCGAGCTTGTAGATCTGGTGGAACTCGGCGGCCTCGGTCATGGCCGTACCGGTCATGCCGGAGAGACCGGGCACTTCCTTGCCGCTGTGGTCCTGGCGCTTGTAGAGGCGGAAGAAGTTCTGCAGGGTGATCGTGGCGAGCGTCTGGTTCTCGTCCTTGATGTCCACCCCTTCCTTCGCCTCGATCGCCTGGTGCATGCCCTCGTTGTAGCGGCGGCCGGCGAGGATACGGCCGGTGTGCTCGTCGACGATCATGACTTCGCCGTCGATGACGACGTAGTCCTTGTCCTTCTTGAACAGTTCCTTGGCCTTGATGGCGTTGTTCAGGTAACCGACGAGCGGGGTGTTCACCGACTCGTAGAGGTTGTCGATGCCCAGCCAGTCCTCGACCTTGCCGACGCCGGACTCGTGGATGGCGACGGTGCGCTTCTTCTCGTCGACCTCGTAGTCGCCGGTCTCCTCGATGCCCTTCAGGGGGTTGCCGGGCTCGCCCTTCTTCAGGCGGATGACCAGCTTGGCGAAGTCGCCGTACCACTTGGTGGCCTGGTCGGCCGGGCCGGAGATGATCAGCGGCGTCCGGGCCTCGTCGACGAGGATGGAGTCGACCTCGTCGACGATCGCGAAGTTGTGGCCGCGCTGGACGAGTTCGTCCTGGGACCAGGCCATGTTGTCGCGCAGGTAGTCGAAGCCGAACTCGTTGTTCGTGCCGTACGTGATGTCGCACGCGTACTGCTCGCGGCGCTGGGCCGGAGTCATGTTGGCGAGGATGCAGCCGACCTCGAGACCGAGGAACTTGTGGACGCGGCCCATCATCTCGGAGTCGCGCTCGGCCAGGTAGTCGTTGACCGTGATGAGGTGGACGCCGGCTCCGGAGAGGGCGTTCAGGTACGCGGGCAGGGTGCCGACGAGGGTCTTGCCCTCACCGGTCTTCATCTCCGCGACGTAGCCGAGGTGGAGCGCTGCGCCACCCATGATCTGCACGTCGTAGTGACGCTGGCCGAGGGCGCGCTTGGCCGCCTCGCGAACGGTCGCGAAGGCTTCGGGCATCAGGTCGTCGAGGCTCTCGCCGTCGGCGTACCGCTGCTTGTACTCATCGGTGAGGGCCCTCAGCTCGGCGTCGGAGAGGTCGACGAAGTCCTCTTCGATGGAGTTGACCTGGTCCGCGATGCGGTGCAGTTTGCGCAGGATCTTGCCTTCGCCTGCACGCATGATCTTCGAGAGGACGGACACGGGGGTTTGTCTCCTTGCCGGTCGGGCCTGGGACGGTCGGTTTCGATGACAGTTTCAAAGACAGTTTCAAATCACAGCTTGAGCAACGGCCATCGTAAGCGAGGACCACACCGCACCGGGAGGTCTGCCGGGGACAGCCACCAGGACAACGGACAGGGGTCGCCGAAGGTGCCGCGTTCACACAGCGAAAAGTAGCGAACCGCTCACACAGGGCAAAGGAATGGCATCCCTCCGGTTGCCCGAGCAGAATCGGCCGATGGACCCCGTCACCCTGACCACCGAACGTCTCGTCCTGCGCGCCGTGGACGTGGACGACACCGACGCCGTCTTCGAGGCCGCGCAGGACCCCGACATCCAGCGCTGGACCACCATCCCGTCCCCCTATCTGCGCGAGCACGCGTCGGGCTTCACGGACCAGATCGTGCCCGAGGGCTGGGCGGACGGCTCGGCCTTCACCTTCGGGGTCTTCCTCCCCTCCGGGGAGCTGGCGGGCATGCTCTCCGTCACCATGCGCTCCCTGGGCGTCGGCGAGGTGGGCTACTGGGCGACGAAGGAGCACCGCGGCAACGGCTACATCGCCGAGGCCACCGTCGCCGTCTCCCGCTGGGCCTTCACCGACCTGTCCGTCGACCGCGTGGAATGGCGTGCCGAGGTCGGCAACGCCGGGTCCCGCGCGGTCGCCGAGCGCGCCGGCTTCACCGTCGAGGGGACCCTGCGCTCCGCCATCAACAACAAGGGCGTGCGCAGGGACTGCTGGGTGGGCTCGCTGCTCCCCTCGGACCTCGGCCTGCCGTCGACGGCGCCGTACCTGCCGGCCAGGTGAGCACAGCGGCGGCTCTCGCCCGGGGTCCCGCGCGCTCGCGCGCCGGCTCCCGCCCCGGCACCGCCGCGATCCGCCGCGGAGCGCCCCGGTTGTCAGTGGCACCGCCTACCGTGTGGGCATGACGAGTCTCCCGCGTCCCACCACCGAACTCTCCGCGGACGAAGCCCGCCGCATCGTCCTGCGGGCACAGGGTTTCCTGGGCGCCCCGGACCGCAGGGCGGGCGTCCGCGGAGTCCTGCGGCACCTCGGCGCGGTCCAGCTCGACACGATCTCCGTCCTCGCCCGCTCCCACGAACTGATTCCGTACGCCCGCCTCGGCGCCGTCGGCCGCAAGACCGTGGAGCAGGCGTACTGGACGTCGGCGGTGCCGGGCGGGACGCCCCCGGCACCGCACGCCTTCGAGTACTGGTCCCACGCGGCCTGCATCCTGCCCGTGGAGGAGTGGCCGCACTTCGCGTTCCGCCGCCGCGCCTACCGCGCCCGCCCGCACTGGAACCACGACCTGCCCGACGGTGTCTACGACCAAGTCGTCAAGCAGCTCCGCGCCGAAGGACCGCTGACGGCCACGGACCTGGGCGGGGCGAAGAAGACCAGCGAGTGGTGGGACTGGTCGGGCACGAAGGTGGCCGTCGAGCGCGCGCTGATGTACGGCGAGGTGGTGTGCGTGGAACGGCGCGGCTGGAAGCGGGTCTACGACCTCGCGGAGCGTGCCGTCCCCGAGCCCCTGCTGCACGACGAACTGGACGACAGGGAGTGCCTGCGGCGCCTCGTCCGCCTGGCCGGGCAGTCCCTCGGCGTCGGCACCCGCGCGGACATCGCCGACTACCACCGTCTCAAGCTGGAACAGGTCGACGCGGTGATCGCGGACTCGGGTCTGGTCGCCGTGACGGTGGAGGGCTGGGGCAGGGGCGCGGCCGGGAAGGGCGGGGCGGGAAGCCCGGGAGCGAGAGCTGCCGGGAACGCGTGGGCGGACCCGGCAGCGCTGGAATCGGTCCCGCGCGGCCGTCACCGTACGACGCTCCTGTCGCCGTTCGACTCCCTCATCTGGGAACGGGCGCGCACGGAGCGGATCTTCGACTTCACGCATCGCCTGGAGGCGTACACGCCCAAGCCCAAGCGGGTCCACGGCTACTTCGCGATGCCGGTGCTCGCCGGCGGCCGGCTCGTCGGCCGGGTCGACCCGGCGCGGGAGGGCCGCACGCTGGTCGCCAGGCAGGTCACCCTGGACGGCCTGAAGGCGGTCCCGGCGGTGGCCCAGGCCCTGGCGGAGGCCGCGGGCTGGGTGGACTGCACGGACGTCAGGGTCGAGCGGGTGGACGCCCCTGAGCTGCGCGAACCACTGGCCGCGGAGCTCGTACGCATCCTGGGGTGACGCCGGAGGGGTGACGCCTAGCGGATCTCGAGGATCTTCTCCCGCATCGCGTACACCACGGCCTCCATCCTGGAGTGGAGCTGCAGCTTCTCCAGGATGTTGCGCACGTGGTTCTTCACGGTGTTCTCGGAGATGAAGAGCTCCTTGGCGATGTCACGGTTGTTCATCCCCGTGGCCACCAGCTTGAGGACCTCCAGCTCGCGGTCGGTGAGCCGCGGCGCGGGCACCAGCCGGCGTTCGTCCGTGCGCTGGATCATCGACTTGAACTCGGTGAGCAGTTTCGACGCCATCGAGGGGCTGATCTGCGACTGCCCGTCGGCGACCGCGCGGATGGCCGTGGCCACCTCGTCCGTGGAGATCTCCTTGAGGAGGTACCCGGTCGCCCCCGCCTTGATCGCGTCGTAGAGGTCGGCCTCCTCGTCGCTGATCGTCAGCATGATGATCTTTGCGCTGGGAGCCACCTCCTTGATGGAGGTGCACGCCTCGATACCGCCGCGCTTGGGCATCCGTACGTCCATCAGCACGATGTCGGGCAGCAGGTCGGCGGCCTTGTCGACCGCCTCCGCCCCGTCCCCCGCCTCACCGACGACCTGGATGTCCTCCTCGGCCGCGAGCACGATCTCCAGACCGCGTCGGAAGAGGGCGTGGTCGTCGACGACGAGGACCCTGATGGGCTCCTCGCGTGAAGAGCTCCCGTCCAGGCCGGAGGCGACGACTCCGTCGCCGGTGTCGCCGGCACGCATCGGTCCGAAGCTGTCCGCCATCGTTCCTCCCCCTGAAGGCCGTGGCCTGTTTCTCCGCGGCATCGCCAACCCAAGGCAACGACCCACCGGTTGGGCCGGTCCGGCCATGATTCCATGTCCGGACGTCCGCGGGGTGACGGAGCGAGGCGTGAAGTGGTCGCACACCGGTGCCCCTGGGGGCGCACTCGCACCCCCAGGGGCACCGGCTCATCCGTCACCGGGGACGGTCAGCCGCCGAGCGCGCCGCTCGGCGCGTCCGCTCCGCCCTGGGTGACCATCGGGTCCGTGCTGAGGTGGATGACCCCGTAGTCGTACGCGTGGCGTCGGTAGACGACGCTGGGTTCCTTCGTCTCGGAGTCGACGAAAAGGTAGAAGTCGTGCCCGACCAGCTCCATTTCGTAGAGCGCCTGGTCGAGCGTCATCGGTGCTGCCACGTGGGTCTTCTCGCGGACGACACAAGGGCCTTCGCCCATGATCTCGAGCGAGCCGATCTTCTTGGTGGGGACGGCGTCCGGTTCCTCGTCGCGGACGACGTCACCGCTGCCGTTCAGGGTCGCGGCCCCGGGGACGACGTCGGCGACCTCCGCCGCCGAGATCCTGCCGTTGCCACGGCGGGTGTAGCGCTTGTCGTGCTGCTTGCGCAGCCGGGCCTCGAGCTTGTCCGCGGCCAGGTCGAGTGCTGCATACGCGTCGCTTGCCGCTGCCTCCGCCCGGATCACCGGCCCGCGCGAGTGGAGCGTGATCTCCACTCGGTCGCTGCGCTCGGCCTGCCGGGGGTTGGGCTCCTTGGACACCTCGACGTCGAGGCTGATCACCTTGGCATCGAGCTTCTGGATCTTCTCCAGCTTCAGCTTCTCGGCCACGTGCTTGCGGAACCGCTCAGGCACCTCGGTCTTGCGGCCCTTGACGACGATGTCCACGCAGAACTCCGTTCCCGGATAGCCCCGCGCCACTGGCGGAGCATCTCCCTCTTGCACCAGGCTCCGGTGAGCCCCGGAACCTCGGACTCGGTGACTTTCACCTCCTCCTCCCCCAAGGACAAGATCTCCACCCCACCGATGCGGGTGATTGCCGGAAAGCCATGCTTCGGCACTCGGATGCGCGAGGTACGGCCTGCGCCATTGCCTCACAACCGAACATATCTCGCCCGGACGGATGTCGTCACCCTCTACTGATACGTACCTCCGTTCAGGTGAACTGACCCTCTTATTACCAGCAACGATGCAAGTTCTCGGTCAGTTCCGGTTTATTTCGAAGGCACCCGGAGGTGCCGCGATCACGGCCGAACAGACCGTTTCTCCGCTCCTTTCTCCGGCCTGCTCCACACCCTCGATCACACTCCTTTCTCCGGCCTCCCTACCCCCGATTCGCCGGTACACCTCCACCCGTCCCGTCCTCTCACCCGTCCATCGCAGCGTCCGAGTACCCGACCGCGCCGTCCTCACCGCCCTCACCGCCCGCGCCGCCTCCGCCAGCGACGCCCCCGTCGTCATCAGGTCGTCCACCAGCACGACCCGCCCCCCTCCGGCCAGCAGCCGCTCGCCCCCGGCTGCCACCTCCAGCGCGCCCGCCAGATTCACCGCCCGCTGACGGGAGTTGAGCCCCGACTGGTCGGCCACGGCACGCCGCTGCCGCAGCACACCGAGCACCCGGGCCGGTGTCCCGGTGCGCCGCAGCTCCCCCGCCGCCGCGAGCGCGATCCGCCGCACCGGATCATGGCCCCGCGCCCGCACCGCCCACCGCGCCGACGGCACGGGCACCAGCGACACGGGCCCGTGTCCCGCGCCAAGGCGCCCCGCCGGCCCCAGCCCCGCCCGCACGGCCCCCGCGAGGGCCGCGCCCAGGGGTGCGGCCAGCGCCAGCGCACCCCGCTCCTTGTGGGCGAGGAGCATGGCCCGCACCTCGTCCCCGTAGGGAGCCGCCGCGTGCACCACGGACAGCCCCGCCGGCTCGGGCACCGGCCGCACCCGGCACGGAGCGGCCCCCGTCAGGGCGGCACGGCACTCGGGACAGAGCACCGCGCGAGGCATCCCGCAGCCTCCGCACTCGGCCGGCAGCACCAGATCCGTGAGGTCCCGCCACCACCTCCGCATGGCCACCACTGTGCCAACGGCCGGCCCGCTCGACCACCCCTGTGGAAAACCCCCGGGGAACCGCCTGTGGACAACCCCGGGAACGACGGTGGACAACCCCGGGAACGACGGTGGGCCCGCCCGGAAACCGGACGGGCCCACCGCGGACGCACACGACGTCGAAGACGTTCTAGCCGGGATACACCGGCGCCGTCCCGTCCTGGACCACCTTCTGCCACTGCTCTCCCGCCGACAGCCGCACGATCCCGTCCGCCTCAGAGTTCGCCACCAGCGGCAGCTGGTCGTCCTCCGACGCGGCGATCTCCTTGACGTTGGCCAGCGCGGAGGGCGAGGTCCCCCGCGGAGTGGAGCCGTCGACCTGGACGTACTGCATCTGCTGCACGCCCCCTTCCTCGCTGCCGACCACCACGAGGCGGCTGTCCCCGGCCCAGGACATGGCCGTGACCTCCTCGAGCTGGGGCGCGACGGAACGCGGTTCGAAGATGAACGCGCCGTCGGGCTCGCCGGACCCGGACCGCTCGATGCGGCCGATCTGGAGCGAGCTCCTGCCGTCCTTCTCCACGATCAGCGCGATGCGCACACCGTCGGCGGCCACCCGCACCGCCTCGATGCGCCCGTCGAGCTCCGGCGCCTGCACGACCACGGGCTCGCCCTCGCCCTTGCGCAGCAGGAGGAGCCTCGGTTTCTTCGGGTCGCGGTCGGCCACCCACAGGTCGCCGCGCGCGTCCCAGCTCGGCGTGGTCAGCCGGTCGTCGGCCGTCCCGCCCTGGCTGCGCACCACCGGCTCGGCGAGCGAACCGCCCGACATCAGCGACCCGACGTACAGGTTCCGGCCGTCGGCCGAAACTCCGGCGGCGGTGTCCTCGTCCCGCGACACCGCGGCCGCCCGCAGCTTCTTGCCGCCCTCGCCCAGCGCACCGGGCACCGGCTCGGGCTTCTTGTCGCGGTTGCCGCTGGGCATCCGTACGAGCCGCTGCTCGTGGTCGATGAAGTACTGGTACTCCGGGTGCTCGCCCGTACCGTGCGAGGCGATGCTCTCGGCCTTGGCCTTGGCCAGCACGCACAGCTGCGAGCCGTTCGACCTCTCGAGCTCCACCTCGTCGACGCCGGTGGGGGTCAGGTCCCGGAGGGTGAGCAGGATCTGGGCCGCCATCTGCCGGCACTGGGCGCTCCCGACCCGGTCGGCCCGCGCGTTCAACGGCACCGTGACGCTGTTGCGGTCGTCGGGCGACAGCGACACGTCGCTGTTCTTCAGCTCCGTGCCCGAGGGGAAGCTCGACCTGACCACCGGGTCCAGCCAGCTCGTGGGCCCCTTCAGCAGGGCGCGCACGATCTGCGTCATGGGGTCCACCTGCGCGCGCACGTAGACCGGGTCGGCGACGGTCCCCAGGGGACGGTCGGTTCCGGAAGCCCCGTTCGACGCGTAGTAGTACTTGTTCACGGACACGTAGTTGCGCTGGAAGTCGGACGCGCCCATCACGACGCCCTGCGGGAGCCCGTCGATGCGCCACTGCTTGCTGCTCTTGAGCTTGGTCAGATGCACCGACCCGCTGTACTGCCCGGCGTCCGGACCGTAGGCGTGCCGGGCGTCCACGGCGGCGACCTTGCTGCCGTTCAGCCGGAACAGGACGTCCTGGCTGCCCTCCTTGGCCCTCGAAGGCGCCCCGACCGGCTCCGGCGCGTCCGCGAGGACCGTCGTCGAGCGGTACGGGTCCCACGTCTTGCGCGCGCTGTCGGTGAGGTACTTGCCGGCCGTCTCGTACTTGGCGTCGTCGCTGGTCAGCGCTTCCAGGAAGCCCTGCACGATCTCCGCCGCCGAGGCACCGGGATGCGGCGGCATGGCGTAGACGCGGACCTGCGAGTCCTGGCGCGGGGTGGACTCCACCCCGCGCAGGTCCCCGCTGTCCGGCATCGTGGCGCATCCCGCCAGCAGCAGGGCTCCGCAGCTCGCGTACACCACGACGCTTGCCGAACGGCGTCCGCGGACGCCGTTCCCCCCGCGGTCAGCGCCCACGAGATGCCTCCCCATGTCCGAGCTCCTCCGGCGTCTCGCCGTCCCGCCCCCGCTCCTGCGCGGGCCGTTCCCGGCCGGTGCCGGATGTCTCCTCCTGGCGGCGCAGCGTCCCGGCGGGCCGGGGCACCACGCGAGCGCCGCTGCCCGGCAGCGCCGTCGGGTCGGCCGTGGGCGAGGCCCCGGCCAGTCGCGGCGTCATGGCCCCGCGCGGCGGTATCGGATCCGCCGCGGAGCCGGTCTGCTGCAGGGGAACCGTGGCGCGCTTCGTACCACCGCCGTGCGGCAGTCCGGCGCCGTCGAGCCCCCGGTTGCGCCGGGAGTCCTTGGGTTCCAGGGGTATCGGTGATCCCCTGAGCGGCTCGTCCGCCGTCCGCGGCAGGGTCAGCCGGAACTGCGAACCGCCGCCGGGCTCGCCCCACGCCTGGAGCCAGCCGCCGTGCAGCCGTGCGTCCTCCAGGGCGATGGAGAGCCCCAGACCGGTGCCGCCGGTGGTACGCGCGCGTGCCGGGTCGGCCCGCCAGAAGCGGCTGAACACCCGGGTCGCCTCGCCGGGCTTGAGGCCGACGCCGTAGTCGCGGACCGCGATCGCGACCGCTCCGCCCGCCGAGGCGAGCTTGACGACGACGTCCTTGCCCTCGCCGTGTTCCACGGCGTTGACGACGAGGTTGCGCAGCACCCGCTCGACCCGCCGGGCGTCCGCCTCGGCGATCAGCGGCTGCTGGTCTCCGACGACGCGTATGCGGGTGCCCTTGCGCTCCGCGAGCGGCTCGGCGCCGCCGACCACCCGTCGTACGACCTCCCTGAGGTCGATGGCGTCGGCCTCCAGCGCCGCCGCGCCCGCGTCGAACCGGCTGATCTCCAGCAGGTCGGCGAGGAGCGTCTCGAAGCGGTCGAGCTGGTCGGCGAGGAGTTCGGCCGACCGCGCGGTCACCGGATCGAAGTCCACGCGCGCGTCGTGGATGACGTCGGCCGCCATCCGCACGGTGGTCAGCGGTGTGCGCAGTTCGTGCGACACGTCGGAGACGAACCGCCGCTGCATCCGTGACAGGTCCTCGAGCTGCTGGATCTTGAGCTGGAGGTTCTGCGCCATCTTGTTGAAGGCCTCGCCGAGGCGCGCGATGTCGTCCTCGCCGGTGACCTTCATACGTTCCTGGAGGCGTCCGGCGGAGAGCCGCTCGGCGATCCCGGCCGCCATCCGCACCGGTGTGACGACCTGGCGCACCACGAGCCAGGCGATGGCCCCGAGGAGCACCACGACGAACAGGCCGGCCGTCGCGAGGGTCCCCTTGACCAGGCTCAGCGACTTCTCCTCCTGCGTCAGCGGGAAGAGGTAGTAGAGCTGGTACGGGTCCCCGTTGGGGTCGCTGACCTGCTTGCCGATGACCAGCGCCGGCTGGGACTCCTTGCCGTCCTTGTAGACGACACGGGTGTAGCTCTGCGCCGCCGAGGTGCTCTTGTCGAGCCGGACGCGCAGGTTCTCGGGGATGCTGACCGTCGAGTCGACCCCGCCCGAGGACCGCGGCGCGAGGCCGCTGCTGCCGTCGCCCGAGGCGGTGGAGTTCAGCGTCACCACGTCGAACGCGCCCTGCCCACCACTGGACAGGGACACGACGAGGTCGGTCATCCACGCGCTGACGTTCCTCGACGTCCGGCCGTCCGTGGCCGAACGGTCGTCGCCGTTCGCCGTCGCCGCCGCGTCCGCCTGCTGCTTGGCCACCGCGAAACCACCGGTGGCCTGGCTCTGCGAGGCCCTCACCTTGGCGTCCAGCAGGCCGTTGCGCACCTGCCCGATCACGACGAAGCCGAGGAGCAGGACGACGCCCATCGACATCAGCAGCGTCGTGGCGACGATCCTGAGCTGGATGTTGCGCCGCCACAGCCGCATCACGGGCAGCAGCGGACGGCGCACCCAGCGTATGAGCAGCCGGAGGACCGGACTGCCCTGGACCCCGCCCTGGAGCAGCCCTCCCTCGAAGAACCGCTCCCAGCGGGAGCCCCTCATCTTCCGGCCGACAGGCCGCCCCGAACGATCCCCCAGCTCAGCGGACGCCGAAGCGGCACTGTCCAACGACATGTCAGCTCGGTCCTGCCTTGTATCCGACGCCTCGTACTGTCACCACGATCTCCGGACGCTCCGGGTCCTTCTCGACCTTGGAGCGCAGCCGCTGGACGTGCACGTTGACCAGACGGGTGTCCGCCGCGTGCCGGTAGCCCCACACCTGCTCCAGGAGGACCTCACGCGTGAACACCTGCCACGGCTTGCGCGCCAGGGCGACCAGCAGGTCGAACTCCAGAGGCGTCAGCGCGATCGACACGCCTTCCCGCTTCACAGAGTGACCGGCGACGTCGATGACGAGATCGCCGATCGACAGCTGCTCGGGCGCCGGCTCCTCCGAACGGCGCAGCCGCGCCCTGATCCGCGCCACCAGCTCTTTTGGCTTGAACGGCTTCACGATGTAGTCGTCGGCGCCCGACTCGAGGCCGACCACGACATCGACGGTGTCGCTCTTCGCCGTGAGCATCACGATCGGCACCCCGGACTCCGCCCTGATCAGGCGACACACCTCGATGCCGTCCCGTCCGGGCAGCATGAGGTCCAGGAGCACCAGGTCGGGCTTGGCGTCGCGGAAAGCGGCCAGCGCCTTGTCGCCGTCGGCTACGAAAGACGGCTCAAAACCTTCACCACGCAACACGATGCCGAGCATCTCGGCCAGTGCGGTGTCGTCATCGACGACAAGGACTCGTCCCTTCATAAACGACATCATCCCATTAACTAAATCGTTACCTGGCGTGACAAGTCACACAGCTCGGCGAGAGCCTCAGCCGTCACGGGCGAAACAACGCCCTCTTCGGTGACGATCGCCGTGATCAACTCCGGCGGCGTCACGTCGAACGCCGGGTTGTACGCCTGGGTCCCCAGGGGTGCCACAGGTATACCTCCTCCCGGCTCCGCCCCCGCCCCCGGTACCTGCGGAGCTGCGATCTCCGTCACTTCATGACCCGCGCGCTGCTCGACCTCGATGGACGCGCCGTCGGGCGTGTCGGGATCGATCGTCGTCACCGGCGCCACCACGACGAACGGCACGTGGTGGTACCTGGCCAGCACCGCGAGCGGATAGCTCCCCACCTTGTTCGCCACCGAACCGTCGGCGGCGATGCGGTCGGCCCCGATCAGCACCGCGTCCACCTCGCCCGCCGCGAACAGCGAGCCCGCCGCGTTGTCCGTCAGCAAGGTGTACGCCATACCGCTGCGAGCGGCCTCGTAGGCCGTCAGACGGGCACCCTGCAGCAGGGGCCGCGTCTCGTCCACCCAGAGCCGCCGGAGCTGCCCCGCCCGGTGCGCGGCGAGCGCCACGGCGAACGCGGTGCCCTCACCGCCGGAGACCAGCGCGCCGGTGTTGCAGTGCGTGAGCACCCGGTGGCTGCCGCCCGGCAGCAGCTCGTCGAGCAGCGCCAGCCCGTGCCGGGCCATGCGGGAACTCGCCTCGGCGTCCTCGCGGTGCAGCGCCCGCGCCGCGGCGAGCGCCGCCGCCGCGGCCGCCGCCTCGTCGCCGCCCGCGGAGAGCACCGCCCGGTGGGCCGCCCGCGCCCGGCGCACACCGACCGCGAGGTTCACGGCGGTCGGCCGGGCACCGGCCAGCGCCTGGGCGGCCTCCTCCACGTCGAAGCCGCGTACGGCGGCGAGCGCGACACCGTACGCGCCGGCGATCCCGAGGAGCGGCGCCCCGCGCACGGCGAGCGTACGGATCGCCTCCACCAGTGCCGGCGCGTCCGTGCACACGAGCTCGACCTCCTCCGCGGGAAGCCGTGTCTGGTCGAGAAGGACCACCACAGGGCCTTCGGGCGGCTCGTGCCAGCGGATCGCGGGTGTCTGCGTCGGCCCGCTGTCCTCGCGGGGCTGCGCGTAGTGATCGGCCATTCGCCCAGTCTGCCCCGTAACCGGCGGACAATTGAAGGTGTGCAGCCCATACGGGGCCCGTCCCTTGACGGGCGCGCCGTGACACGATGACTGTCAACCTGCCGCCGCGACCGCGGGACGGGCACCGTGAAGGAGCGACGATGAACGACACTCCGGGCTGGGCGTCGCCCGGATCCGCCCCCTCCGGCGAAGAGGCGCCGGACCCCTCCGGCACCCCGCGCCCCGCGGACCAGGACGGAGCGAACCCGCCCGAGCAGCCCTCGAAGTGGTCCAAGGAGCAGCCTCCGCCCGGCCAGTGGTCCACGCCCGGCACGCAGGGGCACCCACAGGCCCCGCCGCCCCCCGCGCCCGGTCAGGGCTGGGGCGGCCGGCCTCCCGGCGGCCCGGGCGGCGGATACGGCGGCTGGGGCGGCCCCGGTCAGGGCGGTCCCGGCGGACCGGCCGGCTGGGGCGGCACCTGGGGCGCGCATCCGCCCGCCGCCAAGCCCGGCGTGATCCCGCTGCGCCCGCTCGGCGTCGGCGAGATCCTGGACGGCGCCGTCTCGACCATGCGCAGCTACTGGCGCACGGTCCTCGGCATCTCGCTGGCCGTCGCCGTCGTCACGCAGGTCGCCGTCATCCTGCTCCAGGGCTTCGTCCTGGACGACAGCGCCGACACCGAGGCGCTCAACGACCCGAGCGCCACCCTCGGCGAGCTGAGCCGGGCCATGGGCAGCACCATGCTCAGCTCCGGTCTCGTCCTGCTCGTCACCCTGCTCGGCACCATCGTCGCGACGGCCCTGCTCACCTCGGTGACCAGCCGCGCCGTGATCGGCAAGCCGGTGACCACGAGCGAGGCGTGGCGGGACGCCCGTCCCCAGCTCGCG
Organism: Streptomyces sp. NPDC058751; assembly: GCF_042746485.1. Classification (NCBI taxonomy): domain Bacteria; kingdom Bacillati; phylum Actinomycetota; class Actinomycetes; order Kitasatosporales; family Streptomycetaceae; genus Streptomyces; species Streptomyces sp. NPDC058751. The sequence goes on along the minus strand of NZ_JBHYPZ010000073.1, from coordinate 5,051 downwards.
AAGCTGTTCGGCCTGACCCTGCTGCTCCCGCTCATCGCCGTCGCGATCCTCACCGCCGGCGCGCTGCCGGGTCTGCTCGTCATCGCGGGCGGATCGACCGACGCCGGCCTCGCGCTCACCGTCCTCGGCGCCTTCGCCGCGGGCTTCGTCGCCCTCTGGCTGATGATCCGCTTCTCGCTCGCCTCCCCCGCCCTGATGCTGGAGAAGCAGGGCATCGTGAAGTCGATGCGCCGCTCCGCCAAGCTCGTCAAGGGCTCCTGGTGGCGGGTGTTCGGCATCCAGCTCCTCGCCACGATCATCGCCAACATCGTGGCGTCGATCATCGTGATCCCCTTCGCCGTCCTCGCCGCCGCACTCAGCGGCGACGGCTTCGCCGGCTTCCTGGACAGCTCCGGCGGCGACCTCGGCTGGACCTTCCTCATCGTCAGCGGCATCGGCTCGGTGATCGGCTCCATGATCACCTTCCCGATCACCGCGGGCGTCACGGTGCTCCTGTACATCGACCGGCGCATCCGCCGGGAGGCCCTCGACCTCGACCTGGCCCGGGCCGCCGGCCTCCAGGGCTACGGCACCACCGGCACCACACCAGGGAGTTGATGCGGTGAACGGGGCGGGGGGAGTTCTCACGGCGGCGCTCACGGGGCCGCACACCGGTACGGCGACGGCCCTCGCGCTGTCCCACGGCGGCACACCACCGGTGACCACACCGCGCGAGGCCGCACGGGAGGCGGCCAGACGCGAACTGTCCAAGCGGATGTACCACGAGAACGACCCCGGCCTCGTCCAGCGCGCCCTGAACGCGTTCTGGGACTGGGTCGGCAGACTGTTCGGCGCCGCCTCGTCCGCGACACCCGGCGGAACGCTCGGACTCGTCGTCGTCGTCCTCGCCGTCGTCGCGGTGCTGGCCGCCCTGTGGTGGCGGCTGGGCACCCCGCACCGCACCCCCGCCTCGTCCGCAGCCCTCTTCGACGACCGCCCCAGGAGCGCCGCCGAACACCGCGCCGCCGCCGAGGCGCACGCCGCCCAGGGCCACTGGAACCAGGCCGTCCAGGAACGGATGCGCGCCGTCGTGCGGTCCCTGGAGGAACGCGCCCTGCTCGATCCGCGCCCCGGCCGCACGGCCGACGAGGCGGCGGCGGAGGCGGGCCGCTCCCTGCCCTCCCACACCGACCGGCTGCGCGCCGCGGCACGCGACTTCGACGACATCACGTACGGAGGCCGCTCCGGCGACCCCCGCGCGTACCAGCGCCTCACCGAGCTCGACCGCGACCTGGAACGCACCCGGCCCGTCCTCACCGACGCCCCCGGCACGAACCCGAGCACGGCCCGGGGCGGCCGCCAGGGGGCCTCCTCATGACCGAGGCCGCCCTCGCCCCCACCTCGTCCTCGCCCACCGCCCGCCAGTTGTGGACGCGCACGCGCGGAGTCGTCCTCGCTCTCGTCCTCCTGCTGGTGGCCGCCGTCGCGATAGCCGCGGTCCGCTCGGACGCCCGGCACGGCCGCCTCGACCCGCGCTCCGCGGACCCCTCCGGCAGCCTGGCCGTCGCCCGGCTCCTCGCCGACCAGGGGGTCTCCACGCGCGTGGTCACCACCACCGGCGAAGCCCGCTCCGCGGCCGGCCCCGACACGACCCTGCTGATCGCGTCCCCCGACCTGCTGACCGAACGCCAGCAGACCCTTCTGCACACGGCGACGGAACGCTCCGGCGGCCGCATGGTCCTGGTCTCCCCCGGACCGCCCTCCCTCGGCACCCTCGCCCCCGGCGTCACCGCCGACCCCGCGGTCAGCTTCGGCTCGACGCTCTCCCCCCGCTGCGGTCTGCCCGCCGCCCGCCGGGCGGGCAGCGCCGACACGGGCGGCATCCGCTACAGCACCGGCGACCCGGACGCCGACACCTGCTACCCGAGCGACGGACTGCCCACGCTCCTGCGCGTGCCGGCCCGCTCCGGAAGCGGCGACACCGTCGTGCTCGGCGCCCCCGACATCCTCTTCAACGAACGTCTCGACGAGCAGGGCAACGCCTCGCTCGCGCTCCAACTCCTCGGCTCCCGCCCCCATCTGGTCTGGTACCTCCCCTCGCTCTCCGACGACTCGGCCACCGACGGGGGCGACCGGAGCTTCTTCGACCTGCTCCCCTCGGGCTGGCTCTGGGGCACGCTGCAGCTCTTCGTCGCGGCCGTCGTGGCGGCACTGTGGCGGGCACGCCGCATGGGCCCCCTCGTACCCGAACGGCTTCCCGTCGCGATCCGCGCCTCCGAGACCGCCGAAGGCCGCGCCCGTCTCTACCGCAAGGCGGCCGCCCGCGACCGCGCGGCCGCCTCTCTCCGCTCCGCCACCCGCACCCGCCTCGCCCCCCTCATCGGCGTACCCCCGGCCCAGGCGCACGCGCCCGAGACCCTGCTCCCCGCCTTGGCCGCCCACGTCGACGGCGACTCGCAGGCCCTGCTCCCGCTCCTCTTCGGACCGCCGCCCCACGACGACGCGGCCCTCGTCTCCCTCGCCGACCAACTCGACGCCCTCGAAAGAGAGGTACGCATTTCATGATGGACCCGACCACTGACAACGCCGGGTACACCGGGTACTCCGGGGACGCGGACACCGCCCGCTCCTCCCTGGAAGCCCTGCGCACCGAGATCGCCAAAGCCGTGGTCGGCCAGGACCCCGCTGTGACCGGACTCGTCGTCGCCCTCCTGTGCCGCGGACACGTCCTCCTCGAAGGAGTCCCCGGAGTGGCCAAGACGCTGCTCGTCCGCGCACTCGCGTCCGCGCTGGAACTCGACACCAAGCGCGTCCAGTTCACCCCCGACCTCATGCCGAGCGACGTCACCGGCTCACTCGTCTACGACGCCCGCACCGCCGAGTTCTCCTTCCAGCCCGGCCCGGTCTTCACCAACCTCCTGCTCGCCGACGAGATCAACCGCACGCCCCCCAAGACCCAGTCCTCGCTGCTGGAGGCGATGGAGGAACGCCAGGTCACCGTCGACGGCACACCCCGGAAGCTCCCCGAACCCTTCCTCGTGGCCGCGACCCAGAACCCGGTCGAGTACGAGGGGACGTATCCGCTCCCCGAGGCCCAACTGGACCGCTTCCTGCTCAAACTGACGATCCCGCTGCCCTCCCGCCAGGACGAGATCGACGTCCTCACCCGCCACTCCGAGGGCTTCAACCCGCGCGACCTGCGCGCCGCGGGACTGCGTCCGGTCGCCGGCGCCGCCGACCTCGAAGCCGCCCGCGCCGCGGTCGCCAAGACGACGGTCTCCCCCGAGATCACCGGCTACGTCGTCGACCTGTGCCGCGCGACCCGCCAGTCGCCGTCGCTCACCCTCGGCGTCTCCCCGCGCGGCGCGACGGCACTGCTCGCCACCGCCCGCGCCTGGGCCTGGCTGACCGGCCGTGACTACGTCATCCCCGACGACGTCAAGGCCCTGGCCCTGCCGACCCTCCGCCACCGCGTCCAGCTCCGCCCCGAGGCCGAGATGGAGGGCGTGACGGCCGACTCGGTCATCAACGCGATCCTCGCCCACGTCCCCGTCCCCCGCTGATGGCACTCACCGGACGCGCCGCTCTCCTGGCGGCCCTGGGCGCGATTCCCGTCGGTATCTGGGGCCCCAGCTGGACAGGCGTCCTCGCCGTGAACGTCCCCCTGGCCCTGGCCTGCGCCTGCGACGCCACCCTCGCGGCTCCCGTACGGCGGCTGGGCCTGACCCGCTCCGGGGACACCTCGGTGCGCCTCGGTGAATCGGCGGACGTCACGCTCACCGTCACCAACCCCTCCGGCCGACCCCTGCGCGCACACCTCAGGGACGCCTGGCCGCCGAGCAGTTGGGAACCCGGCACGGAGGTCGAGGCATCCCGGCACCGTCTGACGGTCCCCGCCGGCGAACGCCGCCGTCTGACGACCCGTCTGCGCCCCACGCGCCGCGGCGACCGCAGGGCCGACCGTGTCACGATCCGCTCGTTCGGGCCGCTCGGTCTGTTCTCCCGTCAGGGCAGCCACGAAGTCCCCTGGACCGTACGCGTCCTGCCCCCTTTCACCAGCCGTAAGCACCTCCCCTCCAAACTGGCCCGGCTCCGTGAACTCGACGGCCGCACCAGCGTGCTGACGCGCGGTGAGGGCACGGAGTTCGACAGTCTGCGCGAGTACGTTCCCGGCGACGACACCCGGTCCATCGACTGGCGCGCCACGGCCCGCAGGACAGCCGTCGCCGTACGCACCTGGCGTCCCGAGCGCGACCGCCACATCCTCCTGGTCCTCGACACCGGCCGCACCTCCGCGGGCCGCGTGGGCGACGCGCCCCGCCTCGACGCCTCCATGGACGCGGCCCTGCTCCTGGCCGCCCTGGCCTCCCGCGCCGGTGACCGCGTGGACCTCCTCGCCTACGACCGCCGGGTACGCGCCCTCGTCCAGGGCCGTGCGGCAGGCGACGTCCTTCCGTCCCTGGTCAACGCGATGGCCGGCCTCGAACCGGAGCTCGTCGAGACGGATGCCCGCGGCCTGACCGCGACGGCCTTGCGCACGACCCCTCGACGCTCCTTGATCGTGCTCCTGACGACGCTCGACGCGGCCCCTGTCGAGGAGGGCCTGCTCCCCGTGCTCTCCAGCCTCACCCAGCGCCATACGGTGCTGCTGGCCTCGGTCGCGGACCCGCACGTCGCCCGCATGGCGAAGGCCCGGGGAGACATCGACGCGGTGTACGAGGCAGCGGCGGCGGCCCAGGCCGAGGCGGCACGTGAACGCACGGCCGAGACGCTGCGGCGGCACGGGGTCACCGTCGTCGACGCGACCCCTGACGACCTCGCGCCGGCCCTCGCGGACGCCTATCTGGCCCTGAAGTCCGCAGGCCGCCTGTAAAGACGGAGAATTCCGCAAGCCGCCCCTGTGAACGGAGGGCGGAAAATCTGTCCCTGAACGCAGAAAACCCCCGGACCGGTATCCCCGGTCCGGGGGTTTTCTTCAAAATTTGTTCGGCGGCGTCCTACTCTCCCACAGGGTCCCCCCTGCAGTACCATCGGCGCTGTGAGGCTTAGCTTCCGGGTTCGGAATGTAACCG
>NZ_JBHYPZ010000072.1:0-34810 GCF_042746485.1 Streptomyces sp. NPDC058751 | reverse complement strand
GTGGCCCTCTTTATTTTTTTATTCCACCAACAAATGCCCAAACCCCATATGGCTTACCTGTTTGTGTGGCGCCCCGCGGCCCCCCCGGGCACTGCCGGTCCTGCCGCGTGACCGCACCGTATGCGCATGCCCGAGTCACCAACGGAGCATCTCCGAGGCTGACAACCGGTGACCGGGCGCGAGCGCAAAGAGACCGCTTATCGACTGCTCCTGCCGAAATCGAGCATCGGGAGCGCACTCAGGGTTCGCCCGGCACGCGCTCCTGAGCGCCTCCGGCCATCCGCGGAAAGCCTCAACGGCCTTCCGTGCATCCGGAGTCGTGGAGCGGCACTCCAGAAAAAGCGCTGAAGCCGACCGCTGGCGCGAAGGTGTCGACCGGTGACGAGGCCCCGGCAGTCAATTGCTTCGTCCAGCCGCTCGTCTCTCAGCCCGCTGGGCCGCCGAAGAGTCCGCCATCGTTGTCTCCTTCGTTGCCGCCATCAGAGGGCGTTTTGTCCTGTTATTTCATCCCGGATTGCCGGATTGCCGGATTGGGGGCGGTTCAGGTGCCGCGCCGGCTCAGGGTGGATTCCGCGGTCAGGCGGCGTGTCATGAGGTTGATCATTGCGAGGTGGACCATGGCTTCGGAGCGGTGGGGTGGGCTTCGTAGTCGCGGGCCAGACGTCGGTGGTTCATCAGCCAGCCCAGGGTGCGTTCGACGGTCCAGCGGCGGGGCAGGACGGTGAAGCCCCTGGTGGTGGGGTCGTGGCGGACGATGTGCATGTCGATGCCGAGGGTCGCGGCGTGCTCGACGAGGTGCTGGCGGTAGCCGCCGTCGACCCAGGTCTTGTGGACCGTGGGGTGCTCGGCGGCAGCCTTCTCGATGAGGGCCTGGCCGGCGATGGAGTCCTGGACGCTCGCAGCCGTGACCAGGAATCCGAGGAGGAGTTCGACGGTGTCGATGACGATGCTCCGCTTGCGGCCCACGATTTTCTTGCCCGCGTCGACGCCTTGCCGGCAGGCGGGGACATTGGTGGAGGTCTTGATGCTCTGGGAGTCGATGACGCAGGCGGTTGATTCGGCTTTTGACAGGTCCGAATCCTGCGGATCGCAGCAAGTACGGGTCGAAGATCCATCTGATCACCGAGCGGACCGGACTTCCTCCACCCGCACCCGAGCGGTCGCCTCGCGAGCCTCCAGCTCCTCGAACAGCGAACCCATCAGCAGCCTCCTCCACCACCACGGTAGAGACGAGCAACCCCGCACACAGCCCCAAGCGGCGTTCTCTCAGATCAACCCTTCACTCCAGAAGAACCGCACCCGAGAAAAGACGCTGGAGCGGACTCCGCGACGCATGGATGTATGGGCCGAACGTCCCCACCATGAGCTGATATGGCCTTTTGTGCGGTGCGCCGACCGGTGTGAACGTGAAATGGACCCCTGTGCTGCATCGAAGGCGGTGGAGACGATGACACATCCCCTGGTCACGGGCATCGACGGTTCCGATGAGAGCCTGACGGCGGTCGACTGGGCAGTGGACGAGGCCGCCCGGCACGGTCTCCCGCTGAGGCTGGTGCATGCCTCACGCTGGGAGCGGTACGAGCGAACCGTTCCGTCCCGCAGTCTCGGCCGCCCGCCCGAGCGCGTGTTCATCGAGAACCTCGTGGCCTCCGCGGCTGAACGCGTCGGGCGGCGCAATCCGGACGTCAAGGTCACCACCGAAACCGTCACCGACGATGCCGCGGACGCTCTCCTGCGCGAGGGCGACAACGCATTCGCCGTGGTGACGGGAGCGCGTGGCCGCGGTGAGCTCACGAGCCTGCTCCTGGGCTCCGTAGGCTTGGCCGTGGCAGCCCGGGCGCGCTGCCCGGTGATCGTTGTCCGGGGAGACAAGGCGGGTCTGGCCGCTTCCCACGAGAGGATCCTGCTGGGTGCGGGCGAGCCCGCGAACGGTGCCGAAGCCGTGCGCTTCGCCTTCGGCGAGGCCGAGGCACGCGGATGTGCCTTGGACGTCGTACGAGCCTGGCGCCGCCCGATGCACGAGAGCGCCGACGATCCCGCGCTCGCGGACGAACCGGCGCTCCGACACGAGGATCGGGCCTCTGAAGTACTCGAGGCGCTGCTGCGGGACGCCATGACCGACCATCCGGGCGTCCAGGTGCAGCGAGTCACGGTCGAGGGACCGGCTCACAGCGTGCTTGTGCGCCGCTCGGCAGCCGCCGACCTGGTGATCGTCGGTGCCCGGCGCAGACACGGCCACCTCGGGCTTCAGCTCGGCCGGGTGAGCCATACCCTGCTCCACCACGCGGACTGCCCGGTGGCGGTCGTGCCGCACACGGTTTCCGACTGACGGCGGCGAGCGTCATGGAGAAGGGCCGGACGGCCCCCGGAGAGGACCGGGCAGCCTCTGCCCCCGCGCGGACCGCGGCGTGACGCTGGTACCGGACGGCAGACCGAATGCTGGAGGTGCCGACATGCTCTCGCCCGTAGTCGCAGGAGTTGACGGATCCGCCGAGAGCCTGGCCGCCGCAGCATGGGCGGCCCGCGAGGCCGAACGGCGGGACCGACCGCTGCACCTTGTCCACGCATGGAACTGGCACCCCCGCCAGCAGGAGCGCGAGATCGCCGGCGCCGCCCAGCGGCATCTGGCGCGGACGTCGCTGCGCCAGGCGGAGGAACGCGTCCGCGCCGAGTGCCCGGACGTCCGCCTCACCGACGAACAGACCGAGGGTCCCGCCACCGCCGCGCTGTTGAAGGCGGCGGACCAGGCCGATCTGATGGTCCTGGGATCTCGCGGACTGAGCGGATTCACCGGACTCCTCGTGGGTTCCGTGGCGCTCGGCGTGGTCGCGAAGGCGACCCGTCCCGTCGTCCTCGTCCGGGCGGACGAGGAGGTGGCCGACGAACATGTGCCGGCACGCGACGGAAGCCCCTCCACAGACACCGGCTACCGGGACGTCGTGCTCGCCGTAGACCTCGATGAGGCCTGTGACGAGGTCATCGAGTTCGCCTTCGAGGCCGCCCGGCTCCGGCACGCACGCCTGAGGGCCGTACACGCCTGGCACACGGCCGGACCGATCGGTCTCGGGTCCGGCGACATCGGACTTGCCGAGGAGTCCTGGCAGGGCGAGGAATGGCTGGGCTTCCTCAAGGCCGTGCTCCAGACGTGGCGCGACAAGTATCCGGACGTGGAGGTCCTGGAGACGGTCGTGGACGACAAACCTTCGACCGCGCTTGTGAGGGCCGCGACCGGAGCGAGTCTTCTCGTCGTCGGCCACCGCCTCGCCGAACGTCCGCTCGGTCCCCGCACCGGGCCCGTCACGCACGCCGCGATCCACCACGTCGGCTGCCCCGTCGCCGTCGTGCCCCATGCCTAGAGGACCCCGAGCCTGCTGAGCGGACCTTGTTCTCGAAGGAATCGCGACAGCAGGAACGGACGAAGGAGGTGACGGTCATGACGAGGCCGGTCGTGGTCGGCCTGGACGGTTCGAAGGAGAGTCTCGCCGCGGCCGACTGGGCCGCCAGGGAAGCCCTTCGCCGCGGACTGCCGCTCCGTCTGGTGCACGCCTGGGAGGGCCTGCCCGACGACGGCACCGTCGCGGACCTGCCCGAGATCCGGGCACCGCAGTACCACGCGCGGCGGGTGCTGCGCGGGGCCGTCGACGTACTGCACGAGCGTTATCCGGAGCTGTACGTAGCCGCCGAGCAGGTGCGCAAGCAGCCAGGTCCCGCGCTCCTCGCCGAGGCGGAGAACGCGGAACTGCTGGTCATCGGAAGCCAGGGGACGAGCGGTGTCGGCGGGTTCGTCTCGGGGTCGGTCGCCATGGCCACCGTGGCTCACGTCGACCGGCCCGTCGTCCTCGTGCGGGCGGGCCATACTGCGACGGACGAACACCTCCCCGACGCTTCGGGAAAGGCGTCGACCGACACCCCCCACCGTGACGTGGCGGTCGCCGTCGACGTCGGCGCGTCCTGCGACGACGTCCTCGACCACGCGTTCCGCGCGGCCGAGCTCCGTGGGGCTCCGCTCCGCGTCGCGTACGCCTGGCACGTGCCGCTCACCAGGGGTGTCCCGGGCGTCGAGGAGCGTACGCGGATCCGGAAGGCGGCGGAGCGCGCACTCGCGGAGCTGCTCGAACCCTGGCGTGCGAAGCACCCTGGCGTGGTCGTCCACGAGAACCTCCACGAGGGCCGTGCCGCCCACGTCCTCGTACGCGCGGCAGGCGGGGCCGGACTACTGGTGGTGGGACGTCGTCGTCGGCGTACCGGGATCGGCGCCCACACAGGTCCGGTGGCCCATGCGTTGCTCCACCACATGACTCAGCCGGTCGTGCTGGTCCCGCACGACTGACAGCCGCGCCGCGCGGTCGCCGCCTGCCCGACCCGAACTCGGGTACGTGTCCTGGCCGGGCACGGCGACGGGTGAGGCGATGGACGGACAGCCCCGGCGACCGGGCCGTCCGTCCCCTGCCGGGCAGGCCGGACGGCGCGGTGTCATGGAAAGGGAGCGAAGTGAAGGTCGTGACGTTCGGACGGGCCGAGGTGTGTGCCATGGATCGCGTCACCGCCCTTGCGGCACGATCGCGGCGGCTGTCTCTGAAGATCGTGTCCGCACCCGCTGAAGCCGTGCTCCTGGCCGTCACGGCTGTGGCTCTTTCGGCGGGCGGCGTCGCCTGGATCGTCGGTGCGGGTGCCTTGGCAGACCTGTTCTGGGGACTGGGAACGGTGGCTGCCGTCGTGCCGGCACTCGGATGGGTGCTGGCGTCGCTGCGGCACCGTGACGTCGGTGTCGACCTGGTCGCCGTGCTCGCCCTGGGAGGCACTCTGGCGGTCCAGGAGTACCTGGCCGGCGCCCTGATCGCGTTGATGCTCGCCACCGGCCGCACCCTCGAGACCGCCGCGCAGCGGCGCGCCTCGCACGACCTGCGTGCTCTGCTGGAGCGAGCTCCACGCTCCGCCCGCCTGCGTACCGCCACCGGCGTGCGTGTGGTGCCGTCGGCCGAGGTCCGTGTCGGCGACCTGCTCGTCGTGGGCCCTGGGGAAGTGGTCCCCGTCGACGGCCGGGTGGAGAGCACCATCGCCGTCCTCGACGAATCCGCGCTCACCGGCGAGCCCCTCCAGACCGAGCGGGGACGCGGGGAATCCGTCCGCAGTGGTGTCGTGAACGCGGGTGCCGCTTTCGAACTCCGCGCCACCGCCGCCGAGCGGGACAGCACCTACGCCGGCATCGTGCGGCTGGCCCAGGAAGCGGGAGCGGAGTCCGCGCCCGTCGTGCGGCTCGCCGACCGCTACGCGGCATGGTTCCTTCCCCTCACCCTCGTGGTGGCGGGTCTGGCCTGGCTGGTCAGCGGCTCCGCGGTCCGGGCGGTCGCCGTCCTGGTGGTAGCCACTCCCTGTCCGCTGCTGCTGGCCGCGCCGGTCGCGATCGTCTCCGGCCTCTCCCGTGCCTCACGCCTCGGCGTGGTCGTCCGTGGCGGCGGCGCCCTGGAGAACCTGGGCCGGGCCCGCACACTCATGCTGGACAAGACCGGCACACTGACCGCCGGCCGTCCCCGCGTGCTGGACGTGATCGCCGCGCCCGGCGGGACACCCACGGAAGTGCTCCGCCTGGCGGCATCCGTCGACCAGTACTCGCCGCACGTCCTCGCCCGCGCCATCGTCGACACGGCCCACAAGCGCGAGCTGAGCCTGTCCCTTCCCTCCGCGGTGAGCGAGGAACCCGGCCGGGGCGCCTCCGGAACGGTGGACGGCCACCGGGTGTCGGTCGGCCGCGTCACCGCCTCGGACACGCGACCGCCCTGGGCCCGGGCCGTCGACAACCGCGCTCTTCTCGACGGCGCGGCCGTCGCCTGGCTGACCGTCGACCGACAGCTGTCCGGTGCCGTTCTCCTTCGAGACCCCGTCCGGCCCGACGCGCCCCGCACGCTGCGTCATCTGCGAGCGGCGGGCATCGAACGGCTGCTGATGCTGACCGGCGACCGCGCCGAACCCGCCCAGGAGGTCGCCGCCGTCCTCGGTCTCGACGACGTCCGCGCCGAACTCGGCCCGGCCGACAAGGTCGCCGCGGTACGCGCCGAGAGTGCGCACGCGGTCACCGTGATGGTGGGCGACGGCGTCAACGACGCCCCCGCGCTCGCCGCGGCCGACATCGGCGTGGCCATGGGAGCACGCGGTTCCACCGCATCCTCCGAGGCCGCTGACATCGTGCTGACCACCGACCGCGTGGACCGTCTGGCGGACGCCGTCTCCATCGCCGTACGAGCCCGGCGAATTGCCGTGCAGAGCGCGCTGGCAGGCATGCTGATGTCGCTGGCCGCCATGACCGCGGCCGCGTTCGGCCTGCTCCCACCGGCCGTCGGTGCGCTGCTCCAGGAAGGGATCGACGTCGCGGTCATTCTCAACGCCCTGCGTGCCTTGCGCGTCGACCAGGCCGCGCGGCCGGCGCTCACCCCCGCCGCCGAGGCACTCGTCCAGCGGTTCGCGGCCGAACACGACGACCTCCAGGACGTCCTCGAAGCCGTCCGCGGCGCGGCCGACCGTGTCTCCGACAACCCAGGCCCACAAGCCCTCGCGGCCGTCGAGGAGGCGTACAGGCTGCTCACCGAGCGGCTGCTGCCGCACGAGAACGCCGAGGAGCACGAGCTCTATCCGGCTCTTGCCCCCGCGCTCGGCGGGCCCGAGGCCACCGCCACCATGAGCCGCGCCCACACGGAGATCGCACGTCTCTCCCGCCGGATCGCGACCCATCTCGACCTCTCGCACGCCGATGGCGGCCTGGCCCCCGGACAACTCGACGACCTGCGCTCCTGCCTCTACGGCCTGAACACCGTCCTGCGTCTGCACTTCACCCAGGAGGAGGAGAACTACTTCTCGCTGGCGACCTCCCCGTCCGACGGAGGCCGCGCGGGCTCATGAGAAGGCTCATTCGATGTCGAGTACCTCGTGCACGGGACGGCGCCTTGTGCCAGGGCCTGCCGGGCCGTATCCGAGCCGCAGCACCATCTTGATGAATCCCGTCGCCGACTGCGGATCGCGCACGGCCCAGCGGAGTTCGGGCCGTTCGAGGGCCTGGGAGGTGAGTGAGGTGGCGAGCCCGTCGAGGGTGGCCTGGAGCAGAACGCGTTCCATGGCCTGACCCGCCGGCAGCCAGTCTCTCGGCCGGTCGCCCACGGTGCCCAGTACGGCGAGCTGGGGCATGTTCTCGAACGCGGCGGCCGTGCGGCCCGGAACGGGGTGCCTGCCGGCGAAGTCATGCACGGGCGCCCTGCCGGAGTGTTCGCGAGGGCCGAAGGCGTACTCCGGTACCCCGTCGTACGTCGTTTCCGCCGTTCCCGTTCCCGTGCCGGTGCGGGTCCACTGCCTCAGCTCCTCGGACGCGGCGGTGTCCATCGCGTCGCGCCCCTCGGCGTAGTGCACCAAGTCCAGCAGTGTCTCCACGTGCCATGCGCCGGGAAAAACCAGATGTCCCCCTCCAGGAGTGCGGCGGCGCACAGGGAGTCCTTGATGGCCTGCGGCATCACCTTGTCGGTGAACGGCTGACGGCTCGTGTGGCGACGGCGGATCGCCGGATACAGAGGCGCGAGGTCTTCCGCGCGTTCATCGACCGCGACGGCAGGGTTGGTCAGCCGTGTGCATGGACGGGGCTGCGGCGGCGTCTTCCACCAGGGCTGTCACAGCCGTCGCGTCGAGTTCACGTACGGACACCGGACCTGCCTCCCTTCAGGCCGACCGGCCATGCGCGGAGGGGCGATTCCCGGCTCCTCCCACTGTTCCACGGCGGTACCGGGCCTGCGGTGCCGGACGTGTGACCGTGAAACCTGGAGTGTGCGGACAGGATGCCTCCGATCCGGCGCGGTTTCGTTCGATCGATCAGTTCAGTCCTTGCCGAGCCGGGGGCCGCCGCCCATGTGCAGGACGCTCAGGCGGCGGCGGTATTCGTCCTCGTCGATCTCTCCTCGGGCGAAGCGTTCGGCGAGGAGCTGCTCGGCTGTGGGCCCGTGTTGCACGAGGCCGGTGGCCGTCCCTGTCCCGGCCGGCCGGGACAAGGACCGGAACAGGAGGACCCCGAGGAGGATGAGGACGGACCAGAAGAGGATCATGCCGACCGACATCACGAACCAGCCCCAGCCGCTCGGATCATGGCCGTACCAGAGCATCATGATCGCCTGCTTCCCCACTGTCACCGGACGCGGGCCTCATGCCCGTGGTCTCGGTGCGCCACTTTCACCGTCACCCCTGTCCGTTCGCCCGTCATGGGCCGAAGAGCCCAGACCCGCAGGGGCCATGGGGCCCTGACTCGCGAGGTCGACCGGTGTACCGACGCAAGGCCGGCTTCAGGCCTCCAGTTCGATGCCGATCACCGGGGGCTCGTGGAGCGAGTTGTGAACGGTGCAGTGAGAGGCGACCGCGAGCATGGCCGCATGGCGTCGGGCGGGCAGCGCGGGTGGCGGAACGATGACCAGGCGCATGGACTCGACGCGTGCCGGACGGTCCGTGGCCATGGTGAACTCCGTACGGACCCGCAGTCCGGCTCGAGGCAGTCCGTGGCGCTGGAGGTAGCGGCCCGCGTAGAAGGCGACACAGGTGGCCAGTGACGCGGCGAACAGCTCGACGGGGGTCGGTGCGGTGTCCGTTCCGCCCGTGTCCACAGGCTGGTCGACCCGGAGCTGGTGACCTCGGATGTCCACCGCGTACGCGTCACCGTCGACGTGGGTGACGTCCAACTCGTGCACGACCGCTTCCTGCGGCGCCCGCTCGCCCATCGTCTCCGGTGCTGCGCTTGTCATGGCCGACCTCCCTGGACGGTGCTCCTGCTGCTTGGTTCCAGTGGAACGCGGGTGGAACGGCGGCCCGATGAGCCGATCGGGTCAGAACGGGACCGTTCGACCCTGGTGCGGTTCCGCGGACGCGGATGAAGCCGCCCTCGCCGACGGAGCCCGGCTCCGCCTCACTCCTCGCCGGTCCCGATGAGGAGACAGTCGACGCTCACCACGCCTTCTACGCCTTGCGCGAGGCGGACGGCAAGCGGTATCAGGGAGTCGTCCTCGACCTTCCCGGTCAGTGTCGCGACCCCCTCGGTCACCGTGACGCGCACCGGCTCGTCCGGAGCCGGGAAGAGCGCGTCGAGCACCCTCCGCCGGATCTCCTCGGCGAGGTCCTCGTCCGGGCGCAGGAACACCTTCAGCAGGTCACCCCGGCTGACGACGCCTTCGAGCACACCGTCGGCGTTCACGACGGGCAGCCGCTTGACGTGCCGCAGCGCCATGATGCGCGCGGCCTCGGGGAGGGTGGCGTCGGCGTGCACGGTGACGGCCGGCGTGCTCATCAGCTCCTCGGCGCTCACCGCCCCTGCCTTGGCCAGGTCGGACAGCCGCTGCATCTGGGTGACGCGGCCCGGATCGTTGTCCCGGAACTCCTCCTTGGGCAGCAGGTCGGCCTCGGACACCAGCCCGATCACCCGGCCGTCGCCCTCCAGTACGGGCAGGGCACCGACCTGCCACTGCTCCATGCGTTCGACGATGTCCTTGAACCGGGCCCTGCGGCCCACCGCGACGACGGCACGCGTCATCACGTCACCCACCCGGTACGGGCCGCTCCGCACGCCGTTCTCCTCACCAGGCCGGGTGGTCATGTCAGGTCGCCGCTGCCGTAGGGGGCGTAGAGGTCCAGCAGCCGGACACGGGAGGCGTGCAGCCGTTGGGCGATCACGCGACCGACCCAGATCGCGACGGCCCGGCCGAACTCGGGGTCCTCGTCGCACAGCGCCCGTACGGCCTCGGCGTCGAACTCCCAGGCCCGGACCGGGCTCATCGCCTCGGCGCCCAGCTGCCAGAGGTACGGCGGGAAGTGCCAGGACCAGCCGATGAGTTCGCCGTGCCCGAGGGTCTCGATCGGGTCGGGCCGCCGACCGGGTACGTGCAGATCGAGGCCGACGGTGCCGGTGTGCACGATCCAGAAGTGGTCGGCGCGCCCGCCTTCCTCGAACAGACGGGTCCCGGCCTCGAAGGAGACCTCGCGGGCCAGGCGCATCAGGCGTTCGCGGTACACGGGTTCAAGAGCCGCGTTCATCGTGGTTGCGGAGGTCATCGCACCGGCTCCCTTCATGGGTGGTGCTTCCAGCCTGGGCGCGTCCCGGTTCCGGCGCCACGGGCCGCCCGGATCCGTCCAGGGGACCTTGGACCCGGTCGTACGGCAACACGTGCCCACCGGAAAAGGGCTGCACGGACCCCGCCGGTGGACCGTCCGGCCCATGACGTTCTGCTCGCCCCCCGCCCGTTGGAGGAACACGCAGCGGAGGGGGAGACGTTGAGCGTCTCCTGATACGGCTGCGCATTGCCATGGCCTGCCACGTCACGGGGAATCACTGTCCGGTACCACTAGCGAGCAGGTTTCCCCGGGCGCGATCGTCACCGCGCGATCGGGCAGCATCACGCGCACCGCCGACTCCTCCGACTCGGGCACGCTGATTTCCAGCCGTCCGCTCCGGCGCCGTACTCCGATGCCCCAGTGACCGCGGTAGCGCAGCGTGAAGCCGTACTCGGAGAGTGCCGGGAGGGGAACCGGGTCCAGCCACAGTGCGTCGTCGCGGGTTTCCAGCCCTGTGAGGCCGCGCTGGACCAGGTCGAGGGTGCCGGCCATGGCCCCCAGGTGGATGCCCTCGCCCGTGGTCCCGCCCTGGATGTCGGCGATGTCGGCCTCCAGGGCCTCGTGTACGTACTGCCATGCGTCGGCCCGTCGGGCTTTGGCGAGGACCAGCCCGTGCACGAGTTCGCTGAGGGTGGAGCCGTGGCTGGTGCGCCGCAGGTAGTAGTCGACGGTTCTGTGCCAGATCTCGTCGTCCAGGTCGTGTCCGAGACGTCCGAACAGCGCCCGCAGTTCGGCGGGTGAGAACAGGTAGCCGAGCATGAGGACATCAGCCTGCTTGGACGCCTTGTAACGGTTGACCGTGTCGCCCTCGGCCTCCAGGATCCGGTCCAGCCGACGGATGGCACCATACCGGGCGCGATATCTGTCCCACTGCAGTTCGACAAGATCGTCGTAGCCTTCGAACTGGCTGATGACACCCTGATGGAACGGCACGTGCAGTCGCCGGGAGACCTCTTCCCACTTCTGCAGTTCGTCGGCGTCCAGCCGCACCCGGGAGAACAGTTCCTCGCGGCGCCAGGCGGGAAGTCGCCGCAGGAGTTCCAGGGTGCGGGCGATGACCCAGGCGGCGGTGACGTTGGTGTACGTGTTGTCGTCCAGCCCAGGCCGGTCCGCGCCCGGGTAGCTGTCGTGGTACTCGTCCGGGCCGACGACGTCGTGGATCCGGTAGCGGCCCGTCGAGGGGTCGAAGACGGCGAGGTCCGCCCAGAAGCGGGCGATCTGCAGCAGCGTCTCCGCGCCCTTCGTGTGCAGGTACTCCGTGTCGCCGGAGGCCTCGCAGTACTGCCATACGTTGTAGGCGATCGCCGAGCCCACGTGGTGCTGGAGCCTGGAGTTGTCCGGCAGCCAGCGGCCGGAAGCGGGGTTGAGATGCCACTCTTGCGTTTCCTCATGGCCGTCGCTGCCGCTCTGCCAAGGAAACATCGCCCCGGCTCGGCCGGTCGCGGCGGCCGATCTGCAGGCCCGCGGGAGGCGTCGGTAGCGGTAGTCGAGCAGCGCCCTGGAGATCTCCGGGAAGTGCAGATTGAGATAGGGCAGGACGAAGAGCTCGTCCCAGAAGACATGGCCCCGGTACGCCTCGCCGTGCAGCCCACGGGCGGGGACGCCCACGTCCAGATCCGCGGTGTGCGGTGACAGGGTCTGGAGGACGTGGAAGAGGTGGAAACGCAGGATGCGGCCTGCCTCGTCCGGCACCCGCAGGTCCGTACGCCGCCACAGCCGCCCCCACGAGGCGATGTGGGAGTCGAGCAGGACGGGAAAGTCCGGGGCTGTGGACACCCGGTCGACCGCTTCGCCCAGTGGATCGCTGATGGCCGGGTCCCGTGAGGTGTGCAGTGCCACGGTCTTTTCCACGGCTACCGGCCGTCCGGGCGTGATCGGGACGATCAGCCGGTGCACGGCCCTGTGGCGGCCGGGACGAAGCACCGATGAGACCGGAGACCGGTCGGGGTGAACCGTCGTCCGGGCTGCCAGAGCGACAGTGATGTCCGAGGTATTGGTCCGGCAGCTCAGCCAGACGGTGTGGGGATCTTCCGCACCGGTCCGCACCTGGGCCAGATGGTGGCGTTCGAGGGCCCGGTATCGGTGCACGTTGCCGTTCAGCACCTGGCCGTCCAAGGCGCTTTCGATCTCGATCTCCCCCGACCAGCCCTCGGCGGTGAAGACTGTTTGCAGGGCGGCCAGATGCGGATCCCCCATGTGCACCAAGCGGGTCTGCTCGACGCTCAGCGAGGAAGCCTTGCCGTTCTGGTGGCGGAAGGACCGGGTGAGCGTGCCGCGCCGCAGATCCAGAGTGTGACGGTGGTACAGGAAGGCGTGCTTGCCCGGGGAGAACCAAGAACCCCACGCTTCCTCGGCGCGGCGCAGACGGAACCGGAGAATCAGCCAGTTCGGGACATTGACCAGGTCCTCGTTCACCACCTGCCGTCCCGCCACCGTCGACTCGAGGCGGTCGTAGCACCCGGCCACGTAGGTTCCCGGGTAGTGCACCAGGCCGGCCCGGCACTCGGGCAGCGCACCCCGCGTGGCGAAGTAGCCGTTGCCCAGCGTGCAGAGCGATTCACGCAACCGCTCGGCGGAGGGGTCGTAGCCGGTCCACTCCCACGTCCACTGCGACATCAGCCACCTGTCCCTCTCCTCCGGAGGCTGTCGGGCCCAGAAAAGCGCGGCTGTCCTCAGACCGGCTGCGGGACGACGGCGACCGGGCATTCCGCATGGTGCAGCAGGGTGTGGGCGACCCTGCCCAGCTGCAGGCCGAAGTGGCCGTGTCGGCGCCGAGCGCCGACGACGACCAGGTCGGCCTGGGCCGACGCCTCCAGCAGGGCGCGGTGCGCGGGGCCCTCGACCGTACGGCGACGGACCTCGACCTGGGGGTGCTCCCGTGCGGCCTCGCGCAAAGCGTCATCGAGGCCGGTCGAAGCCCGCTCCTCGCGCAGCCGGGCGGCGTCGTCGGCGAGCAGCATGTGGTCCACCGGCTCCTGCGACGGGTTGCGCCAGGCTCGCACCGCCGTGAGCTCGGATCCGCGCGCCTGAGCTTCGCGGAAGGCGAACCGTACGGCCCCCGGGCCGCAGGCTGCCGCACCGACGCCGACCACGACGCGGCCGAAGGTCCCGTGGCGGTTGGATTCCGCGCCCCGGATCACGACGACTGGGCAGACGGCGCGCGCCGCCACCGCGAGGCTGACCGATCCCAGCAGCATCCCGGCGATCTCTCCGCGGCCACGAGAACCCGTGACCAGGGCGAACGCCTCGGGTCCCGCGTGCAGCAGCGCGGACACGGCGTCCTCCGCGAGCGCACTGCCTGACACCTTGACCACAGGATCGCGACGCCGGGCTCGTTCCAGGCAGGAGGCGACGATGTGCTGGGCCATGACCTCTTCACCGGAGCGGTCGGTCCTGAACGACGGCTGGACTCCCTCGTAGGTCTCCCACCGGGAGGCATGGACAAGACGCAAGGGCAGACCGTGTCGTGCCGCCTCGTCCACTGCCCAGTCGACCGCCAGCAGACTGGAGTCAGATCCGTCGACGCCTACGACCAGGGGGAATGCCATCGCCGTCACCGCCTTCGCTCCGGCGGACTGCCGAGAGCTTCTGTGACCACCGTCGCACTGCCTTCCCGGCGCCGCGACACGCCACGGAGTCAGGGGCGGGTGGGCCTCCGGTCGGATCGTGGCGAGCCGGGTCGCGATGCTGCTGGAAACAGCGGCTGAGCCGACTCCTCCGCCACGGGTCGAGGGCCGAGGACATGTCCGTCCCTGTTCCGCGCACCGTGGGAGGGGCGATGACCATGCCTACTGATCGGCTGGTGTGATACGACGGCCCGTGAGACTCGTGGGCCGGATCGAGATCCACATCTCGCGTTCACCGCCCGCCCAGGGTGTGGTGTGCGCGTGCCGGGTGAGCCTGCCTGTGACCTCGGGGTCCGTCACCACATCGGCGGTGCCGACCACGAGCACGCTCCAGCCCAGGCTCAGAGCGTCGTCCACGTGGTCGACCTCGAAGGCGACCTCGGCTCCTGCGGCAGCCGCCGCCACGGAGCCGGGGGCGGTCCGGAAGGCGATGGCGTCATCGACGACCTCGTAGTTGACCGGGACCACTGCCGGGTGCCCGTCGGACGCAGACACCGAGACACGCCCCACGCCGTGCGTGGAGAGCAGTGTGCGGCATTCGTCCGGACTGAGGTCCCGCAGTTGAGGGTGAGGCAGTGCCTGTCCCTGCCCGGGAGGGAGATCTGCGCCGCCACCGCGCAGAGCGGCGGCGGTGGTGCCCAGTGCGTCGGCCAGCCTGATGAGGGTCGCCAAGGTCGGGTCGGCGGGCTGCTCCTCCAGGTAGGCGAGGTAGGTGGTCGACATGCGGGCGCGGTCGGCCGTTTCCCTCCGGCTGAGCCGCTGCCTCTGGCGTTCGAGGGCCACCCGCCGACCGATGTCGCCAGGGTTGTGTGCCCCGCTCGGCGGGGCGACGACGGACGGGGCCTCCATACCACCCGTGCCAGGTTGCGTCTCGCGCGTGGTCATCGCCTGTTCGTACTCGAGATGGCGGACATGGGCGTCGGGTCCGGGGAAGACCAGTGTCACCTCGTCCGTGTCCGACCAGCGCACGTCGTAGGGGGGTGTTCCGTCCTCGTGGTGGAGTCCGACGATCTCGCCGTCGCGTTTGGCGGCGCCGGTCGCCTGGCTCTCGATGACGAGTTGGTCGCCGAGGTGAGCTCGCATGATCGCCGCCCTCTCATCGGAATGGTGTCGTATCCAACCTGCCACGCGGGCCACAGCGCCGCACGGAGCGGCAGTCCCGTGTCCGCGAGGTGGGCGGCGCGCACCGGGAGGCGACACGCACCACCGAACGGTCGAGGAGCTCATGAGCCGGAACGTCGTTCGGGCACGGCCAGATACGCCGTTCAAGGAACTCGTCAGGCTGCTGGAGGAGAACGAGGTCACCGCCGTACCGGTGGTGGACGAACTGGGCCGCCCGGCAGGAGTCGCGTCCGAAGCCGACCTGCTGCGCAAGAGTGCCGATCAGGCCGATCCGTCGGGCAGGGCTCCTGTTCCGCACCTGGAGGCGTGGGAACGTGCCAAGGCCGAGGGGACGCGGGCCGAGGAACTGATGTCCGCTCCCGCGGTGTGCGCGCGTCAGGAGTGGACCGTGGTCGAGGCCGCGCGCCTCATGGAGACGCAGAACGTCAAACGGCTGCCCGTGGTGGACGAGGCGGACCGATTGGTGGGTATCGTCAGCCGGGGTGATCTGCTGCGCATCTTCCTGCGCCGCGACGAGGCGATCCGCGAGGAGATCACAGGGGACCTTCTGCACCGCACCGTGGGGCTCGATCCACGGGCCGTGACCGTGGAGGTGCGTGACGGTCGGGTCACCCTTTCCGGCACGGTGGAGCACAGCAGTCTGATTCCCGTCATCAAGCGGCTGTGCCGTGGTGTCGACGGCGTGGTGTCGGTCTCCGGGGAACTCGACTGCCGGACGGACGACGGCCGGCACGCGGCCACGGACGCCTGAACACGTTGTGCCCGAGACCGTGCGCGCAGGGCGCCGGCTCCGTCACACGGCCGGTCTCTTGCTTCCGTCCGGGCTTCACATGGGCCATCCAAGTGGCTCGCGAGCGTTGAGCCGGTTCGCCGTCATCCCTTGGATGTCCCGTTCTGCAGCGTTCAGCAGTTGGTGGGCGAGGTCGCGCATGGCCCGGCCCGCTGCCAGTTCGTCGCCGATCTCCGGCACGTTCGTGTCCGTCGGACTGCAGTGCGCGGTCCCGTGGCCGGTGAGCGCCGTGGTGCCGGTGTCCAGCACGACGCGGGCCTTCGTCGTTCCGTCGTCGTCTTCGAAGAGGTTCAGGCGTGCGTTCCACTGTCCCGTGTGCGACATCGCTCTCTCCTGCCTGGGTGGGCCGCGTCCTGCTGAGCTCCGTGATTCCAGCGGCGCGTGAGGCGACTTCAGCGGACGGGCGGGATGCCTCGGAAGAGCTCGTCGGCCTCCGGCAGGAGTCGGCCGGTCCTTCGTCTTCCCACGATCGAACGGCAGCGGTCTTCGGTCACAGGGCCGAAGGTCCCTGCGGGACCGGCGACCGGCCCGGAAACCGACGCCGATCCAACTCCTTGTCCCACGGCGGTCATATCTGGGGGACGATGACGACGGGACACGGCGCGTGATGCAGCAGCGCGTGGGTGATCAGGCCCAATCGCAGACCGGGATGTCCAAGTCGCCGCCGGGCGCCCACGATCAACAGGTCCGCCGTCGACGAGGCTTCCAAGAGCGCCGCGCGGGCCGGTTTCTCGATCAACCGCCGGCTCGTGGTGTCGCGGTACGTTTCGGCCGAACCGCGCAGGGCGCCATCCAGCACTTGGGCCGGCGGACGCCGATGGGCCTCCAGGAGCCACGACGGGGCTTGCGGTGTCGTGCAGGCGCCGGTCGGTGTACTCCACGGTTCCACGTGCGCCACGAAGGGGTTGGGGGTGATCCTTGAAGGAGGGAACGCATCGGTCTCAGGCGTTCAGGTGACGCACGGACCACGTGCTCGGCCGCGGACTCGTTCACCGTGAGCTCCAGCTTCGTACGAGACGGAGGTTGCCGCCATGCAATCAGTTGTCACCGCAGGCCTCGACGGCTCGTCCGAGAACCTGGGTGCCGTCCGCCGGGCCGGTGGCGCAGGCCGCCATTCCGCATGGCGCTGCCCCGCCGTCGTCGTTCCCCATGGCTGAGCGCGACGTCGGTCGGACGACGGCGAGGCCGGGACCTCACATCGCCGCCTCGCACCCCTCGGGTGCCCGGAACGAGGACGATCCGCTTTCCCGTGCGGGTGTGTGCGAGACCCATATCGCAGTCCTGTTCTTCGTCGGCGACCGTGCTTACAAGCTCAAGAAGCCGGTCGATCTCGGGTTCTTGGACTACACCACAGCGACGGCGCGTCGGGCCGCGTGCGAGCGGGAGGTCGCCCTCAATCGTCGGTTCGCTCCCGATGTCTATCTGGGTCTGGGAGAGTTCCGCGATCCAGGCACGTCGGAAATTGAACCGATCGTGGTGATGCGCCGCATGCCGGAGGACCGCCGCCTCTCCCACCTCGTAACGACGGGAGTCTGCGTCGATGACGTCCTCCGAGCCATCGCCCGGCAGGTCGCTGCGTGGCACGCGAAAGCCCCCCGAGGACGGGAGGTTGACGAGCAGGGCACGCGGGGCGCACTGTCGTCGCGATGGGAAGCCAGCTTCGCGCAGGTCCGCGAGCTGTGCGCCGACGGCTCCCTACCCGATGGGTTGGCCGAGGTCGAGAAGCTGGTGCGCCGGTACCTTGCCGGCCGGGAGCGGTTGTTCGACGCTCGCATCGGACAGGGGCGTGTGGTCGACGGTCACGGTGACCTCCTCGCCGAGGACATCTTCTGCCTTGACGACGGCCCCCGGATCCTGGACTGCCTGGAGTTCGACGACCGTCTTCGGTACGTCGACGGCCTGGACGACGCGGCCTTCCTCGCCATGGACCTCGAACAGCTCGGCGCCCCGGAGGCGGCGGCGTACTTCCTCGCCCAGTACGGCGAGTACTCCGCCGATCCCGCACCCGCCTCCCTTTGGCACCACTACGTCGCCTACCGCGCGTTCGTCCGCGCCAAAGTCTCCCTCATCCAAGCCCGCCAAGGCGCTGCGGGCGCGGAGGTGGCGTCGCGGCGGCTGACCTCGGCGACGCTGCGCCATCTGCGCACCTCCGCCGTCTGCCTGATCCTCGTCGGAGGACTGCCGGGCAGCGGGAAGTCCACCCTGTCCGGAGCATTGGCCGACCGGCTGGGAGTCACCCTGCTCAGCAGCGACCGGATCCGAAAGGAACTCGTCGGCATCCCTGCCGAACAGTCTGCTGCGGCCGGATATCGCGAGGGCCTGTACACGCCTGAGTGGACCGCGAAGACGTACACAGCTCTCCTGGACCGCGCGGCCGCCCTGCTGTCTTCCGGCGAGTCCGTCGTCCTGGACGCCACTTGGTCCGATGCCGCGCATCGCCAAGCGGCTCTGCTCGTGGCCGAACGCACGAGCACGGACCTGGTGGCCCTTCACTGCCAGGTGCCGGGCGACATCTCAGCCGCCCGCCTGAGCACACGTGTGCCCGGAGTGTCCGACGCCGACCTTGACATCGCCTCGGCCATGGCGGCGGGCGAACCGCCATGGCGTGAGGCTGTGCCGGTCGACACCGGCGGCGCGCTGGAATCCGTGGTCACCAGGGCAATGGCTGCCGTGCGCCCGTGGGGCAGCGGTCAGGCGCCGGTCTTCCGCCGTCCCTACATGGAACCGGACTGAGGTGGGCGCTGACCGTGTTGCCCTGGAGGCACTGTGAGGGTGACCGTGGAGGTGGGGGAGCGAGGGAGTGAGCAAGTGCGAGCACTCGTCTACCACGGCCCGGCACAGACCTCCTGGGACACCGTCCCGGACCCTGCGATCCAAGACCCCACCGATGCCATCGTGCGCATCGACGCCACCACCGTCTGCGGAAGCGATCTGCACATCCGCCAGGGCGACTTTCACGAGGTGAGACCCGGGACGGTCCTCGGCCACGAGGCTGTGGGCGAGATCGTGGAGGTCGGTGGCGGAGTCCACCACCTGCGCCCCGGAGACCAGGTGATCGTGTCGTCCGTGTCGGCCTGTGGATCTTGCGGGGAGTGCCGTGACGCCATGTACGGACAGTGCCGCGGGGGCGGCGGATGGATCCTGGGGAGTCTGATCAACGGGACCCAGGCCGAACTGGTGCGGGTCCCCTTCGCCGATCACTCCACCACCCGACGCCCCTCCAGCCTCCCGCTCGATGACGCGGTGCTGCTCGCCGAGGTGCTCCCGACCGCCTACGAGGTCGGGGTGCGCAACGGCCATGTGTGCCCGGGAGACACGGTCGCCGTAGTGGGTGCGGGGCCCGTGGGCCTCGCCGCGGTGATCATCGCGCGGCTGTACCTGCCCCGCCGGATCATCGTCGTGGACCTGGAAGGTGCCCGGCTGGAGGCCGCCGTTCGTGCGGGGGCGGATGCTGCCGAATCGCCGGGGAAGATGATCGCCGACCTGTCGGAGGGACCGGGTGCCGACACGGCCATCGAAGCCTCCGGAGATCCGGACGGGTTCGTCCTGTGCACGCGCGCCGTCCGCGCGGGAGGGCACATCGCCAATATCGGCACGCACGGCAAACCGGCGACGTTGCACCTCGAATCCCTGTGGCGCAAGAACATCACGATCAGTACGGGCCAGGTGGACACCTCCTCGACGCCCTGGCTGCTGGAGCTGATGACGTCCGGACACCTGCCCGTCTCCCCGTTGGTCACCCACACCTTCGGCCTCGACCGGATGGAAGACGCCTACGAGGTGTTCGCACACGGCGCGACCACGGGAGCCCTCAAGGTTGTGCTGCATCGCGAGTGACGGCTCACCGGTCGTCGCTTCGCCGTTGCGCGGGGCTCGAAAGCGTCATGACCGGTGGGTGGTTCTCTCGACGAGGAACCGTGCCGCATCGGACAGCGTGGTCAGCTCAGGGTAGTCCTCCTCGTCGATCCGGACTCCTGTGCGTTCCGTGAGCCGCTCCACCAGGCCGAGGAAGTCGAGCGAATCGAATTCGAGCACGTCACGGAACTTGTCGTCCGGTTCGACCCGGGTGAAGTCGGCGTCGGGGATGATCTGTGTGATCGACTCCTTGACCGCGGTCAAGGCTTCTGCGTTGGTCAGAGGTTTCACAGGGCTCACAGCTCCTCCGGTCTCTGCAGCAGTCGGTCGACCGCCGTGAGGTAGCGCGCCCCCACGGCACCGTCCGTGGCTCGATGGTCGGCGGCCAGGGTCACCGTCACCAACGGGCGTACGCCGAGCAGGCCGCCGGTGGCCCAGGGCCGCTCGAGGACCGCGCCGAAGCCGACCAGGGCCACCTGAGGTGGGTGGATGACACCGAACACGGTCTCCACTCCCTGCTCGCCCAGGTTGGTGACGGTCAGGGTGGCGCCGGTCGTCTCGGTGCCGCGC
Organism: Streptomyces sp. NPDC058751; assembly: GCF_042746485.1. NCBI lineage: Bacteria > Bacillati > Actinomycetota > Actinomycetes > Kitasatosporales > Streptomycetaceae > Streptomyces > Streptomyces sp. NPDC058751. The sequence goes on along the minus strand of NZ_JBHYPZ010000072.1, from coordinate 14,722 downwards.
AGCCGTCCCCGGCGGGCGCGCTGGACCAGGTCCTTGAGGTCGGCCATGAGGGCGTCGGGAGGCAACGTGTCGGCGCGGTGGATCACCGGCGCGAGCAGTCCGCCCTGCCGGAGCGACACGGCGACACCCAGGTTGACCTCGGTCCCCGGTACGAACCCGTCGTTCTGCCAGTGGCCATTGAGCTCCGGCACGTCACGGGCCGCCACAGCGGCGGCCTTCAGCAGCAGGGCGGCCGGCACGAGACGGTCGGCAGGCGTACGACCGCGGTTGGTCCGGCGACGCCAGTCCTCGGCCGCCGTGAGGTCGATGGTGGTGGACAGATAGTAGTGCGGGATCTCCCGCTTGGAGCGGCTCATCAGGTCGGCGATGGCACGGCGCATGGCGTCCGTACGCTGTTCCGGGCCGGCGCTCGTTACGGCCGTGGGTGTGCGCTCCCGGCTGTCCCGTCGGCGCCGATCGGGCTGCTCGGGTTCATCGCCTCCGGACCGCGCACGCACGGCTGTGCGCACGTCCGCGGCTCGTACGGCTCCGTCCTCTCCGGTGCCGCGTACTTCCGTCAGGTCGATGCCGAGGTCACGGGCGAGCCGTCGCGCGTACGGGGTGACTCGCGGCCGGGTTGCGATGGGAGGCGCGGCGTGCTCCACGTCGGTACGGGTGATGCGTCCGCCGCGGCCGGTGCCGTGCAGTGTGGTCAGGTCCACGCCGCGGAGCACCGCGAGGTGCCGCACGAGTGGTCCTGCCCCGAAGACCGAGCCGGCCTCGGCGGACGGCTCCGGCGCCGGGCGCGCCGGGGGGCGTGCCGCACGGGTGGGATGCTCCGTCGCTCTTTCCCGGGATTCCGTGGGTTCGGGTTCCGGGGCGAGATCGCCCTTCCGAACCGCCTTCCGCCGAGGTTTCGGGCGTTCGTGCCGCGCGGTCGGTTCTCGATCGGCTGTCGCGCGTTCGGGCGGCTTGTGCGTGGCAGGTTCCTCGACCGGCTCGGGTGCCGATGCCGGCGCTGTCTCGGCATCAGCCGTTTTCGGCGCGAGCGGAGCGCCCTTCGGCGCACCGGGCGCGGCGTCGTCCTCGATCATCGCGAGTGGTGCTCCCACCGGCACGCGGGTCCCGGGCGGGACGAGCAGTCGACCCACGGTGCCCGACTCGAAGCACTCGACCTCGATGGCGGCCTTGTCGGTCTCCACGACCGCCACGACGTCACCCTTGTGAACGTGGTCCCCAGGGCTCACGAGCCATTCCTGCAGCAGTCCCTCGTCCATGTCGGCGCCGAGGGAGGGCATGGTGAACGCGGTCATATCAGTCCGCCCCTTCGGTGACCGGCTGCCGTGCGGGCTCGTCGGCTCCGGTCGGAACGGGTCCGCCGACGGTGCGGCGGGCGGCCGCTACGATCCCGTCGACCTGCGGCAGCGCTGCCTCCTCCAGTCTGCGGGCGTACGGGATGGGCACTTCGGCGCTGCACACCCGCTCCACGGGGGCGTCGAGGTCGTAGAAGTGCTGCTCGGTGAGGCGTGCGGAGATCTCCGCGGCGAGGCTGCCGGTCCGCCAGCCCTCGTCGATGACGACGGCGCGGTGCGTATGTGCGACCGAGTCGCCGATGGTGATGTCGTCCAGCGGGCGCAGAGTACGCAGGTCGACGACCTCCGCGCTGACGCCGTCGGTCTCGAGGTCGTCGGCGGCGGCCAGTGCCTTGGGCAGCGAGCCACCGTAGGTGATCAGGGAGACGTCCGTCCCGGGCCTGCGGACCGCCGCGCGGTCGATGTCGACCGGCCCCGCGTCGGCGGGCAGGTCGCCGGACACGTTGTAGAGACTCCCGTGCTCGAAGATCAGGACGGGGTCGGGGTCGGCGAGTGCGGGGGCCAGCATGTACCGGGCGTCGGTGAGGGTCGCCGGGGCCAGGACGCGCAGGCCGGGGATGTGTGCGTACCAGCCCTCCAGGCTGTGCGAGTGCTGGGCCGCGAGCTGCCGTCCCGCACCCGTGGTCATGCGGATGACGACGGGCACGGGCAGCTGGCCGCCCGACATGTGCAGCAGGGTCGCGGCGTTGTTGAGGATCTGGTCCAGCGCCAGCAGACTGAAGTTGACCGTCATGATCTCGACGATCGGCCGCATGCCCGCCAGAGCGGCTCCGATGCCGGCACCGACGAACGCGGACTCCGACAGTGGGGCGTCCCGGACCCGTTCGGGTCCGAACTCCTCCAGCAGGCCGAGGCTGACGCCGAAGCAGCCGCCGTACCGGCCGACGTCCTCACCCATGAGGAACACTCGCTCGTCGGTGTGCATCGCCTCGCGCATTGCCTCGCGCATCGCCTCCCGGTAGGTCGTCTTCCGGTCGGAAGGCGCGGTGGTGGGCTTGGCGGTACGCGTGTGGGTCGCGGTCATGGCCGGCTCGCCTCCACCGGGCTGGTGACGTACTTCAGCAGATCTTCGACAGGTTCTTCGGGAGCCTGTTCGGCGGCCTCGACGGCGCCGTCGATCTCGGCGATCAGGCGGTCCTCCAGTTCCGTACGGGTCTTGTCGGAAAGTTCTTCGGCCGTCTCCATCCGCCGGGCGAGTCCCTCGACCGGGTCGCGTTCCTTCCAGTGCTCGATCTCGGCCTTGTCGCGGTAACGGTCGGAGTCGTACATGGAGTGGGCGCGGAAGCGGAACGTGCGCATCTCGAGGAAGTGCGGTCCGGTTCCGGCGCGCACTCCTTCGGCCGCTCGCCGGGCTGCGTCCTCGACGGCGAAGACGTCCATCCCGTCGACGGCCCAGGAGACCATGCCGTATCCGGCGGCACGCAGCGCGAGGTCGGTCTGGGCCTGGTGGCGTGCCAGGGCCGTGCCCATCGCGTACAGGTTGTTCTCGCAGACCAGCAGCAGGGGCAGTCCCCAGAGCGCGGCGAGGTTGGCGGTCTCGTGGAACTCGCCCTCGGCGAAGGCGCCGTCGCCGAAGAAACAGCAGGTGACCCGGTTTCGGCCGGTCATGCGGTCGGCGAGGGCGAGGCCGGCCGCGAGCGGAAGCCCGCCACCGACGATCGCGTTGCCGCCGTAGAAGCGTCGGCCGGCGTCGAACAGGTGCATCGAGCCGCCACGGCCGCCGCTGCAGCCGGTGGCCTTGCCGAACATCTCCGCCATGATCGCCTCGGCCGGAACACCGCGGGCGAGTGCGTGCCCGTGTTCGCGGTACGTCGACACCACCGCGTCGTCGTCCGTGAGTGCCTCGTTGACGCCGACGGCGACGGCTTCCTCACCGATGTACAGGTGCATGAAACCCCGGATCCGTGCGGCGCTGTACAGCTCCACGCAGCGTTCCTCGAATCGGCGGACGCGGAGCATGGATTCCAGGAGGGCCATGCGGTGCGCGAGCGCACGGTTCTGCCGGGAGACGGGCCGCCGGGCGCGCGGGCTGCGGGTGGTGCTCATGCCGACTGCTCCGTCCTCGCGGGGGAGGAAACCTCCCGGGTGGAGTCCTCCAGGGTCGAGACGTCGCCCTCGGGGAGGCCGAGTTCACGTGCCCGCAGCAGGCGGCGCATGACCTTGCCGCTGCGGGTGTGCGGCAGGTGCTGGTCGAAGGCGATCTCGCGGGGTGCCACGGCGGGGCCGAGCCGACGCCTGGCGAAGGCCAGCAGTTCCTGACGCATCGTGGTGCTCGCGTCGAAGCCGGGTCTCAGTGTGACGAACGCCTTGACGATGTTCCCGGCGACGGGGTCGGGTCGGCCGATCACCCCGGACTCGGCGACCGCGGGATGTTCCATCAGGGCGCTCTCGACCTCGAAGGGCCCGATGAGGTGCCCGGCGGACTTGATGACGTCGTCGGCCCGCCCGACGAACCAGTACCAGCCGTCCGCGTCCCGTCGGACCAGGTCGCCGGTGAGGTACCAGCCGTACGCGAAGGCCGCCGCGGTGCGCGGTTCGTCGTGCAGATATCCGCGGAACATGGAGGGCCAGCCGGGCCGGAGCGCCAGCTCGCCCTCCAGGCCGGGCTCCTCCAGCACGGTGACATGCCCGTCGGTGACCTCGGCCCGGCCGTCCTCGCCGCGCCGGAGAACCGCCGCCTCTATACCGGGCAGCGGACGCCCCATCGAGCCGGGGCGGATGTCGCAGGCGGCGAAGTTGGAGATCATGATGGCGCCGGTCTCCGTCTGCCACCAGTTGTCGTGTACCGGCAGCCCGAGCACATCACGCCCCCAGATCACCACCTCCGGGTTGAGCGGCTCGCCCACCGATGCGATGAACCGCAGTGCGCTCAGGTCGAACGAGCGGGGCAGGTCGTAGGGTCCGGTCCTCGGCGTCGTCCGCATCAGCATGCGCAGGGCCGTCGGCGCCGTGTACCAGACGTTCACCCTCTGCTCCGCGAGGATCCGGTACCAGCGGCGGGCGTCGTAGTCGCCCTCGTCCACCACGACCGTCACCCCGTGCATGAGCGGTGCGATGATCCCGTAGGACATGCCGGTGACCCAGCCCGGGTCCGCGGTGCACCAGAAGACGTCGTCCTGGTGGAGGTCGAGGGCGTACAGCGCGGAGACGTAGTGGGCGACGGCGGCCTCGTGCACGTGCACCGCGCCCTTGGGGATGCCTGTCGTGCCGCTCGTGAAGTGCAGCAGGGCCATGTCGTGGGGGGAGGTCGGCGGAATGGTGAAGGTGTCGTCCGCGTCGGCCATGAGCGCGGTGAGGGACACCGTGCCGGGCAGTTCGTCCGCGCCCTCGCCGACGATCAGCACATGGCGCAGCGCGGCCAGTGCGGGTCGTCGTCCGGCGACCTTCTTGCGGTACAGGTCCGCCGTGGTGACCAGCACCTGCGCGTCGCTCAGCGTCACCCGCTGGGTCACGGGGTCCGGTCCGAACGCGGAGAACAGCGGGCACAGGACGCTGGTGTTCTTGAGCGTGCCGAGGACGACGGTGAACAGCTCGGGGCACCGGCCCAGCAGTGTCACCACGCGGTCGCCGTGTCCGATTCCGAGGGTACGGAGAACATTGGCGAACCGTGCCGTGGAGCGGGCCAGGTCAGCGTAGGTCACGCAGGTCACGGAGTCGTCCCGCCCCACACAGCGCAACGCGATCGCTGCCGCGCGCTCTGATGCCGCGTGACGGTCCACAGCCTCGTGCGCGATGTTCAGTCCCCGTCCGCCGGGCAGTCCCTCCAGCTCGGCCCGAGCCCTGGACCACGAGAAGTCCGCACACTCTTTGGCGTAGTCGCCCAGATTGGGGGCGATCCGAGGCGGGGCGTCCTTTCGAATGGTCTCCCACGGCATGTCGGCCCTCCTTTCGTCGGGCTCTCTTCGACCATCCGTCTGCGCTGGCCTGTTCGCACTGGGTCCAATGGCCCTGGCGGGTCGCCGGTCGGCCCAGGTACCTGGCAGCCGCTCGATCGAGACGAGGCAGGTCCGTCCGGGATCGCCGCTGCTGGCGCCGGAGAACGCCAGGGACCAATGGACCCCTGTCCCTTCCCCCGCATGGCTCTGTCGGCACGCCGCTTCAGCCGAAATGCTGCGGTAATGGGGTTAAAGATGAAATGTCCCACCTGTCGTCCGTGATGCTGAAGGAGATCGGTGATGAGGTCGGACGCCGAGATGGACTCCTCCCCTCCTGCCGAGTCGGACGGGCAGGTGATGGGCAAGGACGGGATGGCCGTGCTCGTCGACGTGCTGCTCCGGCGCGGGTTCACCGTGGTCGGGCCCACGGTGCGGGACGGCGCGATCGTACTGGCGGAGCTGCGTTCGGCGGACGAGTTGCCGTACGGATGGGGCGTGGAGCTGGCGGCCGGGCGGTACCGGCTGAAGGCGCGGTCGGACGGCGCCGCCTTCGCGAACGCGGCGGGCCCCCAGTCGTGGAAGCCGTTCCTGCATCCGCCACGGGTGCGGCAGTGGTGCGCCGACCGGGTGAAGGGGGAGCTGGTCCTCACGGCCGACCGGGCTGAGCCTCCTCGGTATGCCTTCCTGGGCGTGCGGCCCTGTGATCTGCGAGCCATCGCCATCCAGGACCGGGTCCTGACCGGCGGGGCGTACAAAGACCTCGTATACGAGGAGCGGCGCTCCGGAGCACTGCTGATCGTCGTCGAGTGCACGGAGCCGGGCGCCACGTGCTTCTGCGTGTCGATGGGCACCGGGCCCGCCTCCGGTCCCGGCTACGACCTGGTGATGACCGAAGTGGCCGGTGACGACAGGCACCGCTTCTGGGTCCGCAGCGGCAGCCGGGAAGGCGCGGAGATCCTGGCGGAGCTGCCCGCACGTCCGGCCGACCCGGATTCCCGGGAGACGGCTCGCATCGCCGTCACGGCTGCCGCGGACCGCATGGGGCGGACCATGCCCGAGGCCGATCTGCGGGAGCTGATGGCCGGAACGCTCGACGCGCCCCGCTGGGACGACGTCGCCGGGCGGTGCCTGACCTGCGGCAACTGCACCATGGTGTGCCCCACCTGCTTCTGCACGACCACGGAGGACGTCACTGACCTCACCGGCGACCACGCGGAGCGGTGGCGGCTGTGGGATTCGTGCTTCGACCTCGACTTCTCCCAGTTGCACGGTGGACCGGTCCGTGCCTCCACGCGCAGCCGCTACCGGCAGTGGATGACCCACAAACTCGGCACCTGGCACGACCAGTTCGGCTCGTCCGGCTGTGTGGGCTGCGGCCGCTGCATCGTGTGGTGCCCGGTCGGCATCGACATCACCGAGGAGGCCGCCGCCCTGCACGACTGGACTCGTCCTGACCCACCGGCATCGCAGGAGGCGGTGACGTGACCGGCGTACCCGTGTCCCAGGCCTCCCGCTCGACCGCACGGCTGCCGGAAAGCAGGCGGTCATGACCGCCGTGCTGCCCCCGCTGCCGTATCGCGTCGCCGGTACACAGGCCGAGACCGCCGACACTCGGTCGATCGAACTGGTACCGGCGGGACGGGAACTCCCGCCCTTCGCGCCGGGGCAGTTCGCGATGATCTACGCGTTCGGGGTCGGTGAGGTGCCCATCTCGGTCAGCTGCCTGCGCGGCCGTCACGGGGGTCTCGTGCACACCGTGCGCGCGGTCGGCGCGGCCTCGACCGCGTTGTACCTGCTGTGTCCTGGCGACACCGTAGGGCTCAGCGGGCCGTACGGATCGGGCTGGGACCTGGAAGAGGCTGTCGGCCACGACGTGCTGGTGATCGCGGGAGGCATCGGGCTGGCTCCGCTGCGGCCGGTTGTGCACGAGGTTCTGGGCCGGCCGGACGCGTACGGCCGGGTCGTCGTCCTGGCGGGCGCACGCACCCCCGCCGACCTCGTCTTCCGGGACGAGATCGAGAGCTGGCGCGGGCCGGCCCACGTGGAGGTGACCGTCGACCGCCACACCCCGGGCTGGCGTGGTGACGTGGGCGTGGTGACCACGCTCCTGGACCGCCTCGAACTGCGGCCCGAACGCACCTGCGCGCTCGTGTGCGGGCCCGAGGCGATGATGCGTCACACCGCTCGCGACCTCCTGGTCCGGGGCCTGATGCCACACCGCGTGCAGTTGTCCCTGGAACGCAACATGCGCTGCGCCACAGGACATTGCGGTCACTGCCAGCTCGGCCCGCTCCTGCTGTGCCGGGACGGACCGGTCGTCGGCTACGACCGCGTGGCACGTCTGCTCCAGGTGAGGGAGTTGTGACATGACCAGCGATCCGGGAACAGGCACCGACACACGGCCGACGCTCGCCGTCTGGAAGTTCGCCTCCTGCGACGGTTGCCAGCTGACCCTGCTCGACTGCGAGGACGAACTCCTCGCTCTCACCGACCACGTGCGGATCGACCACTTCCTGGAGATGACCCCGGTCGAGGGCGCCGACGGAGAGCGCGCGCGGCTGGAAGGCCGGGGACCGTACGACCTCTCCCTGGTCGAAGGGTCCGTCACCACCACCGAGGACGCCGAACGGATTCAGCACATCCGCCGTGTGTCCCGGTATCTGGTGACCATCGGAGCCTGCGCCACCGCGGGCGGTATCCAGGCACTGCGCAACTTCGCCGACGTCGACGAGTTCCTCGCCGCGGTCTACGCCCGCCCCGAGTACATCTCCACGCTGGAGACCTCGACCGCGATCTCGGCCCATGTCGCCGTCGACTTCGAACTGCGCGGCTGCCCCATCGACCGCCGCCAGCTCCTCGAAGTCATCACCGCCCACCTTGCCGGACGCAAACCCCGCATCCCCAGCCACAGCGTCTGCTTCGAGTGCAAGCGGCGCGGCACCACCTGCATCACCGTGGCCCACGGCACCCCCTGTCTGGGCCCGGTCACGCACGCCGGGTGCGGTGCCATCTGCCCCACCTACGGACGCGGGTGTTACGGCTGCTTCGGCCCCACAGTTCAGCCCAATCTGCGCTCCATGGTCGCGGAGTTGCGCCGCGACGGGATGAGTGAGTCCGACATTCTGCGCGTCTTCCGCACCTTCAACGCCGCGTCGCCGGAATATGCCCCCGTAACCGAACTCGCGGCGATGGAGCAGGAGAAACCTCCGGCCAGGACGGAACCTCGTCCGGAAAGGCCCGTATGAAACATCGCGGAACCCGAGTCCTACGGTTGGACGCGCTGGCCAGGGTGGAGGGCGAAGCGGCACTCCATCTGCGCGTCCAGGACGGCTCGGTCACCGAGACACGTCTTCGCATCTATGAACCTCCGCGCTTCTTCGAAGCGTTCCTGATCGGCCGGGGTCATACGGAACCCCCCGACATCACCTCACGTATTTGCGGCATCTGCCCGGTCGCCTACCAGATGAGCGCCTGCCAGGCCATCGAGAAGGCCTGCGGTGTCACGGTGGACGGCTCCCTCGCCCAGCTGCGCCGCCTGTTGTACTGCGGCGAATGGATCGAGAGCCACGCCCTGCACATCCATCTGCTGCACGCCCCGGACTTCCTCGGCCACACGGACGTGGTGGGACTCGCCCACGACCAACGGGCTGCGGTGGAGCGCGGTCTGAGACTCAAACAGGCCGGCAACGCGATCCTGGAACAGCTCGGAGGTCGGCCCATCCACCCGGTCAACATCCGAGTGGGCGGCTTCTACCGGACGCCGGCACCCGCCGAACTGCGACCCCTGGCGGAGAGGCTTCGGCGGGCCCGTGAGGATGCCCTGGACACCGTCCGATGGGTGGCGGCGTTCGATTTCCCCGACGCCGGGTGCGGCCACGATCTGCTCGCCTTGCGCGACCCCGGCCGCTATGCCATCGACTCCGGGACGCCCGCTGTCACGGGCGCATGGAAACAAGGCCCGAGGCTGCACGAGTTCCCGGTGTCGGATTTCGAGGAGCACGTCCGGGAAGGGCAGGTACCGCACTCCACCGCCCTGACAGCCACTCTGGACGGCCGCCGCTTCCTGACCGGCCCACTGGCCCGCTACGCGATCAACGGCCGGTGGCTGCATCCCGTGGCGGCCGAGGCGGCGCGGAACGCCGGATTGGGCGACCCCGACGGCGGCGCGGTCTGCGACAACCCTTTCCGGAGCATCGTCGTACGTGCCGTAGAGGTGGTGCAGGCGGTCGAGGAAGCCCTGCGGCTCATCGACGGATACGAACCACCTCCACGGCCTGCCGTCGAGGTTCCGCCGCGTGAGGCGGTCGGCGCGGGGGCCACCGAAGCGCCCCGGGGTCTTCTGTACCACCGCTACGCCCTCGCGGGGGACGGCAGCCTCACCGCGGCCCGCATCATTCCGCCCACCGCCCAGAACCAGACGGCCATCGAGGAAGACGTGCGCAGGGCGGTCCAGGCCCGCCTGGACAACGAGGGACCCGCCGCGGACGACGAGGAACTGACCCGCCTCTGCGAGCGAGTCGTCCGGAATCACGATCCCTGCATTTCCTGCGCCGCCCACTTCCTCGACCTGACCCTGGACCGGACATGAGCGGCCGGGTCGTGGTGATCGGCGTGGGCAATCCTCTGCGCGGGGACGACGGGATCGGCCCGGCGGCGGTGGAGGCATTGCGGGGCCGGGTGCCCGCTGACACCGTCCTGGCGGTCAGCGACGGTGAACCCGGGCGCCTGCTCGATCTGTGGCGTGGCGCCGACACCGTGGTCGTCGTGGAAGCCTTGCGCACCCGGCCGGCCCGGCCGGGTGCGCTGCATACCCTGACGCTCGCGGAGGCGGTCGGCCACCACCGGGGCACGGCGAGCACGCACGGCTTCGGTCTCGGGGACTGCCTTGCCCTGGCGGAAGCCCTCGACCTGCTGCCGCCGAGGCTAGTGGTGCACGCCGTGGAGGTGGCCGACGTCGAGCTCGGCACGCGCCTGAGCGAAGCGGTGCGGTCGGCCCTCCCTGCATTGACCGACCGTGCCGCTGCCTCCGTACGACGGGCCCATGCGCGGAACCACGCGCCGTAGGAGGCGGAACCACGAGCCGTAGGAGACCGAAAGGCCGCCGGAGAATCCGGACTCCGCGGTGATCGCTGGTGTCGAGGTGGCATGCGCGACCGCGCTCGGCGCCTGTGCCACAGCCTACGGTGCGTGGCGGTGCGTCGAGCGAATGGCCGAGCGCCACCGGCCGGCCCAGTGGAACCGCGCGTGGGAGAGCGTGGAGTCCGACGGGACGAGGAGCTACCGGCACTGACGACGCGCCGTGGTTCGTCATACCGACGGATGCGCATCTCTGGCGGTCCGCCTATGGGTCCCGCAACGTGGATGTCAGGGGTGGACCGGGCAGGCTGGCGACCGCATACGGGTGAGAGGCGAGACGCATGGACGGTGATGTCTCCGGGCGCCGAGTGGTGGTCGGTGTCGACGGATCGCCCTCCTCGTACGAGGCCCTGCGCTGGGCGGTGCGCTACGCGGGCCTGGTCGGTGGCGCCGTGGAAGCAGTCGCGGTGTGGGAGCTGCCGGGCCTGTACGGCTGGTCGGGGCCTGCCGTGGACATGGATGTCGACGAGGACGAAGCCAGGCAGCGGATGCGTACGGAGATGGCCGAAGTGCTCGGCCCGGACGCGGCTGACGCGGTCCGGACCCGTGTGGTGCACGGCAACACCGCCGACGTGTTGCTGCGGGCAGCCGAGGGCGCGGAGGCCCTGGTCGTCGGCAGCAGGGGCAGGGGCGGGTTCGCGAGCGCCCTGCTCGGGTCCGTCAGCCAGCACGTGTCGCAGCACGCGACGTGCCCGGTCGTGATCGTCCGTACCGAGAAGACGTGATCCCAGAGCCGGGTGCCGTCGGCTCTGGGCCATTGGAACGCGGCATGGATCTCCCCCTCGGTGGCTCACGCGCCCCGGCCCTCATCATGCACAGTCCGACGAGCCACCCGAGCGCTGAGCCACGACCAACCGTGCACGAGGTCGTCAGGGCCGACCGGCCTCACGCGTTCCACGGCTTTCGTGGGCGAGGTCGAACTGGACGTCCACCACGCCTTCGACGGCCCGCACCAGACGTGCGGCCACGGGGACCATGGCAGTGTCGTGGGTGCTGCCCGTCAGCGTGGCGACTCCGTCGTGCACCTTCACCTGGATGGCCGAGGCCGGCGGGGGAAAGAGGGAGGACACGATTTCGCGCTGGACTTCCTCGGCGATCGCCTCGTCATCGCGCAGGAAGATCTTGAGCAGGTCGGCCCGACTGACGATTCCCTCCAGCATTCCGATCTTGTCGACCACGGGAAGCCGTTTGACTCCGTCTCGTGCCATGACCCTTGCTGCTTCGGCAAGCGTGGCGTTCGCTTGGACGGTGATGACGGGAGAGGACATCAGATCGCCCGCGGTGGACGCTTCGGCCTTTGCCACGTCGACCGGCTGACGCAGTCGGAGGTCGGCCACGTCAGGGTTGTCCCGCACCTCCTCCTTGGGCAACAAGTCCGCCTCGGAGACCAGACCGACAACCCGGCCCTCGCCTTCGATCACCGGGAGGGCGCTGACCCGCCAGTCGTGCATCAGTTGCACGATCTCCTTGAAGGGGGCCTGCCTGCCCACGGCGGCGACCGTGTGGGTCATGACATCGCTGACGATGCTCGGGCTGCCGTACATGATGACTCCGAGGTCTGAACCGGGTCTACCTCTACCAGCGTGTGCCTGTGCGGAACAGATGACCAGGGGCCATCCGGCCCAAAATGACCGCTTCTGCGCTGTGGGGCCTGCTGCCCAGACCTTGAGGGTGGCGCACTCGTCCCACTCGGGGATTTCGACGAAGGACTGCCGGTCTGGTCCGTACGACGCCGATCGGTACACAGTTGTCGGCCGGAAGGGTCCGCAGTCCTGTCGCTCGGCTCGCGAGGAGTCCGGCGTCAGCATCCACGACACTCGACGAACGGCTCGCCCTCATGACTGTTCGTTCGGTATCCCGATCTCAGCCCAGATCGCTTTCCCTCCCGGCATATGGCGTGTCCCCCAGCGATCGGACAGTTGGGCGATCATCATCAGGCCGCGCCCGCCCTCGTCGAACAGGCGAGCCCGGCGCATGTGCGGGGCGGTACTGCTGCTGTCGGACACCTCGCAGATGAGCGCAGAGCCGCGGATCAGGCGCAGTTGAACGGGAGGGCTGCCATAGCGGATGGCGTTGGTGACCAGTTCGCTCACGACCAACTCGGTCGTGAAGGTGACCTCGTCGAGCCCCCAGTTCGTCAGGCACCGGGAGACCTCGTGCCGAGCGCCCGCCACTGCCGCCGGATCGGAGGGCAGGTCCCAGGTGGCGACCCGGTCCGAGCCGAGGAACCGGGTACGTGCCAGGAGGAGGGCAACGTCGTCCGACGGTTCCGCAGGGAGCATGGTCTCGATCAGATCGTCGCAGACAGTTTCCAGTGAGAGCGCGGGCTGGTCCAAACGCTGTAGCAACAGTGTCATGCCCCTGTCGATATCGTGTTCGGAGCCCTCGACGAGGCCGTCCGTGTACAAGGCCAAGAGGCTGCCCTCAGGTACTTCCCACTCGGCCGTTTCGAAAGGGAGACCGCCCACCCCCAATGGAGGTCCGGCAGACAGCTCGATGAACTCCGCTCTGCCGTCGGGCGTCACCATGGCAGGCGGGGGATGGCCCGCCGCGGCGGCGGTGCAGCGGCCCGAGACCGGGTCGTAGACGAGGTACAGACAGGTTGCGATGAGATCGGTGACGACGTCGGGCTCCGAATCCGGTGCGGTGCCCGCCCCGGTCTTGAGGTGAGTGACCAGATCGTCGACATGGACGAGGAGCTCCTCCGGAGGCAGGTCGACATCGGCGAGAGTGCGCACCGCGGTCCGTAGCCGTCCCATGGTGGCAGAGGCCTGTAGGCCGTGGCCTACGACATCGCCGACCACCAGGGCGACGCGGGTGCCTGACAAGGGGATGACGTCGAACCAGTCGCCACCGAGCCCAGCCTGGGAGCGAGCCGGCAGATACCGGTGAGCCACGTTCACGGCATCCTGGGCGGAGACGTGCTGCGGAAGCAGACTTCGCTGCAGGGCCAGTGCGGTGGTCCGCTCATGGGTGAAGCGGCGGGCGTTGTCGATGGAGACGGCGGTGCGAGCGGCGATCTCCTCCGCGAGAAGCAGATCGTCGTCGTCGAACGGATGCCGGCGCCGGTGGCGTACGAGCACGGCAACTCCGAGCGTGACGCCTCGGGCGCGTAGAGGGACGACCATGATCGAGTGCATTCCGAAGGAACGGACCTTCTCAGCGCGCTCCGGGTCCGCCGTCTGCCAGCTTTTGACGGCGCCGTCCAGAGTTCGGTGCAGTGACGAGCGGCCTGTGAGCAGGCAGCTGACGGGAGGTGAGGACGCGGGGTAGTAGTCCACGTCTCCAGGCTGGATCACCGACTCCGGTACTTCGGGCAGGACGGACTGCTGTGCGACACGGCGCAGACCGATGGGCCCTTCGTCGAGGGGCTTGGGTTCGAGGCCGCGCAGCAGAGAGTCCAGCAGGTCGATGCTCACGAAGTCGGCGAGTCGACCCACCGTGATGTCGGCCATTTCCTGTGCCGTATGCGTCACGTCCAGAGTGCTGCCCACCTGCGTGCTGACGTCATTCAGCAGAGCGAGCCGCTCTCGGGCCAGGCGTAGTTCGGTGATGTCGAGCGCCATGAGCTGAACGTGGCGTACTTCCCCTGCCGGGTTCCTGACGGGCGACACGGTGACGGCCCAGTAGTGTCCGCGGGCTTCGGGGCGCGGTCGGCCGTGCACTTGGAAGAGCTCCGGCTCTCCCGTCTCGAAAACCCGGCGCATCCCCTCTTCGACCTTGGTACAGATGTGGGGAGGCAAGATTTCGGTGACACGTCGACCGCGCATCTGTTCCTCCGAGAGGCCCAGCGCGCGGACCGCACCGGCGCTGCCGCGCAGGGCACGCAATTCAGCGTCGTAGATCATCACGGGAAGGTGGCACTGCGCGAAGGCTTCCTCTGTCGTGGCCTCGGCTTCATCCGGATGTTGCGTCGGACGTGGATATGGCCGCTGTGTTCGCGTGGCTACGACGAGCCACTGCGCGCTGCCCTCGTGGTCGAGTGAGGCGTATGCCTGGATGTCGGCCACCACGTCGTGGCCGTCCCGGTGCCGCAGTGCCGATGTTCCCCGCCATCCCTCGGCAGCTGACGAGAGATCTACGGGGATACCGGAATTCTGACCCAGCAGGCCGGCCGCGGAACGCCCGACGACGTCCTCGAACCTGTACCCGAGAAACTGCTGGGCACCGCTGCTCCACCCTGTCACGATCCCCTGTGCGTCAACGACTGCGGTGGCTGAGACAGCCGGATCCAGAGGACGGCCGTTTCCGAGGGAACTGGCACTGGGCCTTGACCCCAGATCTTGGACACACGAGACACTGGATCCTGAGGATCTGAGAACGGACATCTCGTGGTCATGAAGAACTACCCGCCGGAGT
>NZ_JBHYPZ010000071.1:7690-36046 GCF_042746485.1 Streptomyces sp. NPDC058751 | reverse complement strand
AGCACCCCAGACCGTTCGTCTGGACGAAAACAGCAGACGAGATCCTCGACAAAGTCGCCGCCTACTGCCACCGAATCTCTGACTCAGGTCACTAGGCAGGTTCGTCTGGATCAGGTGAGGGAGATCCGTCGATGGACAGGAAGGGCATGTCCGACTTCAGGAGAATCTTGCCCCAGTCGCCCAGCAGCATGTAGTTGTCCGCGTCGCGGGTCAGAGAGTCCACTGATCCGAAGTCGAGAGTGCCGCTAGCGCCGATAGCGGGCTTGACGACACCCTGCCCCGTCCAGCGCACGTCGCGTACGCGGGGGAAGACGATGGTGGCCGGTCGGAAGCAGGCACGTTCCCCCGGCAGTGGGTGTCTCCATTCGGGGTGTGACGGCAAGAGCAGCAGATCGAGTTGGAGAGTCAAGATCCCGGGGTGGACCGCGACGTCCAGGACGTAGCTGTCCTCCAGGTAAGCGTTCTCGAACCCAGGGAAGCTCGGGTAGTCGTCGCGCATGGCTCACCTCTCGGACTGTCCGGCAAGGCGTTGATCATGATCCTGCCCAGCGGCAGATGCCAGCGATATACAGGCCGGCCAGGTAGATGGTCGCGGTCTTCTCATAGCTGTGGCGGGCGGCGGTCGAAGTGGTCGCGGCCGGCAGGCGGGGGCGTGCTGTGGAGGAGCAGGAGGCGGGGCGGCTGTCCTGGTTGACGGAATTCGGGGTGCACGAACGCGGTGAGGCGCCACCCGGAACCGCTGCACGGGCAGGGGCGGCACTGAACCGGAAGGATTTCGGATCGTCGCGCTGTCCGGCGACCGTCAGCGGCACGGGCCCGGGAAGGTGCCCGCCCGCGAAACGGTGGACGGGCGCTGAAGAGCCATGGCTATGCCACAGGACGGGCCGGTGCCGGGGTTCAGTCCGCCGCGGGGGTGAGCGCGATGAGGGCGGTGCAGGCGGGTCCCCCGGCTCTGAGATCGCGCAGCAGGGCCTTCTTCGTCCGGTGAGCGGCGATGAACCGGGCGTACCGCTCCGCGAACGCGCCGGTGGTGGCGTCCCGGTCGGCGAGGGCGGCCAGGTCTCCCAGGAGACGGACGATCTCCGGGTAGTGGCGGGTTCCTCGCTGTGAGAGGAGTTCTCCCACGCGGTGCCAGGCCGCCTCGGGATCGTGCCGCAGGTCGGCCAGCCGCCGGTCCTGGGCCTCGAGCGCCTGCCGCACCACCCGGTCGCGTTCCTCTGCCGCCTGTTGTTCCTGGCGGGCGATACGCAGCCTCTTCCGGGCAGGGACCGCGGCAAGGAGTTCGGCAACCGTGCGGGGCGCGGGAGCAGGGCCGCCGGGCGGCCGGCTTTCCAGGAAGCGGCGGCGCAGCCCAGACAGGAGGTGAGGATCGCCGTCGTGGAGGAGCTGGGCGAGGACGGTGTCCTTCTCCTGCGGGTCGAGGGTGGCGGTCCAGGCCCGGTGGGCGGCGAGTGTCGGGGGCGGGGCCGGTGGGGGTGCGTGCTGGGCCGCGGCCGCGATGAGGTCTTCGTCGATGCGCAGGAACGTGGCCAGGTCGGCCAGCGGCTCGGGAAGGTCGGCCAGTCCTGGTGGCACGGCGGGTTCCAGGTCGTCGTCGTCGAGTTCGCCGTTGTGTGCGCGCAGCAGCCAGGCGAGGTAGAGCAGGCGCAGGTCTCCCTCGGCGACCTGCCGTCGGGCGCGGGCGATGGAGGGCAGCCACTGCTCGTCCCGGCCCCCGTCCTCGTCGAAGCCGTCCTCGTCGATGCCGAAGAGGTCGTTGAAGTCCTCGGTGTCGTCGTCTGGATCGGACTCCAGGGCGAGAAGGACGTGTCCGTTGCTCTCCCATGCCTCCGCCGAGTCACCGGCGCAGTACGCCCGGGCGGTGTCCAGGGACAGGGCGGTGGCGGGCCAGCGCAGGATCAGCCGCCGGGTGCCCCAGTTCGCGAAGTAGAGGTGGGCGTCGTAGTGGGTCTCCACCAGCAGCCGGGGGTCACCCTTGAAGTCGCCCCAGCCGTAGGTGTTCACGAAGCTGTGCCGGGTCAGGCTCGCGCGTGTCGTCAGTGCGCGGATCTGCGCGAGCTGCCCGTCGGTCAACGAGGTGTCGACCGCGAACTGGTAGTGCTGGTACTCCGACATGGCCCTCTCCCCCGTTTCCGGTCAAGTCGTAGCAGGCCCGGCCTCGGATAACAGCACGCTCCGTCACCACCGAATGCGAGACAGGGCCAGCTGGACAGACCCTCTGCCTGCGGAAGCTACTCACCGTGACCGGTTCACGGAAAGCCGGAAAGCGAGCCAGAACCCGTTCTCGCGAACAGAGCCAGGAGGCCGCCGCCACCGCACGCCGCGTCATGACGGAGAACGGGAAGATGTCCGAACCGAGGGACGGGCACGGCAAGGGGGACGAATGCACCGATCACGCGCCGTAGTGCACGTACGCCGACCACACGTCGGGACGTTCGGGAACACGGGTGCGCGCCTGGTGCAGGGCCTCGTGGAGAGCGCGGGCGGGTGGGGTTGTGGGGCTCAGGCAGCGGTAGAAGTCCGCGGCAGTGTGCGGGGCTTCGGTGTCGTGGATGGACCACAGGGTGCCGACGACGTTGCGGTAGCCGGCCAGGAGGAAGGCGGACGCGACGGTGATGGCCTCGTCGGGGACGTCGTAGCCGCCTTGGGCAGTGCTGCAGGCCGACAGGAAGGCGAACTCGGCGTTCAGGTCGAGCCGGCTGACGTCTGTCACGGGCAGTTCAGTGCCGTCGTGCAGGACGAGACAGCTCGACGACGGGCTATAGGGCGAGTTGACGCCGTGACAGGCGAAGTGCGCTCGGTCGGCTGCGGCCAGCCGGGCGAGGACGCGGTCCGCCGTCGCGTCCTGGCCGGCGAGGAAGACGCCGTCCGGGAACCGCTCGCGCAGCGACGCGATCTCCGAGGACACGCCGTGCAGCGGCGGCAGACCGGGGGCGTCCGGTACGCCCACGCACAGGAACGAGCCGCGGTCGTCGCGGGCTCCGGGGCGGCGGGCGTGGGTGAGGGCCTGGATCGTCGGGGTGAACGACGAGACCACGCGGTCCAGGACCGTGTCGCCGCAGCCGTGGTGACCGGCCGCGGCGAGCGGGAGGAAGGTGAACAGACCGGTCGGGCACCACCACAGGCGCGGCGCCTCCTGCGGTGTACGCGCAGTGTCCAGGCCCAGGGCGCTCAGCACGGGCTGGGTGACATCGTCCCACAGCCGTTCGAGCGTCTCGGACACGCGCCAAGCGGCGTCCGGCCGGGTCGCGGCCTGCGGCTGGTCCCGCAGCAGATCCTCGACCGCTCGCCCGACGTCCTCCTCGGCCAGCGCCAGCCGTACGGCATCGACGTCACCGTCCTGGACCAGGAGCGCGTGGGTCCGGCCGCCGTGTGCTGTGACGATCACCACTGGTCCCTCGGCGGTGGCGTTGGCCAGCACCGTGCGGGAGATGGGGGCCAGCAGGTCCGGCATGCCGGGCAGCTCAGCCAACTCCTTGCGGAGCGCGTCCCAGCGCGCGGCCCGTCCATGGCGCTGGACCAGGTTCTCCGGGAAGCGGGCGGCGGTCTCTTGGCGCAGTTGCTGCCACCGTGCAGCCAGATGCGGCGCGTGCTCGCGCGCCGTCGCCAGGGGGCCCCGCAGGTCGATCGCCTGGGTGATGAGCGTGGCCCGCCCCGCTTCGAGCATCCGAACGGCCCGGAGCGGATCGGCCAGCTCCAGTGCGCACGACGCGGCGGCGATCGCCACGCCGGTCGTATCCGGCAGCAGCGCGTCCTGGGTCTCCCGGTTCAGTCGCGGGCCCACCACGAAGGGCAGTTGTCCGACCGCCAGCGTGTACGCCTTCATCGCAGGGCCCCAGTTGCCGTGTGCGGCGTTGAGTTCTGCACTGCTGCGGCCTACCAGGAGCAGGTCCTGAGGGGAGGCGTTCGGCGTCCGCGCGGCCTCGTCGTACGTGTCGAGAGCGGCGTTTAGGTCGGCCACCTGGCCGGTCGCGTCGTGACGGGCAGCGTACAGCTGGGCGAGCTGGGCAAGGTGGCTGGGCCGCGAGGGGTCGTCTGCGGTTTCCGCCTCCGTCAGGGTGCGGAACGTCTCGACGGCCTCGTCGAGCGGCCGAAGGTCGTCGTCGAGTCGGGCCTTGCGCATCAGTCCGTGGCCCAGGTCCACCAGGTACTGCGGCCTCTCGTGCGAGTCGGACGGTGTCTGCGCGAGCAGAGCACGGGAGATGGCGAGCGCCTCGTCGAGGTGGCGCCTGGAACGGGTCCGGTCGCTGTGCAGTTGGAGGGCTGCGCTGAGCAGCGTGGAGGCGTTGCGGTGCCCAGGCGTCCCGGCGGGTAACAGCTCCACGGCCTCACGGGCGTAGCGGATGGCGTCAGTGACCGCGGTAGGTCCCTGGAAGTCGACCGCGTGGATCAGCAGGACGCACAGCCGCTGGGCCACATCCGCGCGGCTGCGGTCGAGGCCCGCCAGCAGGCCGTGCGCGCGCCGCAGCACACCGATCGCCTCCGTCAGCGCTACGGGGTCGCCGTAGCTGGCGTACAGCTGCATGAAGGGGATCGACTGGGCGATCAGGTACTGAGGCAGGTGCACGTGGTACTGCGTGTCGGCCGAGCTGGTCTCGGTGGCCGTCGCGATGGCCTCGTCGAGCAGTTCGGGACGCGGGTCGAACTGATGGAGGGAGATCAGTGCGTTGGTCAGGGCGACGAGGAGCTCGCAGCGCTCGGCCGAGCCGGGCTCGGAGTCCCGCAGGCGTGTGCGGATCACGGGGACGAGCCGCGCCAGCTCCTCGGGCGCCACGACCTTGGCCGCGACCGCCTCGCGCCATGCGAGGGGCAACAGGCACAGGACCCTGCCCACGTTGAACCGGTTGGAAGAGAGCGCCTCGCTCGCCGCCCGCAGGGCCCGCACGGACTCCTCAACGTAGGCCTGCCGGTCGGTACGTCTGTACAGATCGTGAAGGATCTGCACGTGAAGGGCAAGGATACTTGGGTAGTCGGGATGCGCGGGGCTCGCGGCGTCGAGGCCCTTGCGCAGCAGATGGTGACAGTCCTCGAGCGTGGCCGTGTTGTCGGTGCCTTGGTCCTTCGTGACCAGCGCCCCAACCAACGCGCCCAGCCGGAGGAGGAAGTCAGCGTGTCCGGGAGCGGTCGCTGCCACCGAGGCGCGGGCCATGCGCAGCGCCTCGTCGGCGTTGCCCGGATCGTCGGTCAGTTCCGTGAGGGTGTTCAGGGTGTTTGCCAGATTTCCCGTGTACAGGCCGTAGTTGGCGTGCTCGGGTGGGGTGAGCTCGACAGCGCGGCGTCCGGCCTCGACCGCTAGGGTGAGCCCCGCGATGTCGGTCGTCGGCAGGTAGCGGGTCCTGAGCACCTCACAGAGATTGCCGTAAGGCATGCCCGGGTCGGGATGCCCGGGCTCCAGCGGGAGTTCGGCGGCACGGCTGTACCACTTCACGGCCTCAGCGATGTCCTTTGTACGTCCGCTGAGCCGGTGGCGCATGATTAGCGACGAAGCGTGATTGTTGGCCCGTAGAATCCAGTTGGGGTCGTCCCGGGGCGTCTGCTCGACGGCCTGACGGCCGTACCGTACGGCCTCGTCGATCCGGTCGAGTGTCGGCGACAGGTTGTAGGCGACCCGCAGGGCCACCGCGAGACGGGACAGTATCCGAGGGTCCACGGCGCCAGCGGCCCGCGCCCTGTGGAAGGCTTCACGGCTGAGCGCGATGGCCTCTTCCACCGCCGCGAGGTCGCCGTACGACTCCCCTCGGGAGCGCAGGCAATCCGAGAGCTGGTCGGCCAGATCCGGCCAGTGCTCGGCGGGGCTGAGGGCAAGCGCCGTACGGCAGATCTCGACGGCCTGTTCCAGGTGCTCGCGCATACCGGTGCGCAGGAACAGGACCTTGTGGTGCAGGGACAAGGCCGCCTGGGCGGAGACCAGCAGCTTCAGCCACCCCTCGGCGAGCGGGGCCCCCTGGTCGAGGCCAGTCGGTGTGGCCTCCAGCAGGTCGAGGGCCTGGCGCAGCGGTTCGAACTCCCTGGTGACCTGATGCTCCTGGAGTCTGCTCGCGACGAGCGACTTGGCGGGAGACGGGGCGATCGGGATGAAGACCGGCAGCGTCTCCCGAGGCACGGAGGCAGGATCGAACTGGTAGGCCGTGAACAGGATCGACAGTGCCCGGGACAGCTCCGGTCCGCCGTTCTCCCGGCGCTGGGCCACGGCTCGCAGGTACTCCAGCCAGCCCAGCGCGGTGATCGCTGCCATGTCCAGGCTGTCGCTGTCGACCTCCTGGCCGGTCCGGAAGCGGTCCAGCGCCGCGGTCGCCTGCAATACCGCGAGGGCTCGATCGCTCTCGGCGGACAGGACGGCCGTCAGCAGCCCCTGTTGCCGCTTCGGATCGGGCTCCCGCTGCACTTGCCGGGCTTCCCGGATGAGGGTGTCCGCCCAGGTCAGAGCCTCCTGTCGGGTCACGCTTCGGTGTCCGCCCGCGGCGGGACGTCCGTGCGCGGCGGCGGGCTGCCGTCCGGCGGGGCCTGTGTGGCAGAGGCTTGCGTTGGCGGGACGGGGGCCTCCCTACTGCCGTCGGGTGCGGTGTCCGTGGCGGCGGCCTCCACGCTGCGCTCCGGCGGGGCGTCCGTCGGCTCGATCACCCAGATCCGCCGCGCGTAGTCCTTCCTGACCAGCAGCCATGTGTCGGCGTCAGAGGGCAGCCGCAGGCTCAGGATGGCCGCGGTCTCACGGTCCGTCAGGTCCGCCGGGAGCTCGAAGACCAGGCGCCGCACGGAGTCGACAACGCAGATCTGGCCCTCTTCCGTCAGCCGCTCTTCGACCTCCTCCGCCTTCCGCCCGGAGAACAGTCCGCGCATCCAGCTATAGATGTCCTCGCCCGCCTTGCCGGTCACGCCTTGCAGCAGGGGCAGGAGTACCGAACCCGCCATAAAGGTGAGGAGGAGCTCTCCGACCGAGCGGGTGGTCTCCGCTTCCCCCGTCGGCCGTTGTGCGGAGTGCTGTGCCATGCTGCCATGCTGCCACGACAGGGGTTCGGGGCGACCTCCCTTGTACATATCGGTCCAGTTCGCTCCCGTGTGGTCCTTGCAGGTCAGGGTGAGTGACCTACAGATCGATGATGTGGTCGTTTCTGCTGATCGCGTGGACGGCTGGCCCCGAGACCGTGACGGTGTTCGCCACCTACGCGTCGGTCGGGATGGGAACCCTCCAGCGGGCGCACGCCGCGGGTCTGCCGGTGTGGGACCTCATGGTCATGGACGAGGCGCACCGGGTCAGTGGCGACGAGTTGAAGCCGTGGGCCGCCGTACATGACCAGACCCAGATCCCGGCCGTGCGGCGGCTGTACATGACCGCCACGGCACTCGGGTGGGAGGCCGACGGGGACCGGCCGCTGCTGGTGGCGTCCATGGACGAGGACTCAAAGGCGTTCGGGCCGGTCGCCTACCAGCTCAAGCTCAGTGAGGCGATCCGTCTTGGGCTGGTGACGCCGTATCAGGTGCTGTGCCTGGACATCCGCGATCCGGAACTGTACGCCGCGATGACCGTCGAGGCCGCCGGCTCCGACATCGTGCGCGGGGCGCGGCTGTCTGGCTTACCACCGCCCGCCCGGGCGCAGGTGAAGCCAGGCCAGTGAGTGGTGGGGCGGGTTGACCGGTGGCGTCTCCTCAGTCACCGGTGGTAGCCGGGTAACGGGCGAAGAGGGTGTCGGCGACGAATGCCCACTGGGTGCGCAGGTCGAAGTTCTCGGGGTCCATGAGCCAGTGCACCTGCAGGCCGTCGAGCACAGCGGGCAGGACGTGCAGGAGTTCGGCGGGGACATCGGTGCCGGTGTATTCGCGCAGGGACAACGCGTACAGGGAGTTTCTGCCGTCGAAGTAGGCGTGGGCGGGGTGGGCGGGGTCGAGGGCTTCGGCCTGGACCATGGCGTAGAGCTGGGCGCGGCGCGGGTGGCGGGCGTTGTAGTCCACGACGACGTCGAGGATGGCGCGCAGGTTCTGGCCCTGCTCGTCCAGGAGGTCCTGCAGTCGGGCCCGGTCGATCGTGTCGCGGTGGTGCAGCAGGGCGAGCAGCAGGGTGGGCATGTCGGGGAAGTGGTGCATGAGGCCCGGTGCGGACATGCCGCAGCGGCGGGCGAGCTCGCGCAGGGACAGGCCCTTGTAGCCCTCCTCGGAGATGACGTCCATGGCGGTGTCGAGGATGAACAGTCGCCGTTGTTCGGGAGTCATGCGGGTGGCCATGCCGTGTCCTTCTGCTATTTGAAGTGAGTGGTCTACTCCATTGCCAACCGGATCGAGCTGGCTTACAGTTCCTGCCATCGTATCTGACAAGTGTTAGATAAGGGCACCGCAAGGGAGCGGCCATGACCACTCATCCCCCGGCAGCAGCCGTCGTCGACGCGCCCTCGTCGCCGTCGCCGTCGCCGTCGATGCGCCGTCTGTTCGGGATGATCGTCCCGTTGAACGCCGCCATATACCTGATCATCGGAGCGGTGCCCGGCATCCTGCTGCCGCTGCAGGTCCAGGAGATCGACCGGGCGGGCAAGGCCGCCGCCCTGGCGCTGATCACCGGCATCGGAGCCTTCGCCGCGATGATCGCCAGCCCCGTGGCGGGACTGCTGTCCGACCGCACCCGCAGCCGGTTCGGCCGGCGCACCCCGTGGATCGCCGGCGGCAGCCTGGCCCTGGCACTGAGTCTGGCCGTCATGGGCCTCGCCAAGAGCGTGCCTCAGCTGATCGTGGCCTGGGTCGTGGTCCAGATCGTGCTCAACTTCGTCATCAGCCCGGTCACCGCACTGCTGCCCGACCGGGTGCCCGCCGCGCGCCGCGGCAGCTTCGCCACCGTCGCCGGTGTCAGCATGATGCTCGGCATCGTGAGCGGTCAGGCGGCGGGCGCGGCCCTGTCCGGGCAGGGCCTGTTCGCCTACGCCGGACTCTCCGCCGTCCTGCTGATCGCCGTCCTGGCCTTCGTCCTGGTGTGCCCGGACACACCGAGCACCGGGCAGGTCAACGAGCCGTTCGACCTGAAGGTCTTCCTCCGGACGTTCTGGGTGAGCCCGCGCCGCCATCCCGACTTCTTCTGGGGGTTCCTGGCCCGGCTGGCGCTGTTCACCGGCTACTTCGTGGTCACCGGCTACCAGCTGTTCATCCTGCAGGACTACGTCGGGCTGAAGGACGACGCCGTGGACCTGGTGCCCCTCCTCGGCGGGATCAACCTCGTCGCGCTGGTCATCACCACCTCCTTCTCCGGCCCGCTCTCGGACCGCATCGGGCGCCGCAAGCCGTTCGTCATCGCCTCCTCGGTCGTCATGGGAATCGGCATGGCCGTGCCCTTCGCCGTCCCCACGGTGACCGGCATGATCGTCTACACGGTGGTCGCCGGACTCGGCTTCGGCATGTACTCGGCCGTCGACGCCGCGCTGATGTCCGAGGTGCTGCCCGGCGAGTCCTCCTACGCCAAGGACCTCGGCGTCCTCAACATCGCCGCCACCCTGCCGCAGACCATCGGCCCCTTCCTCGGCGGCGCCATCGTCACCCTGGCCGGCTACCCGGCGCTGTTCCCCGTCGCCCTGCTCCTCGCGGTCGCCGGCGCCCTGGCCATCATCCCGATCCGATCCGTCAAGTAGGCACCCCATGACCGACACCATCATCCCCGCGCCACTGCACACGACCACCCACGACGGCGGCGGCCTGTCCATCGCACCGGGCGCAGCCGTCCTCGGCGGCCCCGACCTCGCCGACACCCTCCAGGTGTTCGTCGACGACGTGGCGCGCGACACCGGTCTGCGGCTCGCTGTGAACCTGAACGGCACCGGCCCGCAACCACACACCGCCGCGACGATCCAGGTGGAACTCATCACCTCCGGGCCGGCAGCCGAGGAGCTGGCCGCCCTCCCCGAACCTGGCGGCCTGCGAGCCGACAACGGCGACCCGACCGCGGAGCGTTACGGACTGGAAGTCAGCGGCGCCCACGCCCGGGTCTGGGCCGCCACGCCCGAGGGCGTACACCGCGGCCTGACCAGCCTCCGGCAGCTGCTGACCGCCGGGCTGCAACCCGACGGAACCGCCCAACTGCCGCCGCTGCGCGTCCTGGACACGCCCCGCTACGCCTGGCGCGGCCTGTCCCTGGACGTCGCACGCACCTTCCACGACGCCGACCAGGTGCTGCGCGTCCTGGACATCCTCAGCCTGCACAAACTCAACGTGCTGCACCTGCACCTGACCGACGACCAGGGCTGGCGCGTCCCCATCACCAACTGGCCCGCCCTCACCGAGGTCGGCGGCACCGGCGCGCTGGGCGACCGGCCCGGCGGCTGGTACACCGCCGAGGACATCGACCGCATCGTCACCCACGCACGACAGCGGCACATCACCGTGGTGCCGGAGATCGACATGCCCGGCCACTGCCAGGCGGTGTTCCGCTCCTATCCCGAACTCGCGCCCGCCACCGGCAATGCCGTACCGGACCCGGACCCGGCGTCGGTGCCGGTGCCGGTGCCGGTGGGCAACCTCGCCCCCCACCGCGAGATCACCTGGCGGTTCGTGGAGGACGTCCTCACGGACGTGGCCCGCCTCTTCCCCGACTCCGCATATCTCCACCTCGGCGGGGACGAGGCGTTCGGCATGCCGGACGAGGCGCACATCGCCTTCGTCGACCGGGCCCGGCACATCGCCCGCTCCCTGGGCCGTCACGTCGTCGGCTGGCAGGAGACCGCGCGCTCCGCCGTCGGCCCCCAGGAAGTCGTCCAGTACTGGATCGACGCTGCCGAGATGCGCGAGGCCCTGGACTCCGGCGCCCTGGCTCAGATGATGCCCGCGGAGACGGCCGCGATCGTCGCCGCGACCATGGCCAAGGCCGAACACGACATCGACCGTGCCGCGGACAAGGGCGCGAGCATCCTGCTCTCGCCCACCTCCCACCTCTACCTCGACCGCCCCTACGCCGAACCCGGCGCCGACGCCGACGATGAGGCCCGGCGTGCCCGGGTGGGTCTGCCCGTCTATCCGCCCAAGACCGTCGAGCAGATCTACGACTGGGCCCCCGACAGCGCGCTGGCCGCCGCCACCGATCGCGAAGCCGCCGTCGCCGGTGTCGAGGCCGCTCTCTGGTGCGAGACCGTCACCTCGGGCGAAGACCTCGAGTTCCTGCTCCTGCCCCGTCTCGCCGGGATAGCCGAACGCGCCTGGTCGCCCTCCGGCGCCGGGACATGGGACGACTACCGCGGCCGCCTGGCCGTCCAGTCCGCGGCATGGCACCGCCGCAACTGGACCTGGTTCGCATCCACCCTGATCGACTGGCCCTCCCACCCGGCCAGGAACGAGGAGGCCTGAACCACTGACTTCTCCGTTGCGGGCCGCTGGCAGGGCTGTTCCGCAACGGACCTCCCAGACCGGGCGGTGTGACCGCTCCCCGGCCGGCCCGGCAGGAAAACGGGCCGGCCGAGATACCGCCCGGTCGGAGCAGCGACCTCGTCGCTGCCGTGGAAGGCCCCCGGCGCCTCTCCGCGCCGGGGGCCTTCTGCCACTCTGCAAGGCGCCGTCACCTTCTGCAGACCGCACACTCCGGCCGCCCCGAAGACCGCACCCTCGGAATAACGCTCCCCGACAGCCAGAGCGGCCGCCTGGAGCACCGCACGGCGTGAGGCATACACCAACGTGGCTGGGTTCTGTACCGTGAGTGGCTCTGGCCCACTTCCGGTGGTGACACCGAGTGAATTCGGGTGCTCAGAGTAGTAGCCGCTGGTCGGATCGTGATCTGCGCTGCTGGGACCTCCCGGACGTAGCCCCTGAAGGCCGCGGAGAACTCCCCCGAGCTGCGGTGGAAGCCTTCAGACACCACCTTCAGCGACATGACGCTCCGTCACCACCGAAAGTGAGACAGGGCCGTTAAATTGACACACCTGGGCGGGGACGACACGGACGCGTACAGGCATCTCGTACGCACAGGAGAGCTACCCCCGCAGGCGCGGGGACGACCCGCATTAGGGCGTGTATTGAGTTGTGATCGATCTGCGGGATTCGATCTCGCGACGGGATCTGGTCCGGTAGACCTTCTTGCGTGACGTGAGGGCAACTGGCGGACGCAGAGTGGGAGTTCATCGGGCCGTACCTGCCGATCGGCGAGTACGGTCCGTACCCCGAGCGGCTGCGGCAGCAGTTCGAGGGTGTGATCTGGCGGTTCAGGACCAGCGGGCAGCGGCGGGAGATGCCGACCAAGTTCGGTGCCTGGTCGACCGTGCACAATCGCTTCCGGCAGTGGCGTGACGCCGGCGTCTTCGAGGCCCTGCTGGAGGGCCTGATCGCGGAAGTGGCGCAGCGGGGTGAGGTGGACCTGTCCCTGGTCGGCATCGACTCCACCACCGTGCGGGGACACCACGATGCCGCTGGGATGCATCTGGGCGAGGACGTCGTCACTGTCCTGGAGAAGGCGGCCGCCGAGGAGGAGAAGGCCAGGTCGAAGGGGGCAGTCTCGGAGAACGAAGCGGGCAGGACGCTGATCCCGGGCGACAGGAGCGGCGACGCGTCCGGCGCCGGCGAGGAGTCCGCCTGAAGGCCGCTCTCCTGGGACGTTCCAGGGGCGGGCAGACCGGCAAGGTCCATCTGGCCGCCGACCGCAAGTGCCGCCCGCCGGTGTTCGTGCTGACCGCGGGCCAGGCTGCGGACAGTCCGCAGTTCATCCCGGTGCTCGAGAAGTTACGGGTCCGCGGCCCCGCCGGCCGACCCCGCACCCGGCCGGACGCGGTCGCCGGGGACAAGGCCTACTCGTCCCGCGGCAACCGGGCCCACCTGCGCGAACGGGGCATCAAGGCAGTGATCCCTGAGAAGAGGGACCAGGCCGCCAACCGGAAGGAGAAGGGCTCCAGGGGCGGTAGGCCCATCAGCCACGACGCCGCCCTCTACAAACAGAGGAACACCGTCGAGCGCCTGATCAACAAGCTCAAGGCCTGGCGAGGCATCGCCACTCGCTACGACAAGACCCCCGAGAGCTACCTCGCCGGCCTCCCCCTGCGTGCCTCGATGATCTGGATCAAGGACCTCACCCGAAGCGAACCTTGATCACGAACAGAAGGTGCCCTCGTCCTGAACGTCGTACCTCACCCGTCGAAGCGAGACCAGTGAAACCCGTGTTCGAGCAGCGGGGTCAGGGTTCCGCGGTGGAGCGCGCCAAAACTCACGACCGCCTCCTTCTCGTCGCTGCTGACCTGCGTGAGCAACCCCGGGGCCACGAAGAACTTCTCGGCTGTGTAGGTCGGCAGGAACGGGCTCAGGGGTATGGGGCGCAGAACGCTCCACAGTCCGTCGAGGCGCGTGGTCGGTGTGCAGTAGGTCCATGCGTGGTAGGGGGAGGCGTTCATGGCTTCGTTGAGGGTGAACTGCAGGAGGAAGCGGCTCAGCGGTTCCTCCTCGAGGATCGTCTCCGGGGCCGGATCATCGGGGTCTTCGGTGAGCCACACGCGAGGGTCGGCCTCGTCCTGCTCACCTTGCGGCCACGGAATGGACCAGTCCCTCACGCCCTGGTTGTCCATGGCGAAGACCAGCCGGTCGCCGTACGGTCCGCAAGCGCGCTTGGGCTGTTTCAGCATCGGATTGTGGAATCGGTGGAGTGCCGGGCGCAGGCGGGCCAAGCGGTGGAAGGCAGCCAACGCCGTCGGCAGAGCGTCGAGGTCGCCCTCCGCAGTTGCTTCCTTGGCCGGCTCCGTCTCCTCAGTGGGGAACCAGCCGAGGACGAACGACTCCAGAGCCCGGACCGGATCCGTTTCCACGTGGTCAACCCAGCCCACGCCCGGCACCGGGCCTGGCTCCGGGACCGGTCGGACCGCGTCCAGCATCGCGCGACTCAGAGGCTGGTCGAGCTCCAAGTCCGCATGGTTGAAACCGGCAGGTGACCACGACCGCCCCCTGCATCGGGCGGTGCCGAGAGGAAGACAGCCCCCGCCAAGGTCGGCGAAGAGGTGAATGGGCGGAGCATCTCGGAAGGCAAACCGTTCATGAAGTGCCGGGACCGGCTCCCCGCGCAGCAGCACCTTGGTGGAGTCCTGAACGCCGCTGACCCCCGGATTGTCCCCGGGCGCGACGATGACGACGGTGGCGTCCGCCCCTACCCCGATCAGCGCCGGACCCATCTCGTACCGGTGGAACCCGACTCCGGCGACGGACATCGCCGCCGCTTCGGTGATCAGAAGCGGCAGCGTTTGCGACATGTGGTCACCCTATCCAGAAGGATGGGGCAGATTGATCGGGACTCAATACGCGCCCTAGCTGCGGATATCGGGCCCGATACCCGAGCTACCCCCGCAGGCGCGGGGACGACTCCACTTGTCACGAGAGACGGGGGTCACGACCAGTCGTCCCCGCACTTGCGGGGGTAGCTCGTCGGCGTCGAGCCCGAGGGCTTCGCGGTCTTCGTCGTCCCCACGCTTGGGTGGGGTAGCTCTCGGCTCCCCCACCCAAGATCCGGACCATGCACGGGCCAACGCCGCTTCCCAGGCCCCGTGATCCTCCGTTTCCACTGGTCAACGAGGTATCGAGTCCGTACCACCAGCAGACGAAGAACCTGCTGGCCTCAAAGGCGCATCAAGCTGTTTCCCACAGGCCTGCGTCCAGGACACGCGCCGCCTTGGTGATGCTCCCCGGCATCAGGTGCCGGTACGTGCGGTACGTCTCCTCGATCGACCCGTACCCCATCCACTCGGCCACGTCCGTGATCGGAATGCCGCTTCCGAGCGCGTTGGACGCGAAGTAGTGCCGGAAGCTGTACATCCCCATCCCGTCGATCACCGGCAGCTTCTCGAAGAGGCTGCGGACGCGGCGGCGCTCCATCGGCTCCGTGTAGTAGCCGCTCGACCCGCGCAGCAGATGACCCTCCGCAGTGGCTCCGTGCTTCTGCGCGTACTGTTCCATCGCCTCCCGCACCGAGCGGGGCAGCGGAACCTCCCGGAACTCCCCCGGCTTGCGATGCTTGAGCTTCGCCGGCCTGTGCGTGTTGCCGTAAATCTGCTCGTGCACGCGGTAGACATCGTCCGCCACCACGTTGTTGATGTTCACGGCCCGTGCCTCACCGTTGCGCAGTCCGCACCCCGCCATCATGACGATCTCGAGCGCGAGATCGTCACCGGCGACAGCCAGTGCCTGCTTCAGATACGCCAGGGTCGGGATGACCACCTTCCCCCGGACGTACTCCGGTTTCTGCACGCCCCTCATCGGGTCGTCCCCCATCGCTCCCTTGTCGTAGGCGTCGCGCAGGATCGCCTTCAAGGTCTGGAGTATGCTGATCTGATTTCCCCGGCCGACCCCGTCGGTCTCCAGCTCGTCCAGGAAACGCTCGACCACGATCGGCGTGACGGAGTTCAGCTTCCGCGACCCGATCCGGGGATTGATGTGGGCGTTGAGGGCACTGTCGATGCGCTGGCCCGTGGAGTACTCCGCTATCCGACGCTGCCGGGACCTCCACTGCTTCGCGTATTCCTCCACCGTCATCTGCCCCAGCTCGCGGCGGGCCTCGGCGACGGATGGCGCCGTCCGCTTCTTCTCCACGTATATCTGCGTGAGGCGCTCGACCGCGTCGTCCTGGGTGCCGAAGCCGGCCTCCTCCCGCTGTTTCCCGAGCGCGTCCCTGAAGCGGATCGCGTACGGGTGCGGGCACCGGGTCGGCCTGTCACAGGCACAGTCCTTGAAGAACGACCCCATACCGCGGGCGAGCTGACGAGCCATGGAGCGAACCTTCCGAACGGGTGCCGAGCATCTGCGCCTTGGCGTCCGCTGCGGCGGACGCCAGGTCAGCAAGCCGGGACTCCCCCGCGCCCGATGCTGACCATTTGCTGACCTGAACAACATCATCATGCCTTTGACCTGCACAGATGCCCAGACACTAGATCTTGTTGTACATCAGCGTCCTGGTGCCGGTCCAGGTTCCCGGGACGGAGGCCTTGCCGAGCAGTCCCTCCCAGGTGGCGCCGCCGTCCCAGGAACGGTCGAGCCACACCGAGTCGCCGGTCACGCCGCCGTCGATGCTGGCCCACGCCATGTCGTCGGCGTCGGAGACGTGCAGTTCGAGGCGGCGGCCGTTGAGGTCCACGGCCGGTACGGGGAAGCGCTCCTGCCTCGCCTGCGAGGGGTCCAGCGTGTCGCAGGCCAGGACGCACACCTGGGTGGCGGCGGTCGCGGGCGTCGCGTCCGGGAGGACCGCCGCGCACACGAGAGCGGCCACCAGGGGGAAACGGAGGAACCGTGGTCCGGCAACGATGTCGGCGCTGCGCAAGGACACCGGGACTCGCCTCGATTTCACGATGGGGGATGCCGGATCGGCGGGCGTGACCGCGGCCGAGGGCTCCGTGGCGAGCCGAGCGAACGGCGGCCGAGCGTGGTCCGTACCTCTTCGAGGCAGTGATGCCGCTTGGCGAGTCCCCGTCAATACCGCCAACGGCGGTCTCCCCCGACGCAGTTCACGGTGGCCCCGGAGTCCCGGTCCGGCCGGCACGGCCGACGCGGACACCGGGGCCGACGGCGGTCAGGACGGAGCGGAACCGCCATCGGCGGCCATGCGTTGCCGCTGGTAGTGGCGCGCCGCCCGGGCACGGTTCCCGCAGGACGGTTTGCACCATTCCTGCCGTCCGTGGCTCTTGACGAAGTAGCGCACGCAGCGCGGCGCCGAGCAGGCCCGCAGCCGGACGCGCTGCGGACCGCTCAGGAAGTCGATGGCGGCACGGGCCAGGGCCGCCACGAGCCGGACCCCCGGGTCGTTCTCCGTGGACAGCAGACGGGCCGAGGGGACACCGTCCGACGGCCAGTCCAGCTGCGGGACGACCGCCTCACGGGCGGCAACCGCGTTGAGGTGGGCCAACGCCTGGTCGGCCGGCATCAACCGCCGGGCGTCCGCCGGGCTGGGGGGAGCGGGAGCGACCACCCGGGCGAAGAGCGCCCGGACCGCCCGCCGCAGTTCGGTGATCTCGGTCCTGAGGCCGTCGTCCACCGCCGCTCCCCCGGCCGGAACACGGCCGGCCAGCAGGTCGGCCTGCGCCTGGATCCAGCGGGTCGCCCCGTGCGCCGTGGCGAGGTCGTCGACGACACCGCCGTCCCCGTCGTGGCGGATCGTGCTCGCCAGTTCCAGTGCCAGCCAGCGCCCCATCAGCGTCTCCTTCCCGCCGGTCGTCGACCACTTGATCACACTCTCGTGCACACCCTAAAGTCTCTAACGGAAAAACAAGAACTTCCGTTAGAGGTTGAGGTGGGGAGACAGCCCCGCCTCGGTGTGGACCGGTGGCCGGGAGCCGCCGTGGGAGGGGACGGAGAATGACCGTGCTGCTCGCTCAGATCAGTGACCTGCACCTGGACGGCAGTGAGAGGGCCACGCGGCGCGCCGGCCGCGTCATGGACTACCTGCGGGCCCTGCCTCGTCCGGTCGACGCGGTCCTGGTCACCGGGGACATCGCCGATCACGGCGAGGAAGCCGAGTACGAGGAGGCCGCCCGCATTCTGGCGGCCCCCTTCCCGGTGCTCACCTGCCCCGGCAACCACGACGCGCGCCCGGCCTACCGCAAGGCCCTGCTCGGAGAGGCACCTGGCCAGGACCCGGTCAACCGGATCCACCACATCGCCGGGACCGCCGTCCTGATGTGCGACTCCACCATCCCCGGCCGCGACGAGGGGCGGCTCGACGCCCGGACACTCGACTGGATCGACACCCAGCTCACCGGACTGCCGCGGGACACCCCGGCGCTGATCGCCTTCCACCAGCCGCCGGTCGAGCTCCACCACCCCCTGCCCGACTCCGGCATGCTCGAACAGCCCGGGCGACTGGCCGCACTGCTGGAGGCGCACCCGCAGGTCGTCGCCGTCCTGACCGGACACGCCCATACGGCGGCCGCCTCGACCTTCGCCGCCCGTCCCCTGATCGTCGGGCCGGCCGTCACCTGGACCCTGCGCATGCCCTGGGAGGGCGACCGCCCCGCGGACCGCGACCAGCCGCCCGGTCTCGCCTTCCACGTCCTGGGCGACGACCGGCGCCTGACCACCCACTACCGCGTCGTCCTCTGACCCCGTCCACCGAGCCCGGAGACATCGTGGTCCACCCCTACGCCGTCCTCGGGTTCCTGGCGGCGGTCCTTCCCCTGGTCGTCACTCCCGGGGCCAGCCTGGCCCTTCTGGTCCAGCACGTCACCGCCGGCGGCCGCCGCCGGGCCCTTCCCGTCGTCCTCGGCACGGCCACCGGGCTGTACATCCACGCCGCCTTCGCCATGGCCGGCCTGTCGGCCCTGGTCATGCACTCCAGCCAGGCGTTCACCGCCGTCAAGGTCATCGGCGCGGCCTACCTCGTCGGCCTGGGCGTATGGACATGGCGATCCGCCACGGCATCGGCGCGCGCTCCCGTCCGCCGGCATCCGCCGGTGCGGTCGGACTCCGTCTGCACCCAGGCGTTGCTCGCCAACGTCCTCAACCCGAAGGCGGCCTCCATCTACCTGACCCTCGTTCCCCAGTTCATCGAAGCCGATCACTCCTTCGACGCCCAGATCCTCACCCTGGCCACCGCCCACGCACTGCTGGTGACGCTCTGGCTCCTCGCCTGGACCGTCCTCGTCCGACGCGCCTCCCGCACCCTGCAAAGACCCCGCTTCAAGCGCACGGCCGCCAGGATCACAGCCGTGGTGTTCCTCGCGCTCGGGATCCGAACCGCCGTGACGTAGGCCGACAGCCGCCTTCCGAGTGCCGGTGACGTGCCGGCACCAGCGACGGACTCGGGCTTCCCTGGCCCGGATCCCGGCCCGCACGGCCCTGGAACCCGGCCCGCACGGACCCGGCGTTAACCTCGGCGGATGACTTCTGTGAGCCGTCCGAAGGTGATCACACGCCACCGCGACGGAGCGATCCACGCCTACGTGATCGACTCCGGCGCCCTCGGGACGCTGGAGCCCGCCGCGGTGTTCCGGCCGCGGCCCGGTGACGAGGTCGTGCAGTCTGCGGTACGGCCCGACCTGGAGCGGGTGGTGTACACGACGCTGAACGCCGTCGTCTGCCTCACCCGCACCGGTGACCCGGTGTGGACCGCGGACTTCGAGCCGCACTCCGACCTGCCCCACGGCCACCGCCCCGGCTGTGAACTGTCCCTGGACGGCCGGACCGTGTGGGTCTACCGGCCCGACGTGATGGCGGGACGCGGGAGCAGGGACCAGTGGGTCGCGCACGACGCCGACAGCGGGGCGGTCCTCGCGCGCCGGGAGCTGGAGACGGTCGGACACGGCGCGAGTCACCACGTGCACCCCGTGGACGGCAGCGTGTACCTCGACATCGGTGAGGGCCAGGACGGCTCCGTCGTTCTCCGGGGCACGGCCGGGACCGACGGCGGGGCGGAGTTCGTGACGTACCCGTGGGGAGACCGCTGTCTGATCGACCTGGCGCCGGACGGCGCGCAGTTCATGACCGTCGACCACGAACAGGCGGACGTCGCCTTCCACCGGCACCCCGACGGGGACGTGCTCTTCACCCTGCCCGTCGAGGCGTTCGGGTTCGACCCGGAAGAGACCTTCGTGGAATGGAGCGGCGGCTATCTGTCGCCGGACCTGGCCGTGGTCACCCTGGGCGGCGAACGCGAGGACGAGGAGGAGTGGTTCAGCCACCACCTCGTCGACGTACGCACGGGCGGACCCCGCGGGGAGATCGCCTTCGAGGTGAGCCGTCCGTACGAACTCGTGCCGCTGGGCGACGGTTCCTGGCTCACCGACGGCCCCGACGGCAGCCCCGTCCGCCGGTCGTCCGCCCCGCCGCACGGCACCCTCGCCGGAAACCGGGACCTCCCCGCGTGAAAGGATGCCCACGGACGCGCCTCGGGGGGATATCGGAGGTGACCGGATGATCGGGACCCTGTTCCGGAGCGAGGACGTTCCGGCGGCGGACCGGTTCGAGTACTGGCGGGAACTGGTCGGCAGGACGCGTTCCCCCCACGAGATCACCAGCGTTCACGCCGCCGACTTCCGGGCCGAGCACCGGCTGATGGAAATGGGGCCGACGGCCGTGTGGCCGGCGTCGTTCCTGCCCGCGCGCCACCGTCGCTCCTCCCGTCAGGTGCGCCGGTCCGACCCCGAGACCTACCACCTCACGCTGCTCCTCGAAGGCGGGCTGGAACTCGACCACGCCGGGCGGAACACCGCGTTCGGGCCGGGCGACCTGCACGTGGTCGACAGCTCACAGCCGTACGACCTGAGGTCGGCCGACGACGGGAAGCACCGGACCGTCAGCGGGGTGGGGGTCGACTTCCCCAAGGCGCTCCTGCCCGTACCACCGCACCGGATGAGGGAGTTACTGGGCCGGCCGCTGTCCGGGCGGGAGGGCCTCGGCTCGCTTCTCGCGGACTTCCTGGCCGGCCTGGGCCGGCAGGCCGAAACGCTCCGGCCCTCCGACGCGCCGCGGCTGGGCACGGTCGTACTCGACCTGGTCTCGGCCCTGTTCGCCCAGGAACTCGACTCCGAGACCGCCCTGTCGCCGGAGACCAGACAGCAGGCCATGGCGGAACGCGTCCGGGCCTTCATCCGGCAGAACCTGCACGATCCCGAGCTGGCTCCGCCCGTGATCGCCGCCGCGCACCACATCTCCGTCAGCTACCTCCACCGGATCTTCCAGCAGCGGTTCCAGGGCGAGACGGTCGCGGCCTGGATCCGCCGCCAGCGGCTGGAGGGCGCCCGCAGCGACCTGGCGGATCCCGCGCTGCGCGGTACGCCGATCCACGCCGTCGCCGCCCGCTGGGGCATTCCCCGCGCCTCCGACTTCACCCACGCCTTCCGGGCCGCCCACGGCCTCTCCCCCCGCGAATACCGGCTCCAGGCGCTGTCCGAGCACACGAGCGGGCCCGAACCGGCCGCCGTCCGCTGACAGTCGGGCCCACCCACCCCCAGGAGTGCCCGTCACTCCCCCGCCCGCCCGAGTGCACCCAAAAACAAGTCACTGGCGACGCACAGGCAACGACAGCACCGCGACATCCCGGCATTGTGGTGCGCAGCCGGTGCGCCCGCCCGCCATCGGCGCTCGGCGGAGGACGTCACGCCGCGGGGTACCGATGCACAGGGGACATCGGTACCCCGCGGCCTCCGCCGTCCGGCGGGCACGGAGCGGGAGGACCGACTCCGGGCGCGCCGGGGGTTGTCACGGGCAGGCGGCTCGCACCACGAGACGGACGCGAGCCGCCGCATCCGCATCGGACACACAAAGGAATCCAGACATGCGCACGCGTCGCATGATCGCCGCTCTCGACTTCACGACCATGGCCATGGCCACCGCGGGACTCGTCCTCGGGGCGGCACCACAGTCCCAGGCCTCCGCGTCACTCGCCTGTCCCGATCACGAGACGTACTGCACGGTGCTCCAATACAACACCGTGCCCAGCACCGGGGCGTTCCCACAAGTAGGCTCTCCGCATGCGTTTTTGCGGTTCAAAGGCTACTTCGACACCCCGTAACGAGTCGCATGTCCGGCCGGCTTTCCCCAGGTTCTTCAGGACTCACGCTGACCCCACCGGGGCGACGCCCTAAAGGCGTCGTTTCTTATGGCGTTGAGATACATTGAGATGCGTTGAACGGTACATGGCGGATCTTGCGGAGCGGTTGGTGCCGGACGAGTTATGGGTGCTGTTTCGGCGGCAGCTCCCGCCAGTGTTCGGCCCGTGCCGGCAGACGGTCTACCGGCGCTTCGCCCGGTGGAGCCGGGCCCGCGTCTGGGCCCGGCTCCACTACGACCACCTGCGCAGATGGCTCCGCAAGCGCGGCATCCGGCACCACATCGCCCGCAGAGGAATCGAGTCCTCGCAGCGGCTCGGCCGCCGCCGATGGGCAGTCGAGAGAACCGCGTCCTGGCCGGCCGGCTGCCGTCGACTCCACCGCCGCTACGAACGCAAGCCCGAGCACTTCCCGGCCTTCGTCGGCATAGCCGCGGCCCTCATCCGCCACCGGCGTCCGGCGAAGACGTGACGCAGACGACGGCAATGATCTGGCTAGATACGCCGGCCTGTCCTGACCAGCTGAAAGGTGCCGCGATGAGCCAGTACTTCGACATCGGTGACGAGACACTGTGGAACCCGTCCAATGGAACTTCTCGTATGTTCCAGCGCCAGGTAGCGGTCTTCGAAGCGGAGCTGGAACTCCCGTCGGGCATCGGGCCGATGGAGAACGACGAGTGCCAAATCAGCCCTGAAACCCTCGAGATCTTCGTCAACGCCCTCTTGGCGAAGCACCGGAGAACGAGCCACGCCATCTGGCTCGCGCTCTCCGAAGGCTTCACTGCCACGGTGCTGGTTCTTGCGGAGCGCTCCGGGATCAAGGTGGACTGGGCACGCCACGAAGCCACTCCAGAAGCCCCGCTCGAGGACGTGCAGATTTCCACCGTCACTGGGATGCCCGCCCCTGCGCATGGCGGAGTCTGGGCCGCGGGCCTGCGTGAGAAGGCACGGGAGCTGGGGCGGCGCATGCCCCGCTGACCGGAGCAACCGCGCATTCGGAATGGGGTCGCACCCCGAGCCGCCAGGAGGCCCTGTCTTCATGCGCGCACAACGGGGAGATCACCCGACCAGGAACTCCGTTCGATCCGCACGTTCCAAGATCGGTTGAAATGCGGCTTCTCGCGGCGGAGAGACCTGTCCGAAACGGGCTGCAACCGCCTGCACGGTGCCTACAGCTGTGCGCATCAACCCAGCTCACGACAGGCACTCTTGACGCAACGTCAACACTCATCGACCATTCACTTCGCATCGCCGCACCAGGCACAGGCTTTACACAGCTCCAACGTCCCGCGTCACCACTCAGCGGGACGTTTCGCACGTTCCGCAACCCACCTTCAGTTCGGAATCACGGAGCCCCCACATGAGCCTCTCCGCACGTCATCGTGTCCTCGCAGTGGCCGGTATCACCCTCGCCGGGCTGCTCGCCGGGGCCGTCCCGGCAGCCACTGCCCAAAACGTCGCAGCCGCACCCGACATCCCGGTCGCCAACGTCAAGCAGCACCTCGCCGATCTCCAGTCGATCGCCGGCGCCAACGGCGGCAACCGCGCCCACGGTCGGACCGGCTACAAGGCGTCCGTCGACTTCGTCAAGGCGAAACTGGACGCCGCCGGATACACCACGAGAATCGAGCAGTTCACCTCCAGCGGCTCCACCGGCTACAACCTGATCGCCGACTGGCCCGGCGGCGACACCAACCAGGTCCTCATGGCCGGCTCACACCTCGACTCGGTGACCTCCGGCCCCGGCATCAACGACAACGGCTCCGGCTCGGCGGCCGTCCTGGAGACCGCGCTGGCCGTCGCGCGGACCGGGTACCAGCCCACCAAACACCTCCGGTTCGCCTGGTGGGGCGCCGAAGAACTCGGACTCGTCGGCTCCAAGTACCACGTCAACAACCTGCCGTCCACTGAACGCGCGAAGATCAGCGGCTACCTGAACTTCGACATGATCGGCTCCCCCAATCCCGGCTACTTCGTCTACGACGACGACCCGACGATCGAGAAGACCTTCAAGGACTACTTCGCCGGAATCGGTGTCCCCACCGAGATCGAGACCGAGGGCGACGGCCGCTCCGACCACGCCTCCTTCAAGAACGTCGGCATACCCGTCGGCGGGCTGTTCACCGGCGCCAGCCGTACCAAGACCTCCGTGCAGGTGCAGAAGTGGGGCGGCACCGCCACCGCCTTCGACCGCTGCTACCACTCGTCCTGCGACACGACCACCAACATCAACGACACGGCTCTGGACCGCAACAGCGACGCCGTCGCCCACGCGATCTGGAACCTCTCGTCCGGCACGACGACCCCGCCGACGGGCACCGTCTTCGAGAACACCTCCGACGTGTCCGTCCCGGACAACGGCGCCGCGGTGACCTCGTCCGTCAACGTCACCGGAATCACGGGCAACGCACCCAGTAACCTCGCCGTCGGCGTGGACATCGTCCACACCTGGCGCGGCGACCTGGTCGTCGACCTGGTCGCCCCCGACGGCACGGTCTACAACCTCAAGCCCTACTCGTCCTCCGACTCCGCGGACAACGTCCGGACCACCTACACGGTCAATGCCTCGGCAGAGGTCGCCAACGGGACCTGGAGCCTGCGCGTCCAGGACAGGGCCACGTACGACACCGGGTACATCAACGGCTTCAAGTTGACCTTCCCCTGACCACCACCCGAGCACGACCACGCGCCCGCCCGGGCATGGCACTCCTTCGACCCTCGGCATGAGGGCTGCTCGTCGGCTTCACGGTCCCCCGTAGACCCACGGAGGACCGTGGCCCGTCGGCCTACCCGGTACCGGAAGGGGCGACAGGACACGCCGCGACCGGAGTGACGGAGTCGGCTCGGGACAGGCGGACCGTCACAGCGACGCCGTCGGTCTTGAGCACGACCGTGCCAGGCCGGACCGCGACGACCTCCCCGCACAGCGTGGTCGCGCCCTGCCGGATCATCAGTTGCGGAAGGTTCTTCGGCGGGGCGTACCAGGTCACGCCGACCGCGGTGACGAGCAGGGCCGTGCACAGGCAGGTCGGGATGATCCCCGCGCGCAGATGGCGGGCGCCGGCCAGAGCCTCGTCGTGGTCCTCGACCTCCAGCGGCCGCCCCCTCGCCTCCTCGGACTCGGACAGCCGACGGGCACAGGGGCGGCCGTGTGCCGCGCGAAGCAGGCAGAACGCTCCGACCGCGCCCACGCACAGGGCGGCCGCCAGCAGCAGGCCGGCAGCCGCGGACCAGCCGGGTGCGAGCCGGGAGCGAGCTGTCCTGGACAAGTCCCTCGGGGCCGGTGCGGGCAAGGGCACCGCCGTCAAGAACAACGCCGCCTCCGCGTCGAACCCGAGCAGGTACGGCCTGAACATCTACTCCAACAGCAACCTGGCGGGCGCCTGTGACTCCATCCCGCCCACGGGGAGCACGGACTCCCGGCGCGTTCGTGAGGGGGCGCCGGCCCGCCGTCCCGTCGGCGGACCGCGCACGGCAGAGGTGAACACCGAGCCCTGCCGGAGACCTCGGCATCCCGCCGCCCACCGGGCAGCCGTATACGTCGGCATTCGCTCCGTCCGGACCCGCCCCGCCGAAGCCGGTCGGCGTCCGCGGCCCGAAGCGGGACGAACGCACCTCCCGCGACCGACGGCCGAGGACGCCCTTCACCCCACCCGCCCGCTTCGAGGGCGACCGCCGCGGTCGTACGTCCGGGGGCGGTTCCGCAGCGCGGGAGTCGGACGGCTGCCCAGGTCATGGGCGTTCGGGCGTTCGATCGAACCGGCCGCGGCACGGGAACCGGCGGCCCGAACGGCGCCTCCGCACCCCCCGGGTGCCGGCCGCACCGGCCCGCGCCGCCAAGAGCCGAAGACATAACAGACTTCCTCGATCGTCAACTGCCAAGCACGTTCCATGTATTGACACGCACATTACAGAGGCTTTACGTTCCGGCCATCTGAGAGCGCTCTCAGGCTCTCCTCATGTGAAGACTTGAGGTGCCGCATGCCATCCCCACGCAGCAGACCGGCCGTCACACTGCTTCTCGCCTCAGCCCTCGCCGTCGTCGGCCTGGTCCCGGCCGCCGCACCGGCGGCCGCGGCCACCGTTCCCGTAGGCTCCGGCAGTTACTCCGACACCCGGCCACCCGGCACGTCGGGCCCCACCACCAACACGGGAACACCCGTCACCCCCAAGGTGACCACCGCCGCCCGGAACCGGCCCGTGCCCACCAACGACTGGTGGTCCTCCCTCGCCTTCCAGCGCTACGGCGACAACCCGTGGTCGACCCCCATGTACGGCCACCCCCTCACCTACCAGGCCACGGCCGGCGGGCTCGACGTCGGCTACCCGACGTCCCCCGCGATCGTCGGTGACGGCCGGCAGTACGAGTACGCCCACAAGCGCGACCTCACCATCGGCCTGAGCGGCCTCAACTCCCCCGACACCAAGGCCGACGACTGGTCCGACTGGACGGTCACCCCCCTGTGGTCCGACGGCACCCGCACCCTGCGCACCACCATCGGCCACGGCTCCCCGTTCGTGTACGCCAGGGGCTCCGGCGGCA
The DNA here is from genome assembly GCF_042746485.1 of Streptomyces sp. NPDC058751. NCBI lineage: Bacteria > Bacillati > Actinomycetota > Actinomycetes > Kitasatosporales > Streptomycetaceae > Streptomyces > Streptomyces sp. NPDC058751. The sequence continues at coordinate 10,049 of NZ_JBHYPZ010000071.1, read as the reverse complement.
ACGCCCAGATCACCACCGCCGCCGCGCCCACCGTCTTCGCCGACCAGACCAACGTCCTCGGCATCACCGTCGGCGGGCACCACTACGCCCTCTTCGCGCCGACCGGCAGCGACTGGAACGTCGCGGGCTCCACCATCTCCACTGGTCTCGGCTCCAAGGACTACTTCTCCGTCGCCGTGCTGCCGGACACCGACGCGCTGGCGACCTTCAAGAAGTACGCCTACAGCTTCGTCACCGGCTCCAAGGTCACCTGGAGCTACACCGGTGGCACCGTGAACGCCGCCTACACCCTCACCACGGAGGCGAAGGAGGGCACCGAGCGCGGCACGCTCCAGGCGCTCTACCGCCACCAGTGGCTGAACACCACGGACGCCCTGACCTCCTACACCTACGTCTCACCGCGCGGCACCATGAAGGTCCGCGAGTCGGCCTCGTTCACCACGAGCCAGAAAGCGGCGGCGGTCCTCCCCGCGCTGCCGAAGTCGAACGGTGTGGACGCGGACCGGCTGCGCGGATACCTGAACGAGGTCGTGAACGCCGCCGACCCCTTCTCCGGCGCCACCGACACCTACTGGACCGGCAAAGCCCTCGGCCGCCTCGCCCAACTCGTCCCGGTGGCCGAGCAGATCGGTGAGACCGGTATCCGCGACAGGCTCCTCGGCCTGATCAAGGGCAAGCTCCAGGACTGGTTCACGGCGGGCGGCGCGAACGAGTTCAGCTACGACGAGGACTGGAGGACCCTCACCGGCTATCCCGCCTCCTACGGCAGCGACACCGAGCTCAACGACCACCACTTCCACTACGGCTACTACGTCTACGCGGCGGCCCTCGTCGCCCAGTACGACCAGGGATGGGCCGCCGAATCCGCGTGGGGCGGCATGGTCGAGACCCTCGTGCGGGACACCGCCAACCCCAGCCGCACCGACAGCGCCTTCCCCTTCCTGCGCGGCTTCGACGTCTACGCGGGCCACAGCTGGGCATCCGGTCATCAGGGCTTCGCCGCCGGCAACAACCAGGAGTCCTCCTCCGAGTCCACCAACCTCAGCGCGGCCCTCGTCCTGTGGGGCTCCGCCACCGGCGACACCTCGCTGCGCGACCTCGGCGCCTACCTGCTCACCACCGAGTCGGAGTCGATAGCCCAGTACTGGTTCGACGCCGACGAACAGGTCTTCCCCTCCTCCTTCGGGCACGACACGGCGGGCATGGTCTGGGGCAGCGGCGCCGCCTACGCCACGTGGTGGACCGCCAATCCCGAGGAGATCCACGGCATCAACGTCCTGCCCGTCACCGGCGGATCACTCCACCTCGGCGGGGAGAAGGCCGCCGTACGGCGCAACATCGCGGAGATGGAGCGGGAGAACGGGGGACCCGCCGTCGAATGGCGCGACATCCTCTGGGAGTTCCAGTCCATGGCCGACCCGACGACGGCCAAGGCGAAGTGGGACGCGGGCAACGCCGGATACACGCCGGAGGAGGGGGAGTCCAAGGCACACACCTACCACTGGATCAACACCCTCGACGCGCTCGGTGCCCCCGACGCCACGGTGACCGGCGACATCCCCGCCTCCGCCGTCTTCACCAAGGGGACGACCCGCACGTACGTCGCCCACAACCACGGATCGTCGGCCCGCACCGTCACCTTCTCGGACGGCAAGACCCTTTCCGTGCCGGCTCGCTCCACCGCGAGCGGCACCGGGTCGGGGACCACGGACCCCGACCCCGACCCCGACCCCGACCCGCCGACCGGGAACACCTTCCAGCTGCGCAGCGGCGGCGCCCTGACCACGGCGACCGACGGCACCGCGGGCAGCGACACGATCGCCTCCGCGGGCGGCGCCAACCACGACGGCACTCCGTACCAGCCCCTCGTCTACGAGGTCCGCGGAGTCAACGGCACGCTCACCCCGGGCACCGGAACCACGTTCCGGCTCCAGGTGGACGCCGGCACCACGGTCGCTCTCGGCCAGCAGGCGCGTATCAGCTACGACTTCACCGGGGACGGCACCTTCGACCGGACCGAGACGTACCACTACTTCGCCACCGACCCGGTCGCCGGATGGGAGGAGTACACGCAGGTCCGCGGTCTCAAGGCGTCCACGGGCACACCGGGCGACCTCACGGGCGGCACCGTACGCCTCGAGGTCTGGAGCGCCATCGGCAACGGCACCTCGAAGCTCCAGACGGGCACGGACAAATCCGTGGTGGTGATCCCCTACAGCTGATCCGGTGAGAACCGTGGGGGGGGGGGGCGGGGCCGGGCGGCGCCCCCCCCCCCCCCCCGGGCGGGCACGAATACCCGGCAAAGCCCCCGCGGGGGGGGCCCCCCGGGGGCCGGGGGGAGTAAGGCAAGAACCCCAAA
>NZ_JBHYPZ010000071.1:0-7680 GCF_042746485.1 Streptomyces sp. NPDC058751 | reverse complement strand
TTCGCCATCGCCACCTCTAAGCTCCTGAGGGCCACGGACAAAGCGGGGGTGGTTATCCCCTACCGCTGACCGGTGTAGACCGGGGGGGCGGGCGACGGAGCCGGTCCGTCGCCCGCCGCACCCGCTCGTCCGTCAACGATCACTCGTACTCGCCGAAGCGGTGGGCCCGAACGCGGCGCATTCGGATGATCGCCTTCACCCGTACAACCATTCGACCGCCGGCGATGTCGTAGTCCGCAGTCGATCGGATCCACAGGTCGATCACAGCACGTTCTCGACAACGGAGACCCATGCACGCCAGACACACCGCCCTCGCTGCTGCCGTGGCCCTCGCGGCAGCCGTCGGCACATCTCTTCTGACGGCCCCCTCGGCGTCGGCGGCCCCCGCCAAGCTGTCCGACGACTTCAACGGCGACGGCTACCGCGACCTCGTCATGCTGGGCGGCTCGCACGGCAAGGACGGCCGCGTCACCGTCGTCTACGGCACGTCGACCGGTCCCGGCACCCGCGTCCAGGTCATCCACCAGGACTCACCGGGCATACCCGGCGCGGTGGAGGCCGACGACGGCTGGGGAACCTCCGCCACCACGGCCGACCTCGACCGCGACGGCTACGCCGACCTGGTCGTCTCCTCTCCCTACGAGGACGTCGGCGACATACAGATGCGCGGCGGGCTGACCGTCGTGTGGGGCGGCGCCAAGGGCCTCGGCTCGGGCACGGTCTTCAACTCGCCGGTCCCGCAGGAGTACGAGAACTCGGGCGACGTGTTCGGCGAGGACGTGGTGTCCGGCGACTTCGACGGCGACGGGGACCAGGACCTGGCCGTCACCAGCAACAGCCACGCGGGAGTGGTCCTCCTGAAGGGACCCTTCACGCGTACCGGCGGCAAGAGCGGCTGGGACTCCCTGGGCGGTTCCTACGGATACCTGTGGGCCCCCAACCTGGTGGCCGGCCGGGTCACCGCCGACGCCGCCACCGACCTGTACATCCTCGGCTCCGACCTCCAGCGCAACACCGACGGCGACCTGCGGGCCTACTTCCACCGCGGCGGCAGCACCTTCACCCAGCACACGGGTGAGCTGCGGGTGCCCGACGACCAAGGCCACCAGGGCGGCGACATCCTCTCCGTCGGCGACTTCGACAAGGACGGCTACGGGGACCTCGTCATCGGCCGCGGCTACGAGACGGACGACAGCGAGCGCGGTTACGTCACCGTCCAGTACGGCGGCCCGAACGGTCCCGACACCGCGCGCAAGCCGGTCAAGTTCTCCCAGGACACCACCGGCGTGCCCGGCTCGTCCGAGAACGAGGACTACTTCGGCTCCGCCGTCGTCGCCGGTGACATCAACGGCGACGGCTACGCGGACCTCGCCGTCGGCGCCCGCGGCGAGGACCTCGGCACCAAGCGCGACGCCGGTACGGTCACCGTCCTGTTCGGCCGTGCGGGCGGGCTGTCCGCCACCGGCGCCAAGTCCTACACCCAGGACACCTCCGGCATCACCGGCACCGCCGAGACCGAGGACCAGTTCGGCTCCAACCTCAAGCTCACCGACTACACCCGCGACGGCCGCGCCGACCTGCTGATCAGCGTCAACGAGCAGCTGGGCTACGAGGACCGCTGGGGCCTCGTCCACCTGCTGAAGGGCTCCGGCCCGGGCATCACGACGACGGGCTCGACGTCGTACTCCGTGACGTCGCTGAAGCTGTCGTACACGCGGCTGGGCGGCCCGTTCGCCCGCTGAGCCCACGGGGCCGCGGACCACGGGCCGCGGACACCGACCGCGGACCACCGGCCGACAACCGAAGCACGAACCCCGCGAAGCCCCCGCCCGCCGGCACCGAGCCGGAGGGCGGGGGCTTCGCGTCCGGCCACGGCGTGGAACCGGCACCGGACGCATGGCGGTCGTGCCCGAGGCACCCCGCCCTCACATCAGCAGCCGACGCGGAAGTCGACGCTCTCGTCGGCATACCTGATGGACAACCCGAATCCTCCGTCGGTACCGGTGTAGGCCCCGCGGACCGCGATGGTCCGGCTCTCCCCGGCCGGAACCGATCCCGACGGGGGGTCCACGATCACGCCGGAGAGAGCTTCGGAGCCGGGAGCGTCCGTGGTGCCGCCGAGGGCCGCGGTCCACTCGACCGCGGCGCCGGCCGCGAGGACCGTGACGGAGCCGTCGAGGGCGGAGCAGTCGGCGGGGTCGATGCCGGTGGAGCCGGCGCCGGAGAGGGTCGCCTCCTGCGGAGGGTCCGTAATGGTCGGCGTCGGTGAGCCGGAAGTGGTCAAGGCAACCCGGGAGGCCGGTCCGGGAGTGTTCTGATGGATGACGAGTTGCGCGGTGGACTCGCCGGGTTCGTCGGACTCGTCGCCCCGTACGACCCAGACCTTCAGCCTGCAGTCCTGCTCGGGCGCGATGACCTCGTCCTCGCAGTCGTCGCTCCGGTGCCAGGCGGCGGCGCCCGCGCCCTCGAACGTCATCGAGGTGAGCCGCAGGGCCGCGGTACCCGTGCTGCTGATGGTCACTTCCTTCCCGCACTCCTCGCCGGGGCAGGACAGTTCGAGCGCGGCCGGGGACACCTCGGCGCCCGCGTTCGGGTCGATCGTCCTTGAACCGGAGGGCGGAGTGGGGGTGGGGATGGGGGTGTCGTCGGACGAAGCGGACACCTTTGCACGGTACTTGTCGTACACGGCCTGGACGGTGGTGCCCCCGTCCGACGGCCCGTGGGCGATCGCGGTGAGGGACGTGTCCAAAGAGGTCTCCAGCGCCGTGACCGAGGCGAGGGGGGCGACGAGGGCCACCACGATCAGGACCGCCCTGGCCGATCTGGCCGCCAGGGCGGTCACCGCCATCACCACACTGGTGCCGGTGAGTCCGGTGAACGCGGCGAGCTCACCGAAGTGCGCCAGGAGCGCGGAAATGATCAAGCCGACTATCGCTTCGGCGAGTTGAGTTCGAATGATGCGGCCCATGACAGCCTTTCTGCGAGTGCGCGATCGAGGAAGAACACCTGTCAACAGCGAGGCGGAGGGGGAGGAACTGGTGGACTGCCGGCGGAACTGCCGACGGTGGTGGCGGTCAGGAACGGAGGGCCTCGGAATCGGTGCGCCTACGATGAACCCCGTACGTCGCCCGGGTCGTCAGTACTGGCACGTGACCCACGTACGCAGAAGCGTTGTCGACCACCGCGGCGGCCGCTCGCGGGATACTGGCGAAATGACAGGCGACTTCGTTGGACGGGCCGTCGAACTCGCTTCACTGGCCCGGCGGATCGAGGCCGCGGCGCACGGCACCGGATCGGTGGTCCTGCTCGCGGGCCCGGCGGGCATCGGCAAGAGCACGCTCGCGGCCGAGGCGCTGCGCCGCCACGCCGAACCGTCGGGCCGTACCGTCGTACGGGGTCACTGCTCCCGGGACGAGGTGGCGCCCCCGTTGTGGCCGTGGCAGCAAGCCCTGCGGCACGCGGGGGTCGACCCGGGGCTGTCCGCGCGGCCGTCGGGGCCGGCTCTCTCCTCCACAGCGCACACGGCCCACGCGGCGGAGGCGCGATTCCTCGAACTGGCGCGGATGACCGCGGCGTTGACCGCGGCGGCCGCCGAACACCCGCTGCTCGTCCTGCTGGAGGACCTGCACTGGGCCGACACCGCCAGCCTCGACCTGCTGAGGCAGGTGGCCAGGCACGGGGACAACCGCGGACTGCTCGTGCTGGGCACCGTCAGGGAGCCGGTGCCCGAGGAGACCGCGGGAGCCCTCACGGACCTTCGCCGGTACGGCGCCGACACGCTTCGCCTGACACCGTTCAGCAAGGAGGAGGTGGCCCGGTGCCTGGGTGAACCGGCGTCGGGCACGGCCAGGACGGAGGCGAAAGCGGAGGCGGCCGAGGACGCGTACCGGCGTACGGGCGGGCTGCCGCTGCTCGTGGCCACCTTGCGCGCACACGCGAGCGAGGATCTGGGCACCGTCGTCAGCGGGCTGCTGACCGGACTCACCGACGAGCAGCGAGGGGTCGTACGGGCCGCGGCCGTGCTCGGCGAGCGGCTCGAACCGGGGCTGCTCTCCGCCGTCCTGCCGGAGCCGGACGAGACCGTCGTCGCCGAGGCGCTGGCGGCGGCCTGGCACGCCGGTGTCCTCACCACCGCCGGAAGCACGGCGGACACCGGGCGCGCGTACCGCTTCGCCCACGACCTCGTACGTGACGAGGTGCTGGGCCGGACCGCCCCCGCCACCACCCGTTCCCTGCACCGGGCCGCCGCACGGGCACTGGAACTGGAGCAGGCCTCCGCCGAGGACCCCGCCGAGGCGGCCCGCATCGCCGCGCACTGGCGGCGGGCCGGCCGGGAGCCCGCTTCCCGCGCCGCCGCCGCGCGCTGGTCACGGACCGCCGCGGAACTGGCCCTCGAACAGCACGCCTACGACGACGCCGCCCGGCACCTGGCGCACGCCGCCGCCGTACGCACCCCGGCTGACCCCGATCGCGCGGCCGTGCTCGTGGAGCTGGCCCGCGCCGAGTACCTCTGCGGACGCTACGACGCCTGCCTGCGCCACTGCGAGGAAGCGGCGACGGCGGCGCGCGAGAACGGGCAACCGGAACTGCTCGCCGACATCGCCCTGGTCCTGCGGGGTGTCAGCTTTCCGAAGGCGTCGGAGGCGGTCGTCCGGCTGTGCCGGGCCGCGCTCGCGGTCGAGGACCTGCCGGGTGCCGTACGGGCCCGGCTGCTCGCCCAGCTCGCCGCCGCCTCCGCCGATCTCGGCGATCTCGACGCGGCGGTCGGACACTCACGCGCCGCCTTCGCCCTGGCCCGGTCCAGCGGTGACCCGAGGGCCGAACTCGACGCGGCCCGGGCGGTCGAGACGACCCTGGCCCATCCGGACGGAACCTCCGAACGCCTGCGGCTGGGCGAGCTGACGGTGACCCGCGCCGAGCGGCTCGGCGACCCCCTTTCCGCGGTGATGGGCCACGAGTGGCGCGTACAGGCCGGATACCTGCTCGGCCGTCCGGACCTGGTGGACCAGGCGGTCCGGGGCATCAGGGACATCGCTGAGCGGTGCGGACTGCCGCTGGCGCGCTGGCACCTGCTGCGCGTGAGTGCCGCGCGGGCCGTACTGGAGGGACGCTTCGACGCCGCCCGCCGGCACAACGAGGACGCCGCGGAACTGGCGTTGGCCGGCGGGGACGAGACCGCGATCGCCATGAACCACGTCCTGCGACTGCAGTTGGCCCTGGTGCGCGGCGACGCCGCGGAACTGGCGGACGACATCTGGCCCCTGCTCGACCGGGCGCCGCATCTGCCCCTGCCCCTGTACCTGTCCGTACGGGGCAGGGCGCTGTTCCTGGCAGGGCGGCTGGACGAGGCGCGGGAGGCGTACGCCCGGCTGCGCCCGATGCTGCCGCTGCCGACGGTGAACCCCTCCTGGCCCGCGGTGCTGCTGCACATGGTCGACCTGGTCGCTCTGGTCGGGGACGTGGAGGGCGCGCGGCTGGTGTACGACCAGCTCTCGGCGATCCGGCCGTACCCGGGCGCGCTCGGCACGCCCACGGCGTACTTCTCGGGCACGGTCAGCCGCGACCTCGGTCGTCTCGCCGCGGTGGCGGGGCGCCCGGCGGAGGCCGAGGAACTGCTGCGCGAGGCGCTGCTGCGCAACCGGGCGTTGGGCGCACGGCCGGACGTGGCGCTGACCTGTCTGGACCTGGCCACCGTGCTGCACGACCGGGGTGAGCGGGACGCGTTGGCGGAGGCGGCGGCGCTGGCCCTAAAGGCTCTGGCGATCGCCCGGCAACTGGGCCAGCCCGGCCCGGCGTCCGCCGCGGTGCACCGGCTCGGCGAGATCGCCGCTCTGCGGGACGAGACGGACCCGCTCACCCGGCGGGAACGCGAGATCGCGGAGTTCGTGGTGCTGGCGCACACGAACCAGGAGATCGCCGCCCACCTGTTCATCTCCGAGCGCACGGTGGAAACCCACGTCAGCAAGATCCTCCGCAAACGCGGCTGCGCCAACCGGACAGAACTGGTGGCGCGGTGGGGGGCGGGCAAGAACGGCGGACCTGGCGGACAGTCACGGTAGTCGCCGTCGCGGTGCCGGTGGGTGTTGGAACGGGCTGAGCCGCTGAACGACGTCACGGCCGGCCAGAGGTTCGGCCGCCGGCTTCGAACCCCTACGCAAGCACGTCCTGCTTTACACATGGCCCTCGGGTACGACACCGGCTCGACGACGCATTAGCCTCCCCCTGTGACCCGCAACCGCAGCCGAACCGAGCGTCCTCACCCTGCCGAGCTCCCTTCCCGTCAAACGTTGCTGGAGAGCACGGATTGGGCGTCGCTGGCCACGGCATGCGGAACGGGCGAATCCCTGCCTGCCGGGCTGATACGCCTCACCGACCCCGACCCGGTGGTCAGGGAGTCCGCGGTCCGGGATGCGCTCGCGCCGGTGACTCACCAGAACAGCATCTACGAAGCCACCGTGCCCGTGGCGCTCTACGTTGCGGCGGTCCTCGACCATCCGGCCATCGCGACGGACCGTTCCCCTCACGATGCCAAGACGCCTCCGGGCGACCCGACTCTCGTGCGGCTGCTCGACTGGCTCGGCGACACCGCTTACGACGCTGACGACAAGTGCCTCGCTCTTGCCGAATGCCATGACGGTGAGGATTTTTTCGACGAGAACCAGGAGATGCGTGCGTTTCGCGACGCGCGCCCCGCAATTTTCTCCGCTGTTCAGGTCCTTCTCGGTCACGAGAACGCCGACATACGCCACGCGGCGCTGGTCGCCGCCATCCCCCTCATCGAGCACCCCCTCCTCACTCGGCACCGGACCGACCTGTCCGGTCACGCCCGACGTCTGCTGGCCACCAGCACTGACCGGCACCACCGAGACCGCGTCCTGGACACCCTGAAGGCATGGGGTCACGACACCAGCAGCCTGGAGAACGCGTCCGACATCGCGGCCCGCGAGCACTACGCCCGCTTCAGGGCCGCACGGGCGTCCTGGGAAGGCGGCTACAGCGAAGATCCGCCGTTCTGACCCGAGGTCCAAAGCGGCACACTGATCACCCGCCGTGGCCACCCCGCCTCCGCGTTCAGGCGTTGCCCCGGTTCAACGGCTCGGCGGCGTCGAGCAGATACCGGGGCAACTTCGAGCGTGCGTCCAGCACCTCGATGCCGAGCAGACACATGTCTCCGTCGAAGTCCAGGTTGATCATCCCGTCGACCGCGACGGGATCGCACGGGTGCATGTGGGCCACTTTCGTGAACGGCGCCTGAGGATCGGTGAAATAGATGTAGGCGGCGTTCGCCTCGGAGTCATAGGTCACCTTCAGATGCGTCATGGTCTCTGTCTTCTCTCAAGCTCGAGGAAGTGTCCGGTTTCCAGGATCGGGTTCGAAGAAGCCCCGGTCCTTTCTCCGCTGGTACGAGGATTCGGCCCGGGCCGGCCAGGCGTCGGCGGCCATGGCCGGGAACTTCTCCTTGAGAGGCTCGGCCAGTTCCGAGATCTCCTCCCACGAGTCAGCCAGGTACGTCTCGTTCTCCATCCCGATCGCGACTTCCACGCGGAACGGATCGTCCGACGTCTGCGGCGTCGATGATCCACGACGTGACTCCTCCTCCACCTGAAGGTGGGGGCTTCTCGCTAACCCTGGTGGGCGTCGCGACGGACCAGCCCGGCCCGTAGAACGTTGATGGCTCCC
>NZ_JBHYPZ010000070.1:0-38282 GCF_042746485.1 Streptomyces sp. NPDC058751 | reverse complement strand
TGCCGGTACATCCGCCCGTCGCCGTTGGACGGAGAGGTGACCGTCGGTGGCGACGGGCATGTGATGTACCGGCACGGCCCCTTCCGCCGGATCCCGGGTGCGGGTGTGCAGTGGCTCGGGCCCAGTCCCTCACTCCCTCACTGGCGTGATCTTCAGCCCCTCCGGCGTTTGAGGAGCGGGGGTCCGGGGCGGAGCCCCGGGTACGGGTCGGGTAGGGGCGGAGGGGGCGAAAGAAGGTTGTGGGGTGACCGGGGCATTCCGTGAGGTGAGCCCCGGGAAGGATTCCTGCTGCTGAGTCGGGGAACCGATTCGTACGTATGGTCTGTTGAGTGGTCAACGGCACGCGGGTGAGAGGTGGCGGAGAGTGATGACTCACGGTACGCAGACGGATACTCACACCCGGTATCCGGGAGAACGAGGGGACTGGCGGGACGCCGCGACCCGTTACGCCCTGTTGCCGCTGCGGATCTTCCTGGGTGTCACCTTCATCTACGCGGGCCTCGACAAACTCACGGACAGCGTCTTCATGAAGGCCTCGGGCTCGGGCTCGATCGGCGACATGATGCGCACGGTCCGTGATTCCTCCGCCGTTCCGGCCCTCGTCGACCTGGCCCTGAAGAGCCCCGTCGGCTTCGGCTACGCCATCGCGTTCGGCGAGCTCGCCGTCGGGATCGGCACACTGATCGGCCTGCTGGCCCGCCTCGCCGCGCTGGGCGGCGCGTTCATCTCGCTCAGCCTGTGGCTGACCGTGAGCTGGGCCTCCGACCCGTACTACTACGGCAACGATCTCCCGTACCTCTTCTGCTGGACCCCGCTCGTGCTGGCCGGGGCCTCCTACTGGTCACTGGACGCCGTGATCAGACAACGGCGTCAGCAGCGGACCGGCCACTGAGGGTCGGCGCCGGGCCGGTCGCCTAGGGGTTCGCGTCCTGCGGCTTCCGGCCCGTACGGCGTCTGCGGACGGCGTGGTTCACGGATGCCACGGCGCCCGCCAGGCAGAGGCCGACGAAGACGACCGGGATGATGGCGAACCACTCGGTCTCCCACCAGCCGCCCGCGTCTCCGGCGTAGGCGATGCCCCCGGCGGTGAGGAAGAGGCCCACGACGAGCTTTCCGGGCTGGAACTCATGACGTGGCACGGGCCACCTCCGCCTGGCCGACTCCGACCTGGAGGTCGAGGTCCATGGTGCCGCCGTCCTTGCCGCCAGCCGTCGGCGCCAGGGTCACCTGCTTGTGCTTGCCCGGTTCCACGTCCACGTCCTTCTTGTCGTCGCCCGGCAGCTGGATGTCGCCGACACCCACGTCGACGGTCAGCCGCACGGTCACGTCCTTGGGGACGATCACCTTCAGCCGGCCCGCGCCCACCTCGGCGTTCGTCTTCACCGTCTGTCCCCCGGCGAGGTCGACCCCGCTGAGGTCCAGGGTGCCCACCCCCGTGCCCAGGTCGTACGCGGGCCGTACGTCGGCCGCGGTCGCCGGGGTCCAGTCCTTCCGCACCCAGTGCGTGCCGATGTCCTTCGGCAGGGCCGCGGAGGCCGCGAGGAGGCCGGCCGTGATCACCGCCAGGAAGACCGTTCCCGCCCCGGTGCGACCGCGGAGGGAACTCACGGCTATGCCCAGGCCGAACACGATGAGCGCGGCGGCCAGCCCGGCCTGGAGGCTGGTGCCGAGCGGCAGGTCGTCCCAGTTGAGGCCCGTGGTGAGGCCGCCCGCGAGGAGGGCGAGCAGGAAGACGCGGCCGCCCATGGGGCGGGGGCCGCGCTGCCCGCGCTCCCGTTCCGCGCGCGGGGCGGGGCGGGAGGTGCCGCGGGCGATGTTGAGCGCGGCCGCGACATCGCGGTCCAGGGTCTCCACGGGACCCCACATGTAGCCGGTGCCGCCGACGTGCGAACCGTCCTTGACGATCGGGTCGCGCCACCAGGAGGGGTAGGAGGCGGGGACGGGCGGGGCCTTCGCCTCCGGCGGGGCGTCGGCTGCGGCCTGCGCGGCCAGCGGGTCCGGGTCGGAGGCGCCGCGGTTCTGCGACCAGTAGCCCGCCCCCGCCAGCAGCAGGGACAGAACGACGGCGAACGTCAGCACGCCGCCGTTCTTGAGCATGGACAGGAACACCCCGCAGCCGACCAGCGCGAAGAGCACGGCGGTCAGGGCGGGGCCGTCGACACGGCCGGTGAGCAGCTTGCGGACCTCGTTCTCCTCCTCGTCGTCGTACGGGACGAAGAGCCAGGCGAAGCCGTAGAAGATGAGGCCGATGCCGCCGGTCGCGGCGAGCACCGCGAGCACGATACGGAAGATCACCGGGTCCATGTCGCACTGCCGGCCGAGCCCGGCGCACACCCCGCCGAGCATCTTCTGCCGACGGTCGCGCCGGAACCTGTGCGGCGCCCCCGCGGGGGCGCCGGCGCCGGAGTCCGCCGGCCGTGGCGCGGCCGCCTCCCCTTGAGCACGCGGCTCGTCACCCGGAGCGGTGCCGGGGCCCGGCACCGCCGCCGCGTGCTGCTGATCTGTCATGCGTCCATGGTGACGGGCGGGACGGCGCGGCGGCAGTCGGGACGACCCTGGCCGAACCCTGATATCCGCCCGGAGGGGAGGGCGGGAACCGTTCGAACGCCGGTTCCCGAAGATCAGGGGAGTATCGGGGGCAGACCCTGATGCTCCGGTCCGCCGGGCGTGTGAACATCGATGGCATGCCGGAAGCCGCAGCCATGCCCGCAGACGACCCGCGGCCCCCGCGCAAGCTCTACCGGAGCAGCGACGGACGCTGGCTCGGGGGAGTGGCGCGAGGGCTCGCCGGGCATCTCGGGCTGCCCGTCGTCTGGGTGCGGCTGGTGTTCGTCGGACTGTTCATGGCGGACGGACTGGGCGCGCTGCTGTACGCCGCGTTCTGGTTCTTCGTGCCGCTCGGCGTCGGCGGCGTCGGCTCCGGCCGTACGTCCGCGTTCACCACCGAGAACTCGCCCGACGGCCGGCGCAGACTGGTGGCCCGCAAGCCGGACAAGGGCCAGATCGTCGCCCTCCTCCTCATGGTCGTCGTGTCCATGGTCTTCGTCGGCAACGTGAACCTCGGCGGCGGCACGAGGGTGTACCTGTGGCCGATGGTCCTCGTCGGCGCGGGTGTCGCCCTGGTCTGGCGCCAGGCGGACAACGCGCGGCGGGCCCGCTGGGCGGAGGTCGGCCGCCGTCGCCGTACGCTCTCGCTGCTGCGGTCCGCGGCGGGCGTGCTGCTCGTCACCGCCGGCGTCTCCGGGATATTCGTCCTCCAGGGCTCCGCGGCCCACCTCGGCTCGGTCCTGCAGGCGGCGCTCGCGGTCCTCGTCGGCATCGCGCTGCTCGCCGGTCCCTATCTGATCCGGATGACCCAGGACCTCTCCGAGGAGCGCCTGATGCGCATCCGCGCGCAGGAGCGGGCCGAAGTCGCCGCCCACGTCCACGACTCGGTGCTGCACACCCTGACCCTGATCCAGCGCAACGCGGAGAACGCGAACGAGGTGCGCCGCCTGGCCCGTGCCCAGGAGCGCGATCTGCGGGCCTGGCTCTACAAACCGGACGGCAGCGGCAAGGACGAGGACGAGGAGCCCGCCACCCTCGCCGAGGCGGTCCGCGGCCACGCCGCCGAGGTCGAGGACAAGCACGGCGTCCCCATCGAGGTCGTCGTCGTGGGCGACTGCCCGCTCGACGACCGTCTGACCGCACAGATGCAGGCAGCGAGGGAAGCGATGGTGAACGCGGCCAAGTACGGTGGCGAGGGCGGCGCCGTGCAGGTCTACGCCGAAGTCGAGGGCAGGACGGTCTTCGTGTCCGTCCGCGACCGCGGCCCCGGTTTCGACCTCGACGCGATACCCGCCGACCGCATGGGTGTCAGAGAATCGATCATCGGCCGCATGGAGCGCAACGGCGGCACGGCGCGGCTGCGCGCGGTGCCGGACGGCGGCACGGAGGTCGAGCTGGAGATGGAGAGGGCGGAGAAAACGTCATGAGCGACACGAACGAGCCTGTGGAGTCCGGTGGTTCGGCCGCGGACGCCTCCGGTGCCGCCGCGTCCGCGGGCACCGGCGCCGAGGGCGGGCGCCGGGTGCGCGTGGTGCTCGTGGACGACCACCGCATGTTCCGTACGGGGGTCCAGGCCGAGATCGGGGAGACCGGGCGGACCGGCGTCGAGGTGGTCGGCGAGGCCGCGGACGTCGACCAGGCGGTCACGGTCATCACGGCCACCCGCCCCGAGGTCGTCCTCCTCGACGTCCACCTCCCCGGCGGCGGCGGTGTCGAAGTGCTGCGCCGCTGCGCCCCGTTGATGGCCGACACCGAACGGCCGGTCCGTTTCCTCGCGCTGTCCGTGTCGGACGCCGCGGAGGACGTGATCGGCGTGATCCGCGGCGGCGCCCGGGGGTACGTCACCAAGACGATCACCGGCACGGACCTCGTGGACTCGGTCTTCCGCGTCCAGGACGGCGACGCGGTCTTCTCCCCGCGCCTCGCCGGATTCGTCCTCGACGCCTTCGCCTCCACCGACGCCCCGCCCGTCGACGAGGACATGGACCGCCTCACCCAGCGCGAGCGCGAGGTCCTGCGCCTCATCGCCCGGGGGTACGCGTACAAGGAGATCGCCAAGCAGCTCTTCATCTCGGTGAAGACGGTCGAGTCGCACGTCTCGGCGGTCCTGCGCAAACTCCAGCTCTCGAACCGCCACGAGCTGACCCGCTGGGCGACGGCGCGGCGACTGGTCTGACCCCGGAGTTCAGACGACCCGGGCGGCCCCCACGAGGGGCATCTCGGTGAGCGGGGCCACCCGTACGGGCGCCGACGGGTTCGGGGCGTGGATCATCTGGCCGTCGCCGATGTAGATGCCCACGTGCGTGATGCCCGGGTAGAAGAACACCAGGTCGCCGGGCTGGAGTTCGGAGAGGGAGACCCGCTGCCCGGTGTTGATCTGGGAGTAGGTCGTGCGGGGCAGGGAGACGCCCGCGGAGCGGTAGGCGGCCTGGGTGAGCCCGGAGCAGTCGAAGGCGTCGGGGCCGGTGGCGCCCCAGACGTAGGGGCTGCCGAGCTTCGAGTAGGCGTAGGCGACGGCCGCCGCCGCCCGGGAGTTGGACGCCGGGGTGGCCGCTCCTGCGGTACCGGACGCACCGGACGTGCCGGACGACGAGACCGGTGCGGAGTCGCGGGACGAGTCGCGCGAGACGTGCTGCCGGTCGTCCGCGCCGCCCCGCTCCACGTACTGCGTGCGCTGCTCCGGGGTGAGTCGGTCGAGCAGCCGGCGTGCCGCGGTGAGCTTCTCGTTGATCGTCTTCTTCTGCCGCTTCAGCTCGGTCTGCCGCGACTCGAGCGTCGACAGCTCGGTGTCGGCCTCCCCGCGCAACTGCTCCAGCTCGCGGAGCTGTTCGCGTACCCCGGCGAGCTCCGCCGACTGCCGCGTGCCGACCCGCTCGGCGAGCGCGGCCCCCTCCAGGTACTGATCGGGGTGGTCGGAGAGCGCGAGTTGCACCACGGGGTCGAGCCCGCCGGTGCGGTACTGTGCCGCCGCCATTGAACCCAGCGCGTCCCTGGCCGAGTTGAGCCGGTCCTCCCGGCGGGCCGCCTCGTCGCGGAGCTTGCTCAGGTTCGCCTCCGCCCGGTCGGCCTTCTCCTTGGCGCCGTTGTACTTCTCGGTGGCGGCCTCCGCCTCCTGGTACAGCTTGTCGACCCTGGCCTTCACCTGTGCCGGGGAGAGCTGGGGGTCGGCGTGCCCGATCCCGTCGAAGCCGGTGGCCGTCGCCGCGCCCGCGAGGGCGATGGTGACCGCTGTGCGGGCCGTGTTTCCGCCGACCGAGCGCTGTCTGGCCTTGCGGTGCGCTGCCACGAGGGCCCACATCCTTCCGTGCGACCGCCCTTGAGGTGCGGTCAAGCGGTGACACGTCCGGCGGCGGCGCACACAGGGGGAGCGGGCCGCCGCCGGACCTTCTCGGCGGTGGTGTCCGGCTGCCGTCCCTGGCCCGGACGGTGGTGGGGAGCCGGTCACCTGGTGGAGGACGCTAAACCTGGGGTGCACTGTTGGTAATGCTATGTGCAGAACTATTGCGATTGGATCGCCGATTGACCGTAAGTGGCCAAAGTCCTGTCCGTGCCCCGCCGGCTTGACGCAGAGTGATGACCGTTGCGGCGAATGCCGGACCGCGCGCGTGGTGCCGGTGCTATGGCTGACGCGCGATGGACCGGTGGAGAGACGGTGACGGAAGAGGAGGCCCGGTCGGGAGGGGAGGCCCGGTCGGGAGGGGCGTGAGGGGGTGCGGTTAGGCTCCGGCCCCATGGACGTACTCATCCATCTCTTCGTCGGCCTGCACATCATCGGCATCGCCGCGCTCCTCGGCGGCTTCCTCACCCAGATGAAGGCGATGGGCGCGGGCACCGCCCGCTTCGTCCCGGCGATGCTGCACGGCGCGCTGACCATGCTGGTGACCGGAGTGGCCCTGGTCGGCCTCAACCAGGCTCAGGGAGCCACGGTCGACACCTTCAAGATCGGTGTGAAGCTGGCCCTGCTGATCGTGATCCTCGGGCTCGTCTACGTGAAGCGGGACGACGAGACGGTGGACAAGCGCCTCTTCGGCCTGGTCGGGCTGCTGACCGTCACGAACGTCTTCGTCGCCGTCCTGTGGACCTGATCAGCGCCCCCGCCCCCGCACGACGGACCTGAGGGCGAGGGCGGTGCCCACGGCCACCACGAGCCACGCGGCCACCGCGATCCACAGCAGAACCTGTCCCGGTCCCCTGAGCCGGAAGACGTCCAGGGCGGCCGCGACCGCGAGCGTCGCCACCGCCGTCATCCCCATCGGGAACACGGACGACCAGCGCCGCACGTCGTACCGCGGGCGCGGCCACACCACCTCCGCGACGGCCAGCAGGACGTAGCAGACGAGGGCGAGCACGAGCAGCGCGCCGGTCGTGGCGCGCAGGACGCCCTGGTCGTCGTCGTTCCACAGGTACGGATCCACGTCGCGCGCCGTGACGAGTCCCGCCCCGGCCAGCGCCGAGATGCCCAGCGCGCCCGCAGCCACCCAGTGGTCCCCGGCGCCCTTCCGCACCTCCCACGGGTCGAAGTTCGCGAGTGAGAGCACGTAGAGCGCGATCCCCACCCAGTACAGCGCCATCGCGGCGTGCGCGAGCCAGTCCGAGCCCGCCTCGGTGGCGATCGCCGACCCGAGGACCGAGAGCCCCTGCGTGGCCACGCAGACGAGGAACACCTCTCCCGTCATGCGGCGCCGCCAGCGCCGCATGACGGCCAGGAGCAGGACCGGCCAGAGCACGGCCGACAGCACGAGCAGGGCTTCGGCGAGCCCCCGCCACCCCAGTGCGGAGAACCGGGTGCCGAGCACGGTGGTCGCCGCGACCGCGTCGAGCCCGGCGGGCGTGCCGGCCCGTCGCGCCCACTGCTTCCGGTCGCCCACCAGCCGGGCGAGGAAGTCCGAGGCGAGCCCGATCCAGGCGAGCGACGCGAGGACCAGCGCGATCCGGGAGAGGACCTCGTGGCCGGTCAGGTGCAGCCCGATCGAGAGGGTGCCGGTGGCCATGACGGCGGCCCCGGCGGCGGACGCCCACCCCGCCCACCAGGCGCGGAGCGGAACGGCGTCCGGCATGTCCGGTGTGTCTGGCATGCGCCCGATGCTAGGGACCTCCGGGGCGGTTGTGGGCGGGGCGCGCGCGGAGGGGCGAGAACGCGGGGCGCGCGGGACCTCTCCGGTCCCCGCGCCCCGTGAGGGTGACGTCCGTGTCCCGGGCTACGCCGGGCGCACCACGCTGTGGATCGCCGAGGTGCCGTCGTAGTAGATCGATTCTTCGCGGACGTACGCCCCCGGCTTCGGCGCGTGGATCATCATGCCGTCGCCGATGTAGAGGCCGACGTGGCTGAGGTCGCCGTAGAAGAAGACGAGGTCGCCGGGCCGGGCGTCGGCGAGGGAGACCGTCGTGCCGGCGTTCACCTGGTCGTAGGTGACGCGCGGGAGGCTGACGCCGGCGGCCCTCCAGGAGGCCTGGGTCAGGCCCGAGCAGTCGTAGGAGTCGGGGCCCGTGGCGCCCCAGACGTACGGCTTGCCGATCTGCGCGCGGGCGAACGCGAGAGCCTGGGCCGCCTTCGTCGAGGAGGAGGAGGAGTCCGTGGCCGTCGATCCCGTCGACGAACCGGCGGTCGACCCGGTCGTGGTGCCCGACGACTTCTGGGCGGCCTTCTCGGCGGCGGCCTGCTGTCGTGCCAGCTCCGCCGCCTTGGCCGCGGCCTGCTCCCGCTTCTTCTTCTCGATGGCCGCCAGCCGCGCTTTTTCCTCGGCGTTCAGCTCCGAGAGCAGGTCGCGGGCCTCGGTGAGCTTGCGCTGCACCGCGGCCTTGGACGTCTTGAGCGTCTTCTGCGAGGCGGTCAGCGACTCCAGGTTCTCGGTGGCCTCCGCCCGCTTCTTGGTGGTGGCGGCCTGTTCCGTGACGTAGTCGTCGACGGCCGCCTTCTGGCGGTCCGTCAGGCGGCTCATCAGCTGGGTCTGGTCGAAGTAGTCCTTGGGGCTGTCCGCGAGCAGCAGGGTCGCGGTGTCGGACACGGCGGCCCCGGTGCGGTACTGCGCCGCGGCGAACGATCCCAGTTCCTCGCGCGCGGTGTTGAGCTTCTCGGTGCGCCGGGCCACGTCGTCGAGCAGGGTGTCGACGCGTTCGCGCTGCTCGGCGGTCTTCTCCTTGGCCGCGTTGTACTTCTCCGTGGCCGTCTCGGCCTGGTGGTAGAGGTCGTCGACCTTCTTCGAGACCTCTTCGATGTTGGGCCTGGGGTCGGCGGGGGCGGCGTTCGCGGTCTGGGAGAGCAGGGCCACGGAGGTGAGGGCCGCCGCCGTGGCGAGGACCGGGGTCCGTATGCCTGCGATGCGCGTGCCCGTGGGACGCGCCTTGCGGTGTGACGCCAAGAGAGGCGACTCCTTCCGTCGTCCGCCTACCGAGTCAGCAGTGGGGGTACCCCCACGCCGTTCGGGCTGCGGGGGAGGGTTCGGGCGGGTGGTTCCGGAAGGCTGCCCTACGGTCCGTGCCCCGCAAGGCGGTCGGACCGATTCACCCCAAAGTCGGTGGGTCCTCGGCTTCGGGGCCTCGCGACGCACCGGACTCGGCGGAGGCCACTCGTTCCGGCGACGTTCGCCGGCTGCGGTCGAGCGGCCTTCGGGCACGCTAGCCAACGGCCGTGGCCCGTGTGAAGGTTGATGCGCGATATGTCCGATACATTTTCGTGACCTTCGCCGCACGCCCCACCGCCGACGGCCCGCTCACCCGGCCTGCCGGCCGGGTCCGGCTCCGCATGACGTGCCGACCGCATGACGTGCCGACCGGATGGCGCGGCGAACGGCCCGGGCCCGGGGCTCGGTCCGGACGGCCGGTCGGCGGTGCGCAGCGGCGGCGGACCGGTCGGCGGTGCGCCGCGGTGACGGGCCCGTCGGGCGCGTGCCGCTCCGAACGCCTGCCGGCCGGGCCGGGCGCCGACCGGGTCGGGTGCCGCGGACCGAGCCTTGCCGCGGAGCGGGATGCTCGCCGAGCCAGGTGCCGATCGAGGTGGGCGCTGCCGGGCCGGGTGCGGGTCGAGCCGTACGCCGCCGGGCGGGTGCGGGCCGAGCTGTACGCCGGGTGACCGGGTCGGCGTGTGCTGTCACGGAGGTGAGGTGGTGACGGGGAACGCCGTGAACCCGGGTGTCCCCCGGGCGGCCCTGTCGCGACTTCCGGCCGAGTTGCCGGGGCGGCGGCGGGCTGTCGGTGGAGCGGCCTAGACTCGGAGAGCGATGAGCAGCCTCTTTGACGACAGCTTCCTGGCGGCCCTCCAGCCCTCCGCGGCCCACGAGGACGAACCCCCGCCGCCGCCCGAGGACGATCACGTACCGGAGCCGGTTCCGGACGATCTGTTCGGCGGGAAGTTCGACGTGCCACCGGACCGATGGGGGTCCCCCCGCTCGAGCGAAGCCGGGAGTGGGGGAGGGTACTACCGCGACGGCGCGCCCAGGCCCGTCGTGGACCCGGCGGCCCTGCTGGACGGGCTGAACGAGAACCAGCGCGCGGCCGTGGTGCACTCCGGCTCCCCGCTGCTCATCGTGGCCGGCGCCGGCTCGGGCAAGACGCGCGTGCTCACCCACCGCATCGCCCACCTGCTCGGCGAGCGCGACGTCCACCCCGGCCAGATCCTCGCGATCACCTTCACCAACAAGGCCGCCGGCGAGATGAAGGAGCGCGTCGAGGCACTCGTGGGCCCGCGCGCCAACGCGATGTGGGTGATGACCTTCCACAGCGCCTGCGTCCGCATCCTGCGCCGCGAGAGCAAGACGCTCGGCTTCACCTCGTCGTTCTCGATCTACGACGCCGCCGACTCCAAGCGTCTGATGGCGCTCGTCTGCCGTGATCTCGACCTCGACCCCAAGCGCTTCCCGCCGAAGTCGTTCAGCGCCAAGATCTCGAACCTGAAGAACGAGCTGATCGACGAGGAGGACTTCGCCGCCCAGGCCGCCGACGGCTTCGAGAAGACCCTCGCCCAGGCGTACGCGATGTACCAGTCGCGGCTGCGCGAGGCCAACGCGCTCGACTTCGACGACCTGATCATGACCACGGTCAACCTGCTGCGCGCCTTCCCGGACGTCGCCGAGCACTACCGCCGCCGCTTCCGGCACGTCCTGGTCGACGAGTACCAGGACACCAACCACGCCCAGTACGCCCTCGTCCGGGAACTCGTGGGGACCTCCGAGACCCCCGCGGGCGGACCGTCCGGCGAGCACGGTCCGGGCCCGGCGGAGCTGTGCGTCGTCGGTGACGCGGACCAGTCGATCTACGCCTTCCGCGGCGCGACCATCCGCAACATCCTCCAGTTCGAGGAGGACTACCCGGACGCGACGACGATCCTCCTGGAGCAGAACTACCGCTCCACCCAGACGATCCTGTCCGCCGCCAACGCGGTCATCGAGCGCAACGAGTCCCGCCGCCCCAAGAACCTGTGGACCAACGCGGGCGCGGGCTCGAACATCACGGGCTACGTCGCGGACACCGAGCACGACGAGGCCCAGTTCGTCGCCGACGAGATAGACCGCCTCACGGACGCGGGCGAGGCCAGGGCCGGCGACGTCGCGGTCTTCTACCGCACGAACGCGCAGTCCCGTGTTTTCGAAGAGGTCTTCATCCGCGTCGGCCTGCCGTACAAGGTCGTCGGCGGTGTCCGCTTCTACGAGCGCAAGGAGGTCCGGGACGTCCTGGCGTACCTCAGGGTGCTGTCCAACCCCGAGGACTCGGTCCCGATGCGCCGCATCCTGAACGTGCCCAAGCGCGGCATCGGCGAACGCGCCGAGGCGATGATCGACGCCCTCGCGCAGCGCGAGAAGATCAGCTTCCCGGCGGCGCTGCGCCGCGTCGACGAGGCCTACGGCATGGCCGCGCGCTCCACCAACGCGGTCAAGCGGTTCAACACGCTCATGGAGGACCTCCGGACGATCGTCGAGTCCGGCGCGGGCCCGGCCACCATCCTGGAGGCCGTCCTCGAACGCACCGGCTATCTCGCCGAGTTGCAGGCGTCGACCGACCCGCAGGACGAGACCCGGATCGAGAACCTCCAGGAACTCGCCGCCGTCGCGCTGGAGTTCGAGCAGGAGACCGGTGAGGGCGAGACCCCGCCCGGGCTCGCCGCGTTCCTGGAGCGGGTCGCGCTCGTCGCCGACTCCGACCAGATCCCGGACGAGGAGGACGGCAACGGCGTCATCACCCTGATGACCCTGCACACCGCCAAGGGCCTCGAATTCCCCGTGGTCTTCCTGACCGGCATGGAGGACGGCGTCTTCCCGCACATGCGCGCGCTCGGACAGGTCAAGGAGCTGGAGGAGGAGCGGCGCCTGGCGTACGTCGGCATCACGCGCGCGCGTGAGCGGCTCTACCTCACCCGCTCCTCGATGCGCAGCGCGTGGGGGCAGCCCTCGTACAACCCGCCCTCCCGCTTCCTGGAGGAGATCCCGGCGACCCATCTGGACTGGAAGCGCACGGGTGCGGTGGCGCCCAGGCCCGCCGGTCCCGTCTCCGGCGTCGCCGCCTCCCTCTCCTCCTCGCGTTCGCGGTCCGCGGCCTCGGGTGCCTCCGGGTTCGCCACCCGCCGCGGCGCAGGCGAGAAGCCGGTGGTCTCGCTGGCCGTCGGGGACCGGGTCACGCACGACCAGTTCGGCCTCGGCACCGTCGTCGGTGTGAAGGGGACGGGCGCGAACGCGGAGGCGACGGTCGACTTCGGGGAGCCCAAGCCGAAGCGGCTGCTCCTGCGGTACGCGCCGGTGGAGAAGCTTTAGCCCACGAGACCGTTCGCGGGAGCCGATCAGGAGCCCGATCGGGCTCCCGATCGGTGACCGCGGTGACGGACCGGAGTGACGTGGCGCGGGGCCTCGGACGTCCGGAGACGGACGGGGCCCGCGGTCATGCGGCGTCCGGGTCGTTACACGGGGCTCAGACCGTGGCTGCGCAGCCACGACAGCGGGTCGATCGCCGAACCTCCGCCCGGGCGGACCTCGAAGTGCAGGTGCGGGCCGGTCGAGTTGCCGGAGTTCCCGGAGAAGGCGATCTGGTCACCGGCCTTCACGGGGGTGCCGGAGGGGATCTTGTACGTGGAGAGGTGGCAGTACCACGTCTCGGTGCCGTCCATCGCGGTCACGATCATCATGTTGCCGTACGCGCTGTTCCACTGCGTCCGGACGGTCCCGTCGGTCGCGGCCACCACCGGCGTCCCGTAGGAGACGGGGAAGTCGATGCCCGTGTGCATGGACATCCAGTTGACGCCGGCCTGGCCGAAGTAGGCGCTGAGGCCCCCCGGGACGGGAATGGCGAACTTCGGACGGAGCCGCTCCTTGCGGGCCGCCTCCTCCGCCGCCTTCTTCTGCTCCGTCACCTGCTGGGCCTTGAGGTCGATACGTTCCTGCGTGCGGCTCGCCCGGTCGGCGAAGTCGTCCGCGCCCGCGGACAGACTCTGGAGCTGGGTGTCGAGCTTGATGTTGGCGGCCGACGGCTTCACCGAGGTCGTGTCGGAAGCGGTGACCGCGGTGTCCTTTGAATCGGTCTCGCCGAGGCCGCCGACGCCGCCCACGGAGGCGGCGGCGATTCCCGCGACCCCCATCACACAGGCCGAGGGCACCGCGACGGTCAGCAGAGCGGAACGTTTCGCGGGGCTGCGGCGCCGGGCCCGGGAACCGCTCCGGGACGAGGGGCGGTGGACCGGGGTGATCTCCTCCTGGCCGTCGAGCAGCGGCCGCTCGTGCCCCTCGTCGTACAGGTCGTAGCCGTCGTCGGGGCCGTCCGCGTCCGGGTCCGCGAAGCCCTCGGCCGTGTCGAGCTCGCCCTCTTCCCGGTCGAGCCGGCCGTGGGTCGCCTGGTCGAAGGTCGCGGTCGCCTGCTGGTCGAAGGGGACCTGGTCCGCGGTCTCGGACGGTGCCTCGTACGTCATGTCGAGCTGCGTCAGCTCGTGGTCGTACGAATCGGCCTGCGTCCGCGGGTGCTCGTACACCTCGGTCTGCGGGTGGGACTGCTCGTACGTCTCGGTCTGCGGGTGGTGCTGCTCGTACGACTCCGGCTGCGGGTGCTCGTACGCCTGGTACGCGTCCTGGCCGCCGGCGGCGTTCCACTGCGTGGCGTCGTACGCGCCCGTCTCCTGCGTCGGCACGGTCCACTGCTGGGTGCCGTCGAGCGGCTGCTCGGGCTGGACCCAGGCGTTCGCGTCCCACTGGCCCGAGGCGTCGGGGCCCGGGTGCTGCGCGGGGATGCCGACGGTCTGCTGGTAGCCGTTCGCCCAGGCCGTCGTGTGGTGGGCGCCGGTGTCGTAGCCGGTGTGCTGCGCCGCGTACGGGTCGTAGCCCATCGGCTGCTGGACTCCGGCGTTCCACTGCGTGGCGTCGTACGAGCCGCTGTCGGCCCCGCCCGGCATGGTGCCGAAGAGCGGGTCGCCGGTGAAGCCGGTGCCGGAGTAGGCGTCCGCGGTGGCGGCGTAGTCGCCGTGCGCGGTGAACCCGCCGCCGTACTGGGCTTCTTGCGCGCCGTAGGGCGCGTAGAGCGCCGAGGCGGCGTCGGAAGCCGGAGTCGGGGGAGTCGCGATCCCCGACGGGTGACGGTCGTTCACCAACTTCTCTTTCGCCTCGACAACAGGGGCTGGCAGAGCAGTGCGGCGACTGTACCCGGCGGTATGCGGGCGCGACAATCTTCGGCAGGTTTCCCCTTCGCAGGAAACGGGCATTCGGCCGTGTTTCGGGGGAGTGCAGGAAAGGCTTTGGCCTGGCGTTCGATAACCGTTCGAAAATTTCGGCTCCAGGAAAGACCGTCGGGCGGCCGTCAGCCCTCCCGACGGCCGCCCTCGGCCCGTTCCGTGCCGTGCCCAGCTCGCTCCGCGCCGGCCTCACGCCACCGTGAGGCCGCCGTTCCGGGCCGCCGCGCGGGGTCCCGACACCTCCAGGTCGAGTGCCTGCCGGATCCCGGTCGCGACGGCCGGGTGCACGGGCAGCGCGAGATGGCCGACACCGCTCACGCGGACGTTCTGGGCGAGCAGGTCGGGATGCTCGACGCAGGCCGACTCCAGCGGGTCCATCAGATGGTCGAGATCGCTCCAGAAGCTGACGAACTGTGTACGGCAGCCCGGAGCGGGGCCGGTCAGCTCCTCGATCACCGGGGAGCCGGGACGCATCTGGCGGACGATCGGGTGCGCGTTCATCAGGGGTGCGACGCGGGTGCCCGAGTGCGGGGTGCCGAGCGTGACGAGCGTGCGGACGTGCGTGTCGCCGCCGAGGCACTGCACGTAGTAGCGCGCGATCAGGCCGCCGAGGCTGTGCCCGACGATGTCCACCCGCTCATGGCCCGTGCGCTCGCAGATCTCCTCGATGTGCCGGCCCAGCAGTTCCGCCGCGGTACGGATGTCGCAGGTCAGCGGAGAGTAGTTGAGGGACTCGACGTGCTGCCTGCCGTGCTGGGCGAGGTTGCGGCGCAGCAGGACGAAGACGGAGCGGTTGTCGATGAAGCCGTGCAGCAGGACGACCGGGGGTTTGGCCTCGGTGGGCAGCGTGGCGGCCACGTCGGGCGAGGGGAGCGGATGTCCGGTGCGGCGTTCCTGGACGATGCCGGAGGGATAGAGCAGGAGGTGCCCGGCGAGGATCGCGAGCTCCAGGGCCGTCGCCTTCAGCAGTGCCACCGAGAGCCCGGCCAGTTTCGTCGGGAACAGGCGCTGGCACAGGGGCAGAAAGGGCGACGCAGCCTCCGTGACCTTCATGGCCGACCTCCAGTCGGCACGCGGGAGGACCACTCCGTCCCCCGTGTGCCCTAGTGGAAAGCCGCGAGGTCGGCGACGGCGGTGGCCGACGGCGCGCCGCCGGGGTGCGAGACCGGTGACGCTGCGGATCGCTCGGCCGAAGGACGCGGTATACGACGCCGACCCCTGCTCCCCGACGGTCCGCCGCGCTGGGTGCGTCGGCGTCGTGTCGTGGCGTGGAGTCGTCCTCGTGTTCCCGTGGTCCTGCTGCCCGGCTTCGCTCCCCGATGTCGTGCCGCCGCCGATGTGCCCCGACGCCACGCCGTCCCGCTGACGACGCGACGTGCGGCCACCTGGTCGCGGCTCTTCTTGCGCCTGCTCCGGCCGTGGTCCGTACGCCGCAGGACCTGCGGCGCCAGTGCCGCGGTACGGAACCGGGCGCGGCGAACTTGTCCCAGTGTGTGATTTCCCCCTCGGTCTCCGCCGCGAAACTGCCGGTTGCGGGATGCTGGCGATAACGTTCGTTCACTTACCGGGCCGAAAGGGCCCGGGGCGCCTGTGCCGCCTGGCGCGATCGGCGATCCGGGGCGATCCGGTGTGGCGAGCGGAAAACTGAGCGATATGTGTCGATGGTCAGTAGTCGGCACGGTCGACGGGCACCCGTTGGTGACAGCGGGTGGTCAAGACCGGTCGATCGGTGAATCACCGGTCTGCCGTCGGCCGTCGCAGGCATGTGTCGGCAGTCCTCGTCGGTGCAGGGTGAAGTAGTCCGTTCATGGAGGCAGTGATGGGTGTGGCAGCCGGTCCGATCCGCGTGGTGGTGGCCAAGCCTGGGCTCGACGGCCACGATCGTGGGGCCAAGGTGATCGCGCGGGCGCTGCGCGACGCCGGCATGGAGGTCATCTACACCGGGCTTCATCAGACCCCGGAGCAGATCGTCGACACCGCGATCCAGGAGGACGCCGACGCGATCGGCCTGTCCATCCTGTCCGGCGCCCACAACACGCTCTTCGCGGCCGTCATCGCCCTCCTCAGGGAGCGCGAGGCCGAGGACATCAAGGTCTTCGGCGGCGGCATCATCCCCGAGGCGGACATCGCCCCCCTCAAGGAGAAGGGCGTCGCGGAGATCTTCACCCCCGGCGCGACGACGGTGTCCATCGTGGACTGGGTCCGGGCGAACGTCAGGCAGCCGGCCGGCGCCTGAGCGGGCGCCTGCGCCCCCGCGTGACTGCCGGTACCTGTGCCTGCGCCGGTCCATGGACCGCCGGGTGCCCGCGCTGCTCCGTACGGACACCGTGGCCTCCGGTGCCGGAGCGGCTCGGCGCCGGAGGGTTTCGGTTTGCCGGGGTCCCCAGGGTCTCCGGGGACACGGGCTGTCCGGCTCTCCGGGGCCGTCCGGGTTTTCGCGTGCCCAGGGAACAGGGTGCGGGGCGGTCCGGGGCGGAACCCGGCCGGGCCCGGACACCGTCCGCCCGGCCGGCGGCGACGGGGACGGTCATGGTGCCGTGAGCTCGGCGGACATGGTCGCCCGCAGCCGCAGCGTCGTCACGAGCCGCTGGAAGGCCTCGGCCCAGTAGTCGCCGGATCCCGGTGCCGTGTGCTCCGACTCGTCGGGGACCGAGGTGAGACCTTCGAGCCGTCCTGCCTCCGCGGGGTCGAGGCAGCGCTCCGCCAGCCCCATCACCCCGCTGAAGCTCCACGGGAAGCTCCCCGCGTCCCGCGCGATGTCGAGCGCGTCGACCACGGCCCGCCCCAGGTTCCCCGCCCAGGGCACCGCGCACACCCCGAGCAGCTGGAACGCCTCGGACAGCCCGTGCGTACCGATGAACCCCGCCACCCACTCGGCCCGCTCCCCGGCGCCCAGGGTGGCGAGCAGCTTGGCCCGCTCGGCCAGTGACACAGCCCCCGGACCCCCGGCCTCCGGGGCGGAGGGCGGCCCGAGGAGCGCCCTCGACCACGCGGGATCGCGCTGGCGCACCGCCGCCCGGCACCACGCCGCGTGCAGTTCCCCCTGCCAGCCGTCCGCCACGGGCAGGGCCACCACCTCTTCCGGCGAACGGTCGCCGAGCCGCTCCCGCCAGGTCGCGAGCGGTGCCGCCTCGACCAGCTGGCCCAGCCACCAGGACCGCTCGCCCCGGCGGGCCGGAGGCTTCGGCACCACCCCGTCCCGCTCCATCGCCGCGTCGCACTCGTGCGGCGCCTCGACCGTGATCACCGGTGTCCCCCGTGTGTGGTCGACGGCCACGCACGAGGCGGCCCTGCCCGCCATCCTCGCGGCGAGCGCGGACCCCGGCAGGGTGGCCAGCAGCTCGGCCGCCGTCGCCCGTACGTTGCGGCTGCGGTCGGTCAGCGCTCCCTCGAGGAACGTCTCGTCCTCGGCGCACAGTCCCGACCGGAGCGAGTCGAGGAACATCAGCCGGTCCTCGGCCCGCTCCGTCGCCCAGGTCGCGACGAGCAGGGCGCGTCCGGCGGACGGATCCTTGTCCCGCACCGCCGCCAGCAGCGCGACCCGCTCCGCGAACAGGCCTTCCTGCCACAGCCGTTGTATGTCGTCGGCCTCCTCCGGCAGCGTGCCGGTGCCGCCCGGGGAGGAGCGCAGCGCGAACCGCCACTCGGGGTTCAGCCGGGCCAGCCACAGCGCCCGCGGCCCGGCGAAGGCGAGGGCGGCGGGCCGCAGGTCCGTGCGCCCCCGGGCCGCGTCGAGGAGCGCCGGGAGGGTCTGCGGGGGTGCGGCGAACCCGCGTGCGTTCGCCAGGGCCAGCCACTGGGGCAGCAGCTCCATGAGGTCGGGCGCCGCGCCTCTGCGGCCCCCGCCGCCCGTGCCGGGGCGGTCCGTCAGGAGCGTCACCAGCCTCCGGGCCGCGGCGGGCGGCAGCGCGGTCCGCGCGTCCGGCACCGCGGGCTCGGGACGGGCCGCCGCGCGCGCCGGCCGCACTCCGGCCCGCCGCCGCACGGTCTCCACGGCCGCCGCGTCCAGCAGGGCCACGGGGGCCGGCCGCCCTGGCCGCTGCCCCGCGAGCGTGCGCCGATCGGTGCCGAGCAGCGCCACGGTGACGAGCTCCTCCCAGGAACCGCCGACGGGCGTTCCCGCCGAAGCCGGTGTCGTGGTCATGGGCGTCCTTTCCGTACGGAGCGTGTCAGCGGCGGCCGGGCACCGGGGCGCTGGTCGCGGTGTCGAGGGTGGTGAAGGTGTCGAAGGTGGTGAAGGCGGTGGGGCCGGCGACAGGGACGGAGCCGGCGAACGCGGTGCGGGCGGTGGGAGTGGCGGGGGCAGTAGGGGTGATGGAGGCGGCAGGGGTGGTGCGGGTCGTGGGAGCGGTGGCCGGGGTCAGCACAGGGGCACCGCCTCGCCCTCGTCCTGCGGCCATGCCGTCAGCGGAGTGAAGCCGCGGTGGCCGCACTCGCCGAAGACCGTGACCGGGGCGCCGCCGGACAGGGCGACCAGGCGCCACAGCTCGGGCCGGGACCGCGAGGAGGGGCTGAGCGGGAGGGCGAACTCACCTTCGGAGTCCGCCAGTTGCCACGAGTCGCCGTCCGGGGTCGGGACGACCCGCTCCAGGGTGACGGGACAGGAGTCCAGCCACGGGTCGGCGCGCAGCGCTTCTCCGTAACGGGCGGCGGCCTGGGACGTGGTCATCCCCGTCGGCCGTATCGCCGCGGGTGCCGGGGGAGTGAACCGCTCGCCCAGCGCCGCCCTCGGCTGCCCGGCGCCCGGGTACGCGGACAGCTCCGCCTCGAAGGCCAGCCCCACCGGGAGCGCCAGGTCGGGTGCCCGGCCGGCCGCGCCGTAGGAGAGGAGCAGGGCCGTGCGGCCGGACTCGGCGCCGTGCAGCCAGATCCTGCGCGTCGTGAGCCGGGCGTCCGCCGTGTCGTACTGCGCGAGGACCAGCCAGCGGTCACGCACCGGCGGACCGTCCGCGGAGCCGGGCAGCCCGACGCGGGAGCGGACCGTCGCGGCCAGTTCGTCCGGCAGCCGCTCGCGCCGCAGCCAGCCCTGGTCGAGCAGGTGCAGCAGCGCGCACTCCTCCAGCAGCCGCACGGGCCAGCCCGGCCCCGACGACGGGATCGCCCCCAACTCCCGCACGCGCGCGGCCAGACCGGGAGCCTGCGCGTCGACCATCCGGGCCGCCGTCTCCTCCCACATCCCGTACCCCGCCCGTTCGGCGGAGGCGAGACCGCCGCGCAGCAGGTCCGCCAGTCTTTGCTCCAGCTCGGTCGCCCCCGCGGTGATCCGCTCGGACCGCCGCTCCGCCCTGCGCCGCGCCGCCTCGGGATCACCCGGCGAGGCGGCTCCAGATCCCCCGCCCGCCGAGCTCCTGCCCTCCGCGCGCCTGCGCCGCCCCTCCAGCCACTGGGCGGCCCAGTCCGGTGCCTGCGCGGACGGCACGGCCCCGTCCCCGCCAGCCCAGAGCAGCAGCAGTCCGAGCGCGTGCTTGCACGGGAACTTCCGGCTCGGGCAGCTGCACTTGTAAGCGGGACCCGCCGAGTCCGCGATGTCGACGACCGTCTGATACGGCTTGCTGCCGCTCCCCCTGCACAGTCCCCATACCGTCCCCTCCTCCGAACTGCCCGCCTCCGACCACGGTCCGGCCGCGCCGAGCTTGCTCCCCGCCTTGCGTGACGCGGCGTCAGGCGCCAGTGCCAGCACCTGATCCGCCGTCCAGCGCACCGCCTGCTGTGTCATGCCGTCGAAGGTATGACCCACCACTGACAATCGGCCCTCGCGAGCACGTTCTCGCAGGTCAGAGTGCATTGTCAGTGGCGTGGTGCACGGTGGAGCCAGATCCGAACCGGCCGAGCTGGAGGGGGACCGGGGCATGTCCGTGTCCGTTGAACCGACGTCCGTCGACACACCCGCGGAAGAGACGGGAGAGAGGGGTGCGAGCGGGCCGGGCGAGGCGCTGCGACCGCACGCCGAGCACGCCTTCGCCGCCGAACTCGCCGCGCTCGCCGCGCAGGACGACCGGCCCCGCCCGGAGCGCTGGCTGCTGTCGCCGTGGGCCGTGGCCACCTATCTGCTGGGCGGCACGCTGCCGGACGGCACCGTGATCACTCCCAAGTACGTGGGGCCGCGCCGCATCGTCGAGGTCGCCGTCACCACCCTCGCCACCGACCGGGCCCTGCTCCTGCTCGGCGTGCCCGGCACCGCCAAGACCTGGGTGTCCGAGCACCTGGCGGCCGCGGTCAGCGGCGACTCGACACTGCTCGTGCAGGGCACGGCCGGCACCCCGGAAGAGGCCATCCGGTACGGCTGGAACTACGCGCAGCTCCTCGCGCACGGGCCCAGCCGGGACGCGCTCGTGCCGAGCCCGGTCATGCGGGCCATGGCCGAGGGCATGACGGCCCGCGTCGAGGAACTCACGCGCGTGCCCGCGGACGTGCAGGACAGCCTGATCACGATCCTCTCCGAGAAGACCCTGCCGATCCCGGAGCTGGGCCAGGAGGTGCAGGCCGTCCGCGGGTTCAACCTGATCGCCACGGCCAACGACCGCGACCGCGGGGTCAACGAACTCTCCAGCGCCCTGCGCCGCCGTTTCAACACGGTGGTGCTGCCGCTGCCGGAGACCGCCGAGGCCGAGGTCGAGATCGTCTCGCGCCGGGTCGACCAGATCGGCCGCTCCCTCGATCTGCCCGCCGTTCCCGACGGCGCTGACGAGATCCGCCGTGTCGTCACCGTCTTCCGCGAGCTGCGCGACGGGATCACGGCCGACGGCCGGACGAAGCTGAAGTCGCCCAGCGGCACGCTCTCCACGGCCGAGGCGATCTCCGTCGTCACCAACGGCCTCGCTCTGGCCGCCCACTTCGGCGACGGCGTCCTGCGGGCGAGCGACGTCGCCGCCGGCATCCTCGGCGCGGTCGTGCGCGACCCGGCGGCCGACCGCGTCGTCTGGCAGGAGTACCTGGAAGCGGTCGTCCGCGAGCGGGACGGCTGGAAGGACTTCTACCGCGCCTGCCGCGAGGTGAGCGCATGAGCGCCGAGCGGGACGCCGGGCCGCCCCCGCCGGGGGGCGGGCCGCCCGCTCCGGGGCCGCTGCTGCTCGGTGTGCGGCACCACGGACCCGGGTCGGCGCGGGCCGTACGGGCGGCGCTGGAGGCGGCGGCACCCCGGGTCGTGCTGATCGAGGGGCCGCCCGAGGCGGACGCCCTCGTCCCGCTGGCCGCCGAGAAGGACATGCGGCCCCCCGTGGCGCTGCTCGCCCACGTCGTCGACGACCCGGGCCGCTCGGCCTTCTGGCCGCTGGCCGAGTTCTCACCGGAGTGGGTGGCGATCCGGTGGGCCCTGGAGCACGGAGCGGAGGCCCGCTTCATCGACCTTCCGGCCGCCCACACCCTGACCTGGGGCGGAGAGGAGGGACAGCCCGGCACGGCCGACGGTCCGGACCGCTCCGCCGACGCGACCGCCGTACGGATCGACCCCCTCGGGGTGCTCGCCGAGACGGCCGGGTACGACGACCCGGAGCGCTGGTGGGAGGACGTGGTCGAGCACCGGGCCGGTGCGGCGGACGACCCGTTCGCTCCGTTCGCCGCGCTGGAGGAGGCCATGGGGTCGCTGCGCGAGGCGTACGGGACCGGCGGACACGACCGGGACCTCGTGCGCGAGGCGTACATGCGACTCCAGATCCGGGCGGCCCGGCGGGAGTCCGGGGACGGCGTCGCCGTGGTGTGCGGTGCCTGGCACGTCCCCGCGCTGCGGCAGCGGGTCACGGTCGGCGCCGACCGGGCACTCCTCAAGGGGCTGCCCAAGGCCAAGGTCCAGCTCACGTGGGTGCCCTGGACGCACCGCCGGCTGTCCCGGGCCAGCGGGTACGGAGCGGGCATCGACTCGCCGGGCTGGTACGGGCACCTGTTCAGCGCCCCCGACCGTCCGATCGAGCGGTGGATGACCAAGGTGGCCGGACTGCTGCGCGCCGAGGACCGGGGTGTGTCGTCGGCCCACGTCATCGAGGCCGTGCGCCTGGCCGGCACGCTCGCCGCGATGCGCGGCCGCCCGCTGCCGGGGCTGACCGAGACCACCGACGCCGTCCGGGCCGTGATGTGCGAGGGCTCGGACGTCCCCCTGGACCTCGTGCGCGACCGGCTCGTGGTCGGCGAGGTGCTCGGTGAGGTGCCGGAGTCCGCCCCGGCGGTGCCCCTGCAGCGGGACCTCGCGCAGTCGCAGCGGCGGCTGCGGCTCAAGCCCGAGGCGCTGGAGCGGGAGATGGAGCTCGACCTGCGCAAGGAGACCGACGCGGGACGCAGCACCCTGCTGCACCGGCTGCGGCTCCTGGGCATCGCGTGGGGCGAGCCCGCGGTGTCCCGTGGCAGCACGGGCACCTTCCGGGAGACCTGGCGGCTCCGCTGGGAGCCGGAGCTGTCGGTGCGGGTCGCCGAGGCCGGCGTGTGGGGCACGACCGTTCTGTCCGCCGCGACGGCCAAGGCCGAGGCGGACGCCGTCGGCGCGCCGTCGCTCGCGGACGTCACGGCCCTCGCCGAGCACTGCCTCCTCGCCGGGATCCCGGACGCGCTGCCCGTGGTGATGCGGGTCCTCGCCGACCGCGCCGCCCTCGACACCGACGTGGGCCATCTCGCGCAGGCCCTGCCCGCACTCGTCCGCTCCCTGCGCTACGGCGACGTACGCGGCACGGACACCCACGCCCTCGCCGATGTCGCGGCCGGTCTCGCCGAGCGCGTCTTCGTCGGCCTCCCCCCGGCCTGCGCCGCCCTCGACGGCGACGCGGCCGAGGAGATGCGCCGCCACCTCGACGCCGTGCACGGCGCGGTGGGACTGCTGGGGGAGGCGACGGCGGGGGCCGCCGAGCCCGGCGGCATCCGCGGCCGCTGGCACGCGGTGCTGGGGGTGCTCGCCGCGCGGGACACCGTGCCGGGGGTGGTCAGGGGACGGGCGGTCCGGCTGCTCCTCGACGAAGGGGAGCTGGCGCAGGAGGAGGCCGCCCGGCTCATGGGCCTCGTGCTGTCGCCGGGCACGGAGCCCGCGGACGGGGCCGCGTGGATCGAGGGGTTCGTCGGTGGCGGCTCCGGCGGCATGCTCCTCGTCCACGACGAGCGGCTGCTCGGCCTGGTGGACACCTGGCTGACCGGGGTGCCGGCGGACGCGTTCACCGATGTGCTGCCGCTGCTGCGCCGGACGTTCTCGGCGTACGAGTCGGGAGTGCGCAGGACACTGGGCGAACTCGTCAGGCGCGGTCCGGCGCCACGGGCGAACGCCGAGGCCACGGGTTCCGGCTCCGGCGTACCCGGGTTCGCCCCCGACCTCGACGGCGGGCGTGCCGACGCCGTCCTGCCGCTGCTGAGCCTGCTGCTGGGGCTGACCGATCCCGACACGGACTCCGGACCCGGCTCCGGCACCGCCCCGGACTTCGACCGCGGCTCAGGCACTGACCCCGGTTCCGGCCCGGGCTCCGGCTCCGGCTCCGAAACCGGCTCCGGCCCAGGCTCCGAAACCGGCTCCGGCCCAGGCTCCGAAACCGGCTCCGGCAACGACAACGATCTTGTGAGGGTGGCTCCATGACCGAGGCGGCGGTGAGTGCCGGGGACGAGCGGCTGCGGCGATGGCGGCTGGTGCTCGGCGGCGACGAGGCGGACGGCACCGGACGCGTGCTCTCCGGCCGGGACGCGGCCATGGACGGGGCGCTGAGCGCGCTCTACGGAAAGGGCGGCGGGGCGCGGCCCGGGCGGGACCGCTCGGCGGGGCTCGGGGCGTCGGCGCCGTCGGTCGCGCGCTGGCTCGGCGACATCCGGACCTACTTCCCCTCCTCCGTCGTCCAGGTGATGCAACGGGACGCCATCGACCGGCTCGGGCTCTCCGCCCTGCTCCTCGAACCCGAGATGCTGGAGGCGGTGGAGGCCGACGTGCACCTGGTGGGCACCCTCCTCTCCCTCAACAAAGCCATGCCGGAGACGACGAAGGAGACCGCGCGGGCCGTGGTGCGCAAGGTCGTGGAGGACCTGGAGAAGCGCCTCGCCACCCGCACCCGGGCCACGCTGACCGGCGCCCTCGACCGCAGTGCCCGGATCAGCAGACCCCGCCACCACGACATCGACTGGAACCGCACGATCGCGGCCAACCTGAAGCACTACCTGCCCGAGTACCGCACCGTCGTGCCCGAGCGGCTGATCGGTTACGGGCGTGCCTCGCAGTCCGTGAAGAAGGAGGTCATCCTCTGCATCGACCAGTCGGGGTCGATGGCGGCGTCGGTCGTCTACGCCTCCGTGTTCGGTGCCGTGCTGGCGTCGATGCGGTCCATCGCCACCCGGCTCGTCGTCTTCGACACGGCCGTCGTCGACCTCACCGACCAGCTCGACGACCCGGTCGACGTCCTCTTCGGCACCCAGCTCGGCGGCGGCACGGACATCAACCGGGCGCTCGCCTACTGCCAGTCGCAGATCACCAGACCGGCCGACACGGTCGTCGTCCTCATCAGCGACCTCTACGAAGGCGGGATCCGCAACGAGATGCTGAAGCGGGTCGCGGCGATGAAGTCGTCGGGGGTGCAGTTCGTGACGCTGCTCGCGCTGTCCGACGAGGGGGCACCCGCGTACGACCGGGAGCACGCGGCGGCGCTCGCGGCGCTCGACGCTCCGGCGTTCGCCTGCACACCCGATCTGTTCCCCGAGGTGATGGCGGCGGCGATCGAGAAGCGGCCGCTCCCGGTCCCGGACACGAGATGAAGGTTTCCGTTCTGGCCGAAAATGGCCGATTGGGGGCGGTTCGGGAACCCGGACGGCGGAAGCCGGCGGATCCGCCGGAGCGGGCTCCTGCGCCCCCGTCGGCCGGGCCGCCCCAGGGAGCCCGCCGGGCCGCGCGGGGCCCCAGGGGCTGCTCACAGGGCCTCACAGGGCGGCTCCCGGCCTGGTGAGGGCCGGTCCGGGACCCGATCTGTGACAGGTATCACCGCTGTCGTGTGAGCTGCGATTTAGGGACCCGTGCCCCACGGCGATAACCTGCGAGACGGACATGCCGCGCGCTCGGACACCGTGTGCGCCACCCTTGTGACAAGCGGACGTCACGTTGCCCTTCGCGGCACGCCCACGCATCCAACGAACCGCGAGATCACTGATAGGGACGGACGCGCGTGGACCTGTTCGAGTACCAGGCGAGGGACCTCTTCGCCAAGCACGGTGTACCGGTGCTGGCCGGTGAAGTCATCGACACGCCTGAGGCGGCCCGCGAGGCGACCGAGCGTCTTGGCGGCAAGTCCGTCGTCAAGGCCCAGGTGAAGGTCGGTGGCCGCGGCAAGGCCGGCGGCGTCAAGCTCGCCGCCACCCCGGACGAGGCCGTCGCTCGCGCGACGGACATCCTCGGCATGGACATCAAGGGCCACACGGTCCACAAGGTGATGATCGCCGAGACCGCTCCGGAGATCCTGGAGGAGTACTACGTCTCCTTCCTCCTGGACCGCACCAACCGCACCTTCCTCTCCATCGCGTCCGTCGAGGGCGGCATGGAGATCGAGGAGGTGGCGGCCACCCGCCCCGAGGCCGTCGCCAAGACGCCGATCGACGCCAACGAGGGTGTCACCCCGGAGAAGGCCCGCGAGATCGTCGCGGCCGCCAAGTTCCCGGCCGAGGTCGCCGACCAGATCGCCGGCATCCTGGTGACGCTGTGGGACACCTTCATCAAGGAGGACGCCCTCCTGGTCGAGGTCAACCCGCTGGCGAAGGTCGCCTCCGGCGACGTCATCGCCCTCGACGGCAAGGTGTCGCTGGACGAGAACGCCGAGTTCCGTCAGCCCGGCCACGAGGAGCTCGTCGACCACGCGGCCGCCAACCCCCTCGAGGCCGCCGCCAAGGCCAAGAACCTCAACTACGTCAAGCTCGACGGTGAGGTCGGCATCATCGGCAACGGCGCGGGTCTCGTCATGAGCACCCTCGACGTCGTCGCGTACGCCGGTGAGAACCACGGTGGCGTCAAGCCCGCCAACTTCCTCGACATCGGCGGCGGCGCCTCCGCCGCGGTCATGGCGAACGGCCTGGAGATCATCCTCGGCGACCCGGACGTCAAGTCCGTCTTCGTCAACGTCTTCGGTGGCATCACCGCCTGTGACGAGGTCGCCAACGGCATCGTCCAGGCGCTCCAGCTGCTCGCGGACAAGGGCGAGGAAGTCACCAAGCCGCTGGTCGTGCGTCTGGACGGCAACAACGCCGAGCTGGGTCGCCAGATCCTGTCGGACGCCAACCACCCGCTGGTCCAGCGCGTGGACACCATGGACGGCGCGGCCGACAAGGCCGCCGAGCTCGCGGCTGCGAAGTAAGGGACGAGGGACTAAACAGCCATGGCTATCTTCCTCAACAAGGACAGCAAGGTCATCGTCCAGGGCATGACCGGTGCCACGGGCATGAAGCACACCAAGCTCATGCTGGCCGACGGCACGAACATCGTCGGTGGCGTGAACCCGCGCAAGGCGGGCACGTCCGTCGACATCGACGGCACCGAGATCCCCGTCTTCGGCACGGTCGCCGAGGCCATGGAGAAGACCGGCGCCAACGTGTCCGTCCTCTTCGTGCCGCCGGCCTTCGCCAAGGCCGCCGTCGTCGAGGCGATCGACGCCGAGATCCCCCTCGCGGTCGTCATCACCGAGGGCATCGCCGTCCACGACTCGGCCGCGTTCTACGCGTACGCCGTGGCGCAGGGTGGCAAGACCCGCATCATCGGCCCGAACTGCCCCGGTCTCATCACCCCGGGCCAGTCCAACGCCGGCATCATCCCGGGCGACATCACGAAGCCGGGCCGCATCGGCCTGGTCTCGAAGTCCGGCACGCTGACGTACCAGATGATGTACGAGCTCCGTGACATCGGCTTCTCCTCCGCCGTCGGCATTGGTGGCGACCCGGTCATCGGTACGACGCACATCGACGCGCTCGCCGCGTTCGAGGCCGACCCCGACACCGACCTGATCGTCATGATCGGCGAGATCGGCGGCGACGCCGAGGAGCGCGCGGCCGACTTCATCAAGGCCAACGTGACGAAGCCGGTCGTCGGCTACGTCGCCGGCTTCACCGCGCCCGAGGGCAAGACCATGGGCCACGCCGGCGCCATCGTCTCCGGCTCCTCCGGCACGGCCGCCGCGAAGAAGGAGGCCCTCGAGGCCGCGGGCGTCAAGGTCGGCAAGACGCCGACCGAGACGGCCAAGCTCGCGCGCGAGATCCTCGCCGGCTGAGCCGTCGCTCGACCGGACGCCGGTGGGCCCGCACCCTTTCGAGGGTGCGGGCCCACCGGCCTTTCACGTCACCGTCCTCCCGCCTCGCCGCCCTCCAGCGTCACCGCCCCCCGCCCCGACTGCCTCCGGTACCGGCGTCACGGTGTCAGCGGCTCTCCGGGACCAGCCGTTCCGGGCCGTTCATCTGCTGGGACCTCAGCCTCGCGCGCAGCTTCAGCTCCGCCGCCGAGAGCGGCCCGGGGGCGGTCTTGGGCGGCAGACCGCGGACGGTCTCCGGCGGCGCGAGAGGGGCCTCGTAGTGGTCCGGGGCCGTGCCCACCGTCAGGAGGGTCACCCCGATCAGCAGGACCGTGAAGGCGATGGCCGCCCGGGTCCACTGCTGCGCCCGGCGCTCGCCGTACCAGCGGACCGTGCGCGGCTTCGCCGCACGCAGCCGCTCCGCGCTCGCGAGTTCGGCGAGCCGCCAGTGCAGGTCCTCCGGCGACGCCAGCTCCGGCAGCCGCGCGGCGACGGCCTCGCGGGCGTGCAGCACCCGGTTGGCCGCCGCGGGCGTGCTCGCCTCCGTCTCGGCCGCGGTCTCCGGCAGGCCGAGCCCCACGCCGTCGTACAGCACCAGGGTGCGGCGGTACACGGGCGGCAGTTCGAGGAGGGCGTCGAGCAGGGCGCGGTCGGCGGCGCCGGCGGGCGGTGCCTCCGGGTGACGGTGGCGGGGGCGCAGCCGGTGCCAGGGGGAGAGCGCGTACTCGTACGCCGCCGCGCGCACCCACCCGGCCGGATCCCGGTCCACGGCCACCTCGGGCCAGCGGTACCAGGCCTGCTGGAACGCCCGTTCCACGGACTCGCGGGCCAGTTCGCGCCGCCCGGTCAGCAGATAGGCCTGCCGTACGAGGGCGGGGGCGCAGAACGCGTAGAGGGCGTCGAACGCCTGAGCGGGCGTCAGTGACGGTTCCGGGAGGCCGGGGTGGGCGTCCTCGGTGAGCCACGCCTCGGTGAGCCGCTCCTCGGCCCGGTCGAGCCCGGACCGCCCCCCACCTCCGGCGGAACGTTTCTCTCCAGCGTCGACCCGTTCCCCGCCCGCCCCGACCCGCTCCCCGCGGTCGACGGAGAGGGCCTCGTGGCCCGCCCGGCCCCCCGCCCCCGCCGCCCCCGTTCCCGCCCCCACGAGCTCGGGGGTGATGTCCTCC
The DNA here is from genome assembly GCF_042746485.1 of Streptomyces sp. NPDC058751. Classification (NCBI taxonomy): domain Bacteria; kingdom Bacillati; phylum Actinomycetota; class Actinomycetes; order Kitasatosporales; family Streptomycetaceae; genus Streptomyces; species Streptomyces sp. NPDC058751. The sequence goes on along the minus strand of NZ_JBHYPZ010000070.1, from coordinate 9,723 downwards.
TGAGGGGGGCTCATGTCCGGCCCGGTGTCGGCCGGACCGGCCAGGAGCAGCTTCGCGTACGCCTCCCGCGTGTGGCCGCGCGGGGTCGAACGGCCCTTCTCCCACGAGCGCACCGTCGACCGGCTGACGCCGAGTCGGGTGGCCACGTCGGCCTGGGTCAGCGACCGGTTCTCGCGCAGACGGCGGCGTTCCTCGGGCGCCGGCAGCGGGGTGGCGGGACTCTGTGTCAGGTCGGGTTCCACAGAAGGCCCCTTCGTACGAAAAAGTACATAACTGCATATTGAGCGACACATCCAGGGTTCGCCTGTTGCGAGGAGAAAGAGCGTGCCGTTGGGAGCATGAGGGGCGTGACCCAAATCACCGACCGCAGGCTCTCGTTGTCGCACCTGCTCACCCGGATGCGCGACCGATCACCCGGACTGGCCGCGAGCCTCCTGGGCGGCGTGTTCGCCGCGGGGCTCGGGCTCGCCTCGTCCGCCGTCCTCGTCATGGTGCTGTGGATCAGCTCGCCGTACCCGGACAGCGGGCCGGGCGGAGCGCTGCACGTCGCCGCCGCGCTCTGGCTGCTGGCCCACGGCGTGGAGCTGATCCGCACCGACACCCTGTCAGGTCTGCCGATGCCGGTGGGGGTGACGCCGCTCCTCCTGCTCGTCCTCCCGGTGTGGCTGCTGCACCGGGCCGCGCGGGAGGCGGCGGACGTCACGTCGGGGTCCTCTCCGCGTACGGCGTGGGCCGGGGTCGTGACCGGCTACCTGGCCGTCGGCTGGGCCGCCGTGCTGTACGCCTCGGGCGGGACGCTGCGCCCCTCCGCCGTCTGGGCGGCGGTCTGTCTGCCGCTCCTCGGGGTGGCCGCCTCGGGCGCGGGGGTCTGGACGGCGTACGGGCGGCCGTGGGGACCGGGCCCGTCGCGGGGAGGGCGGCCCGCGACGGGGCTTCCGGGGCCAGGAGGGCGTCCGGGCCCCGGCGCGCGCCGTCCCGCCTTCGCCGACGGCCGGGTGCTCGGCGCCGCGGCGCGAGCCGCCGCGGCCGGGGTCGCGGTCCTCGTCGCGGGCGGGGCCCTGCTCGTGGCGGCGTCGCTCGTGTGGCACGGGGACGCGGCCCGCGCCTCGTTCGCGCAGCTCGCCGGGACGTGGTCGGGCAGGATCGCCGTCCTGCTGCTGTGTCTGGTCCTGGTGCCGAACGCGGCCGTGTGGGGGGCGGCGTACGGGCTCGGGCCCGGTGTCGTCCTGAGCGCGGGCCATGTCGCCGGTCCGCTGACCTCGGCCGTCCCGGGAGCGCACGTGTCCACCGAGGCGCTGCCCGTGTTCCCGCTGCTCGCGGCGCTGCCGCGGGAGGGGTCCGGAGGACCGTCGACCTGGCCGGCCGCGCTGGTGCCGCTGGCCGCCGGCGTGACGGTGGCGTGGTTCGCGGTGCGGGCGGGGGCCGCGCGAGGGGGCCCGGGGCGGGAGGAGCCCTGGCGGTCCGGGTGGACGGTGGTCGTCGTCTCCATCGCCGCGGGATGGTGCGGGATCGCGTTCGGTGTGCTCGCCGGGCTGGCCGGGGGGCCGCTGGGGGTTCGCGCCCTGGCCCACCTCGGGCCGGTGTGGTGGCAGGTGGGGCCCGCGACGGCGGTGTGGACGGCGGTGGTCGGGATCCCCGTCGCGGCGGGCGCCGCCGGGTGGCGGGGCAGGGGGCGCGCGTACGCCGGGCGAGCGGGCGCCCGCCGGGGCGCGCGCGGGTCCGGACGGACGCCGTGGCCGTGGCTGCGCGCCTGGCTGCCGGGACGCGGGGGTGCCTCCGTGCCGCCGGTTCCGCCCCAGGGCATGGTGTCCGCGTCGGGCGGGGTCGACCCCGCGGTGCGGTCGTCCGCCGTCGAGAGCCACGACCCGTACGAGGCGTACGACCCGTACGACTCCTATGACCCGTACGACTCCTGCGACCCCTTCGAGCCGTACGACCCGCTGCCGGGGGAGACCACGGCGGGCCCCTGGCGCGAGGAGACGTCGGGGGAGGCCCGGTGGGAGTCCCTGAGGAAAACGAGCGGGCCTCCCGCGGCAGAGCCGGGGGACCCGGGGGGACCGGAGGACGCGGAGGGCCACGGGAACCGGGAGGACCGGACGGGTGACGGGGATCCCGAGGAGGTGACGCACCGGAACGGACCGGAGGACCGTGGCCCGGACGTCCAGGGGAACGCCTCTCCCCGCTGACCCGGACCCGCCCTCACCGGACCGTCCCCGTCCCGGCCGGGTCCGCCGGAGTGCGGACCGGCCTCCCCTCCCGGCGGCGGGCCGGGCGGGGAGGCCGGCCGGTCGTCAGTCGCGGGTGCCCAGCAGGCCGCGCAGGTCCTTCGGGAGCAGGTCGTTGCAGGACTGCTTCGCGGAGTTCGTCAGCGCGTCGTCCGTGCAGGAGTAGTAGTCGCTGTAGACGAGGTGGGCGGTGAAGACCCCGGCGACCAGCACGAGGGCCAGCGACGCGGTGACGATGCCGCTCACCGCGGCCGTCGTCTGAGGACGGGTGCCGGGTTCGGGAGCCGGGGCGCCGGGGTCCGGCGTACGCGCCTTGGAGCGCAGCGAGCTGACGCCCCAGTACAGGGCGAGCGCGCCCAGCAGCAGGGCCACGTACGGCCAGCCGAAGAGGACGAAGAAGAAAGCCCACATGCCGGAGAGCAGTGCGTAGCGGGCGCGGCGCTGGGCCGGGTCCGTGGGGTCCCAGCGCATGCCTCCGCCCGGCGTGCCGCCGGGGCCCTCGGGGCCGCCCTGACCCTGCGGCGCGCCCGGCCGGTCGCCGAAACCGCCGCCGTCGGAAGGGCCGGGCTGCCGGTCGCTCCACTGGCTGCCCCAGGGCGAGCGCCCGGAGCCCTGCTGTCCGCCCCCGTCGCCCTCGCCGGAGCCCGGTCCGTGCCGGCGCGGCTGCCAGGGCCGGTCGGGCGTCCCCTCCGGCGGTGGTGCGAACGGGTTGTCCTCCTGGCCGGAGGCCGGGCCGGACGGGGGAGTGCCGGGTGTGTCGGGGCCGCGCTCGTCCGAGGGGCCGCCGCTTCCGCCCGCCGGGCCGCCGCCGTTCCCGTGCGCGGAGCCGGGCCCGCCGGTGGGGCCGTCCTCGCCCGGCCTCGGAGGGGTGGACGGAGAGCGCTGCTCGCGCAGCAGGAGCGGAGGGAGTCGGAGACTGCGGTCCGGCATCAGGTGAGCGTCTTCCCCTTGGTGGTTCTGGCAGGCGGTGTGTACACACGGTTTCGCGCTCGCGGCGTGCGCCCCGAGCCTCGCACTCCGGACTCGCGCCCCGAGCTTCGTACCCCCGGGCACGCGTTCCGGGTGTGGCCGGAACCCGTGCGACAGGTGGTGCCGGGGCCACGCCCCGGACCTTCGTTCCCGCCCCAGGTCAACGTCCCGCGTGCACAGGGCGTTCCCCGTGCCGGGAGCGTTCCCGGGTGGATCCTCCCCAGACGCTACCTTCCGCCCTCGCCCCCGTCCCGTGGGGGCCGCCCGGTGTGCCGGTATCGTTGCTGACGGTCGACCGCTTCGTAGACTTCCCCGTATCCCGGGGCGCGAAGCATTCGTACGACCGTACAAACGCTCCCCCGAGAAAGGGCCCCCTCGTGGCCAAGACCAAGCGCCTCGTCGTGCTGGTCTCCGGATCAGGTACGAATCTGCAGGCACTGCTCGACGCCGTCGCGGAGGCGGGGCCCGCGGCCTACGGGGCCGAGATCGTGGCCGTCGGTGCCGACCGGGACGGCATCGAGGGGCTCGCGCGGGCCGAGCGCGCCGGGCTCCCGACCTTCGTGTGCAAGGTCAAGGACCACGCGGGCCGGGACGACTGGGACCTGGCGCTCGCCGAGGCGACCGCCGCGTACGAGCCCGACCTCGTCGTGTCCGCCGGGTTCATGAAGATCGTGGGGAAGGAATTCCTCGCCCGGTTCGGCGGACGGTTCGTCAACACCCATCCCGCGCTGCTGCCCAGTTTTCCCGGAGCCCACGGCGTCCGTGACGCGCTCGCGTACGGAGCCCGGGTCACCGGCTGCACCGTCCACTTCGTCGACGACGGCGTCGACACCGGACCGATCATCGCGCAGGGCGTGGTGGAGGTCAGGGACGAGGACGACGAGAGCGCTCTGCACGAGCGCATCAAGGAAGTCGAGCGAAGGCTGCTCGTCGATGTCGTGGGGCGGCTCGCCCGCAACGGCTATCGCATTGAGGGACGAAAGGTAGTTATCCAGTGACCGCCGACAGCACAGTCACGGCCGAGAGCACCGAGGGCACCAAGCGGGTCATCCGGCGCGCGCTCGTCAGCGTGTACGACAAGACCGGCCTCGAGGAGCTGGCCCGCGGGCTGCACGCCGCCGGCGTCGAGCTCGTCTCCACCGGGTCCACCGCCGCGAAGATCGCCGCGGCCGGTGTGCCCGTCACCAAGGTGGAGGAGCTGACCGGCTTCCCCGAGTGCCTGGACGGCCGCGTCAAGACCCTGCACCCCAAGGTCCACGCCGGGATCCTCGCCGACCTGCGTCTCGACAGCCACCGGCAGCAGCTCGCCGAGCTCGGCGTCGAGCCCTTCGACCTCGTCGTCGTCAACCTCTACCCGTTCCGGGAGACGGTCGCGTCCGGGGCCACCCCCGACGAGTGCGTCGAGCAGATCGACATCGGCGGCCCCTCGATGGTCCGCGCGGCGGCCAAGAACCACCCCTCCGTCTCCGTCGTCACCAGCCCCGACCGCTACGCCGACGTCCTCGCCGCCGTCCAGGGCGGCGGCTTCGACCTGCGCACCCGCAAGCGGCTCGCCGCCGAGGCCTTCCAGCACACGGCCGCGTACGACGTCGCCGTCGCCTCCTGGTTCGCCTCCGACTACGCGCCGGTCGACACCTCGCAGTTCCCCGACTTCCTCGGCGCCACCTGGCAGCGCGCGCACACCCTGCGCTACGGCGAGAACCCGCACCAGCCCGCCGCCCTCTACACCTCCGGCACGGGCGGCCTCGCCGAGGCCGAGCAGCTGCACGGCAAGGAGATGTCGTACAACAACTACACGGACACGGACGCCGCGCGCCGTGCCGCGTACGACCACGAGGACCCCTGCGTCGCGATCATCAAGCACGCCAACCCGTGCGGGATCGCCGTCGCGTCGAACGTCGCCGAGGCGCACCGCAAGGCGCACGCCTGTGACCCGCTGTCCGCGTTCGGCGGTGTGATCGCGGTCAACCGGCCGGTCACCAAGGAGATGGCCGAGCAGGTCGCGGAGATCTTCACCGAGGTCATCGTCGCGCCCGAGTACGAGGACGGCGCCCTCGAGGCCCTCACCAAGAAGAAGAACATCCGCGTGCTGCGGGCCCACCGGGCCCCGGCCGACCCGGTCGAGATCAAGCCCGTCGACGGCGGCGCGCTGCTCCAGGTCACCGACCGGCTCCAGGCCCCGGGCGACAACCCGTCGACCTGGACGCTGGCGACCGGAGACGCCCTGAGCGAGGGCGAGCTCGACGAGCTGGCCTTCGCCTGGCGCGCCTGCCGCGCGGTGAAGTCCAACGCGATCCTGCTCGCCAAGGACGGCGCCTCGGTCGGCGTCGGCATGGGGCAGGTCAACCGCGTCGACTCCGCGAAGCTCGCGGTCGAGCGGGCCGGCGCCGAGCGCGCCCGCGGCTCCTACGCCGCCTCGGACGCGTTCTTCCCGTTCCCCGACGGCCTGGAGATCCTCGCCGACGCGGGCGTCAAGGCCGTGGTCCAGCCGGGCGGCTCGGTCCGCGACGAGCTGGTCGTGGAGGCCGCGAAGAAGGCCGGCATCACGATGTACTTCACCGGTACGCGGCACTTCTTCCACTGAGTCACGACCGCGCCGGCCCGTGCGCGCACGGGCCGGCGGCGGGCGGTACGAACACCAGGGCCGTGTCTCCCCCTGTACGGGGCGGGACACGGCCCTTGGACGTGTGCGGCGGTGCGCGGGCTCAGTACCGCGGGCGGCCGAACCACGCCGAGGCGGAGCTGCCGACCATCGAGGCGAGGATGATGCCGCCCATGACCAGGGAGATCAGCCCGCCGAAGGTGGCGGAGCCGTTCGCACCGTTCGCTATGTTGACGACGGAGCCGAGCAGCATGAGCGAGGCGTAGACGATGGTGGTGACGCGGATGCCGCCGCCGCCGTTCTTGAACTTGACGCCGAGGAAGATCGAGAGGGCGCCCAGTCCGATCACGAGAGCGGCGACCAGGAACCCGACACCGGCCAGGCTGTCCGTGCTGTCACCGGTGCCGACGCCGTTGGAGACGTCCTGGGCCGCACCGATGAAGAGGCCGATGAAGATACCGCTGAGGAACTGGAGGCCGGCCAGGATGAACAGGAACACGCGCGCGGTCTTCATCAGACCGGGCATCTCCATCGGCTGCATGCCGTAGCCGTACGGCTGGAGGGGCGGAGCGGCCGGGTAGCCGTAGCCCTGCGGGGGCACTCCGGGCGGGGCCTGCGGGTACCCGTAGCCCGGGGCACCCGGCGGGGCGGCGGGAGGCTGCTGCGGCGGCGGGCCGTAGGGGTTGTTCGGGTCGCCGAAACTCATGGCGGGTTTCCTCCGTTGCCTGGTGCGGGGACTACGCGCGGCACGGTTCGGAGGAATTTCTACAGAGCGGTTCGTCCCCCCGGTACTGCCCGCGACACTGTGTGCTCATCGTTCTTTAGCAGACTCTTACTTGTCCAGCGCCCTTCCGTATGTGTTGCTCAAGTGCAACATGAGTGATCATGGCCGGATTGTGGGTGGATCGGGCGTTCGGTGGCTGTCGAAGGTGGCCGGAAGGCCGTTCGACGGTTCTCGGGAGGTGTCCGGAGGGCCGTTCCGGGGCCGGCGCGGACCCGGATTGGAACCTGGACCGCGTCATCCGGGAGGATGGGGGGCATGACCGCCCAGATTCTCGATGGCAAGGCCACCGCAGCCGCGATCAAGTCCGACCTGACCGTCCGCGTGGCGGCCCTGAAGGAGAAGGGCATCACGCCCGGCCTCGGGACGATCCTGGTGGGGGACGACCCCGGAAGCCAGAAGTACGTCGCCGGCAAGCACCGCGACTGCGCCCAGGTCGGCATCGCCTCCATCCAGCGCGAACTGCCCGCGACCGCCACGCAGGAGGAGATCGAGGCGGTGGTCCGCGAGCTGAACGAGGACCCCGCCTGCACCGGCTACATCGTCCAGCTGCCGCTGCCCAAGGGCATCGACGAGAACCGCGTCCTGGAACTGATGGACCCGGACAAGGACGCGGACGGCCTGCACCCGATGAACCTCGGGCGCCTCGTCCTCAACGAGCCCGCCCCGCTGCCCTGCACCCCCAACGGCGTCCTCACGCTCCTGCGCCGCTACGGCGTGGAGATCAAGGGTGCCGAGGTCGTGGTCGTCGGCCGCGGTGTGACCATCGGGCGCCCGATGCCGCTGCTGCTCACGCGGCGCAGCGAGAACGCCACGGTCACCCAGTGCCACACCGGCACCCGTGACCTCTCCGCGCACCTCAAGCGCGCCGACATCATCGTCGCCGCCGCCGGTTCCGCGCACCTGATCCGGGCCGAGGACGTGAAGCCGGGCGCCGCCGTCCTCGACGTCGGTGTCTCGCGCAGCGCCGAGGGCAAGATCGTCGGAGACGTCCACCCCGACGTCGCCGAGGTCGCCGCCTGGATCTCCCCCAACCCGGGCGGTGTCGGTCCGATGACCCGGGCCCAGCTCCTCGTCAACGTGGTGGAAGCGGCGGAGCGCAGTGTCGGCTGAGGGCAGGATCAAGGAGAGCGAGGCCGGGGCCGAGGCCGAGACCAGGGTCGGGGCGAAGGTCGAGGGGTCGGCCGAGGTCGAGGCCGGGACTGGGGCCGGGGTCGAGAGCGGGGCTGAGGCCGGGTCCGGGGCCGGGTCCGAGGCCGAGGGTGACGGGGTGACCGTTCGGGACGCGATCAGCGCGCCCGACGCCCACGGTGAGCCGCGGCGCACCACGCGGCGCTTCCCGCTGTTCACACGGGACACCGCACGGCCCGAGGGCGGCGGCCGGGCCGCGCCCGGAGACGCCCCGGCGCCCGCGCGCCAGTGGCCGATCCTCACCGTGCTGTCCGCCGTCGCGCTCGGCCTGCTGCTCACCGCGCTCGACGTGTTCCGCGTCGGCACGATCCTGATCGGCGCCGCGCTGCTCACGGGCGCCGTGATGCGGTGGATGCTGCCCAGCGTCGGCATGCTCGCGGTCCGCTCCCGCTTCACGGACGTGGTCACCTACAGCGTCCTGGGCCTCGCCATCGTGGTGCTCGCGCTGATGGCGCAGCCCCACCCGTTGCTGGAGATACCGTTCCTCGACGACACGTTGCACTTCACGGTCCGCTGAACGACTGACGGCACGCGTGTGCGTGCCGATGGCCCGTCCTCTCCCTCCGGGGGGAGGGCGGGCTTCGTCGTTCCCCCGGGGCGTGGGAACGACGGCGGCCCGTCCTCTCCCCCGAGTCAAGGACGGGCCGCGATCGGGCGAGTGTTCCGCCCGGGGTCAACCCTTGTGCACGGGAACGGGCTGTTCAACAGCTTGCGGTCTGCTGTGGCACGGAAGTGACCATTCCGGCACGGACTGCGCGCCGTGTGACGGCATCCGTTCAATTCCGGTCCGCGGGGCCGTCGTTGTCGTCGTCCTTCCCGGGGGCCTCCGCTTCGGCGTCCGTGCCGGTGGGACACTGGGCGTCCAGGGGAGTGGGGGAGAGAATGCCTCGTTGGAAGGCTTTGGCGGACGAACTCGATCCGCAGGTCGCCGAGTTCGTCGGCCGGCTGCGAGTGATCGTCGACCGGAGCGGGCTGGACGTCGCGGCCGTGGCCGACCGTACGGGTTACAGCCGGACGTCCTGGGAGCGTTACCTGGACGGCACGCTGCTCGCGCCCAAGGGGGCGGCCATCGCGCTGGCCGAGGTGGCGGAGGTGGCCGGGGCCGACCCCGTGCGGACGGCGGCGCTGTGGGAGCGGGCCGAGCGTGCCTGGAGCCGGGCGGAGGCGCGCCACGACACGACGATGGACGCCCTCCGGCTGTCCGGGGCTCGGGCTGCGGCCGTGGCCGTGGCCGTACCGGGTCCCGAGGGGGGCGCAGGTGTCGGTGCAGGTGCCGGTGCTGGGGCCGGTGCGGGTTCGGGTTCGGGTTCGGGTTCGGGGAAGGGTTCCGCGCGGCGGATGACGGTGCTTCTCGCCGGTGTCCTGGGCGTCGTGGTCGTCGTCGCGGCCGCTGTCCATCTCACCCGGGGCGGTGGGAAGGAGGCCGCCGGTGGTACGCCGAAGAGGCCGGCGGCCTCCGTGGGCGCTCGGGCCGGTCTGCCGTCCGGTGCGAGGTGCGGCGGGGCCTCCTGTGCGGGGAAGGACCCCGAGAACATGGGCTGCGGGCGTCTGCTGGCCACGACGGCGACCAGTGTCACGGTGGGGACCGCGTTGGTGGAGGTGCGGTACAGCGAGACGTGCGGGGCGGCTTGGGGGCGGGTCACGCGGGGGGCCGCGGGGGACCGGGTCGAGGTGTCGACGGTGGCCGGGGGTGCGGCTGCGGTGAGGCGGGCGGCCGTCGTGGGCACGGACGTGTACACGTACACGCCGATGGTCGTGGTGAAGGGCGCCGGTGACGTGAAGGTCTGCGTGACGTTGGGGTCGGGGCGGGTGGTGTGCACCGCTTAGCGGGTTCGCTGCGCCGGCCGTCGCGGGTTCGCTCCGGTGGGTGGGTCGGGGCCGTGCCGGTACATCCGCCCGTCGCCGTTGGACGGAGATGTGACCGTCGGTGGCGACGGGCATGTGATGTACCGGCA
>NZ_JBHYPZ010000069.1:0-39171 GCF_042746485.1 Streptomyces sp. NPDC058751 | reverse complement strand
CCGGGGGGCTTCCCGCCCGCGTCGGGGGCCGGGCGGGTACCCGGGGGGGTACCGGCCGGGCCCTCGTCCGTACGTCCGGTCTCAGACCGTCCGCCATGCCTCCAGGGCGATGCCCGGCTCGTCCTTGCGGCGGGTGACGCGGAGTTCGCCGGTCTCCGGGGAGAGCGTCGCGGCGACGACCCGGCCCTCCTCGTCCTCGGTCAGCGCCAGCAGGGCGTCGGCGGGGAGTTCGGGTCCCGACTCGGTCCACCACGCGCCCGCCGACTCGTCCTCGGTCGGGTAGGCGGCGAAGGCCACCCTGCCGCTCGCCGCGCGCTGGGCGAGCAACGTGCAGTCGTGGCCGTCGAGTCGGCAGCGGATGACCCGGACGGGCCCCGGGCCGGCCGAGGCCAGCAGGGACACGGGCCTGGTGCCGGGGCGCCAGGCGCACACGTCGCCCGATTCGTCGGTGTAGAAGAGCGTGGTGGAGTCGGCGGACGTGGCGAGTGCCTGCAGGGTGTCCGGGCGGACCGGTGCCTCCAGCGCCTCGTCCAGGGCGGGTACCGCGCCCGGCGACTCCTGGCTCCAGTGCAGCACGCCACCGGGCACGGCCGCGTACAGCTCGACGAGGCCGGACGTCCCGGTCACGGCCGCCAGGTCGCCGCGGACGTCATGCCCCTTGAGGTCGCGCCAGGGCCCCCAGCCGCCCTTCTCCTTCTGGCCGATCATGCCGACTCCGCCGCTCTTGTTGCGCACGAAGACATGGGCGCGCCCCTGCGCGTCGACCGCGACGGCGGGGTTGCCCGTCTGGTCCCCCGTGCGGTCGGGGTGACCGATCGGGTGCCAGTCGAGGGCGGCGAGGTCCGGCCGGAAGTGGGTCGAGTGGACGAGACCCGACTCGTTCCTGACCGTCGGACGCCAGGAGACCAGGTGGGTGTAGCGGTCCGGACCCTGGCCGAGGGCCAGTACGGAGTGCAGGCGCTGTTCGCCCCCCACCGTGCGGGGCGGGTCCCAGGAGCCGCCGGGTCCGTGCTCCGCCCGGCAGCGGACGGTGGCCTCCGACAGCAGGTACGCGCTGAGCCTGCCGTCGCGACCGCGTATGAGCCAGTCGACGTTCACCGCTTCACCTTAGACGGGGACGGGCCGCCCGGTGATCCATGGCGACCGCCCGGTGATCCGGGACGACCGCCCGGCCGTCCGGGGCGGGCCGCCCGCCGAACCCCGCCCCGCCCGTCAGCCGTTCACAGGCGCTTGGCGCTGCGCAGCAGTCCGGCGTAGAAGCCGTTGCCGTCGATGCGGGAGGCGCCGCCCTTGTCGCCCATGGTCGGCCCGTTGACCTCCTTGCGGCTGGAGATGAAGACGCGGTGGCCGTCGGTGTCCACTCCCAGGTACAGGGCGACGTGGTCGAGGTGGTTGCCGGTGCGGTGGTCCATCTTGAAGAAGAGGAGGTCACCGGGCTGGACCACGTCGATGTTCTTGGGGCGCGTGTACCAGGGGGCCGGGCCGGAGAGCTTCAGGACGTCGACGCCGACCTTCGAGCGGGCCATGCCGTCGGCGCTGCGCGGCAGTCCGTCACCGGAGAGATTCGTCGCCATCAGCGGATAGCGGGCCCGGTAGCCCAAGACCATGCGCATGTACCCGGAGCAGTCCAGGGCGCGGTAGCGCTCCTTGCGCGCCACCATCGAAGTGCCGTCGCGGAAGGTGTAGTTGATGCCCAGGTAGTCGTAGAAGTCGTTCTGTTCGAGGCGGTCGACGCCGTCCTCCTTGAACGGGCCGAAGACCGCGTCGCCCGCGTACGGGACGCCCTCGTCGTCCTTCTTCACCGGCGCGCCCTCGACGTACTGGAACGCCATGGCGAAGACGTCGTCGGTCTCGCTGCCGTAGAACTCCTTGAACCAGTCCTTGAACCACTTCTCCTTCTCCGCACCCTGGCGCCACGCTTCCGGCATCAGGCGCACCCAGTCCTGGGTGACCACGCGGGACTGGGTGTTGGCCGGCTCGGTGAAGGTGCGGGAGGGGCCCCTGAGGGTCGCGGTGCGGGCGCCGTCGGTGAAGGTGGCGAGGATGTCGCCGTTCTCGCCGCGCAGCACGGAGCGCGTCGGGTTGTTCAGACGCTCCCAGGTCTGCTTCCCGGTGGCCTTGCCGGAGTTCTCGAGGTCGGGCTTGTCGGTGACGGACTGTACGGCCGGGACCTTCGCCTCCTCGTCCTTGCGGAGTTCGAAGGTGAAGTACGCGCTGCCCGCGAGCAGCGCGATGACCGTGGCAGCGTGGAGGACGGGACGGCCTTTGCGCTTCGGCATGGTGACGGCTCCAGGGATTGCGGGTGGGGCGGACGGCTCAGGCGGAGGGCATGGCGCCGAGGAGGATTCCGGCGGTCAGCACGACGTACGTGGCGAGCGTGACGGTGCCGGTCGACAGCAGCGTGGCTCCCTTGGGCTGACGCACGAGCTGGTAGCCGACGAGACCGGGGACGATGAAGCCGAGGGTCTGGTTGGCGTAGAGCAGCGGGAACTCCATCTGGAGCACGATGATCACGGTGGCCTGGATCAGGACGCCGCTGAGCACGACGGCCGCGAACAGCCGCTTGCCGTAGAGGATCACGAAGCGCTGGAGCAGCAGCGTGGTGACGTACGTCAGGACGGTCACGCCGACGACGAGCGCGGCGCGCTGGAGGTCCTCGATGAGGGTGAGGGCCAGCCAGCCCGGGGTGATCATGCCGCCGGGCGAGAGGTTGGTCGTGAGGTAGCAGATCAGCGAGAACATCAGGCCCAGGCCGATGCCGATCGCGGCGATCTCGGGGGTGAGGACGGAGGGGATCAACGGGGCTCTCCTGGGCTGGGCCACTGCTGGGGGTCGTCGGTGGGCTGTGCGAGAGGGACGCGGGGTTCGAACAGGCCCCGGGGGCGGGGCTGTTCACCGGAGCCGGGCTGCGCCGGAGGTGTGCCGCCGGGGTCCTGCGACAGGTCCGGCCAGGGCTCACGGCCCCGCTCGGGCCGGCGCGGCCGCTCCGGAAGGGCGTCCTGACGCGGCTGCTCGGCCTGTCCCCGCCGGAGGGGCTGCTCCGGCCGGCGCCTCGGAAGCGGCTGCTGCGTCCGGTCGTCCGGGAGCTGCTGCTCCGGACGGGCACCCGGCTGCGCCTGCTCCGGGCGGACGTCCGGCTGCGCCTGCTCGGGCCGGCCGTCGTGGTGCGGCTGCTGCTGCGGCCGGCCGACCGGGACCTGCTGCTCCGGAGGGACACCCGGCTGCGCCTGCTCCGGGCGGGCGTCCGGCTGGGGTGCCTGCTGCCGGCGGGGCTGCTGGGTGTGGTCGAGGCGGGCCCGCCTCCGGCCCTGCTGCGGGTACGGGTCGTCCGCGCTCCGCTGCGCGGGGACCTCGGTCCGGGGCGCGTACCGGTTCTCGTACGCCTCCGAGTACCGCTGGTAGGGGTCGATCCGCGGGGCGTAGAGCTGCATGGTCTCGACGTGCTCGCGCACGGCCGGTTCCGGCCGCCGCTCGTCGGCCGCCGTGTCACGGGCCCCGCGGGTGTCGTCGCCGGGCAGGTACGCGTCCCCGGCGTCGTCCCCGCTCTCGTCCGCGGGGAGTTCGGCGAGGTGCTCCAGCAGGTGCTCGCCCTGGCCGTGGATGTTGCCGATGGCCACCAGCGAGGTGTCCGCGCCCAGCTCTCCGAGGAGCAGGCCCATGAACTCCTCGGCGTCGCGCTTGTCGCCGCCGAGGTCGACCGCGCGACCGCGGTACTCCGCGGGGATCGCGTCGATGGCGCTCTTGGCCGGGTGGCCGATCACGAAGACCTTGTCGGGGTCCAGCTCGGGGATGATCTCGCCCATCTGGCCGTTGCGCTCGACACGGTCGGGACGGCAGTTGATGACCACGTTGAGCGGACGGTGGATCGCGCCGAGGTCGAGGAGCTGGTTGATGTTCATCAGCGTCGACTCGGGGTCGTTGGCCGCGAACACGTTGGCGAAGCGGAGCTTCTTGCCGTCCTCGGTGACATACCGCTCGACGGACAGGACACCGGGGTCCGGCGGCGCGTCGTACATGCCCTGGAGGGCCGTCTGCCGCTCCACGCCGAGGAGTTCGGCGACCTTGAGCGCGATCGCCACGTTCTCCTTGAACGTGAACCAGCTGAAGCCGCGCAGCTCCTCGTCCGTGACGGTCTCGGGGTCGGCGTAGATCAGCTCGCAGTTCCGCGAGTCGGCCTCCTCCTGGAGGATCGCGAAGCGCTCCTGCTCGGCGGTGACGCAGATGCCGCCCTCCGGCATGGAGCGGGAGAGCGAACGGGCCACGTCGTCGAGGGTGGGGCCCATCTCGGCGAGGTGGTCCTCACGGACGTTGCACAGGACGCCGATCGTGGAGCGGATCAGCTTGGACTGGTTGATCTCCTGGAGGGCCGGCATGACGGCCATGCACTCGATGACCAGGGCGTCCGGGTTGTACGCGGCCGCGCGCCGGACGATGCCGATCTGCTCGACGACGTTGGCGATGCCGAACTTGCGGTAGACCGGCTCCTCGGTGGCGTCGGGGTGGATGAACCGGGCCGCCGTACCGGTCGTCTTGGCGACGGTGACCAGGTCGCCGCCGCGCAGCGCGCCCGCGCAGAGGCGGGTGATGGACGACTTGCCGCGGATGCCGTTGACCAGCACGCGGGTCGGGATGCTGTCCAGGTTGGTGAAGTGCCGCCGCTGTTCGACGATGCCCGCCACCAGCAGGATCGCGCAGCACACCATCAGGACGGTGTAGAGGAAGAGCACGGCCGATCAGTTCCTTACGTGCTGCTGGGGAGCGGTGTCCGGAGCGCCGCGGCGCCCGGACGGCTGCTGTCTGCGCTGTCCCTGGAGCTGCTGGCGGACGAGCTCCAGGGAGCGGGTGACCGCGCCGACCTCGTCGTGGTTGCGCGGGAACAGGACGGTCTTGCGGTCCCCGTCGGCCAGCGCCTCGGCCTGCCCGGCCAGGACGCGCAGCGGCCGGGCCACGACGATGTGCATCCAGCCGAGGCAGGCGGCCGCCGCGGCGACGCCCAGCAGTCCGGCGAGCACCGTGCGGTGCTGCACGTCGTACTCGGGGATGGCGAGCCGGTCGGCGGGCTGCCAGCTCACGACGGTCCAGCCGAGCTGCTTGGCGGCGCCGCCTCCCACGAAGGGAGCCGCGGCGGCGATCTGCACCCCGCCGTCGCGGTAGAGGACGCCGGCGGCGTGGGCGGACTTGCCGACCTTCTGGCCGGACGCGAAGACCAGGTCCTTCAGACGCTCGTTGGGCAGGGACTGGAAGGCGAGGTAGCCGGTGTTGCCGGCGATGACCTTGCCCTCGTCGTCGACGAGGCGTACGACACCGAGGCCGGGCCTCTTGAGCATGGAGTTGAGGAAGTCGATCCGGAACTCGCCCACCAGCGCGGATCCGTCCCGGCCGGGGATCTCGGCGGTGCCGACCACCAGTGGCTTCTTGCCGCCCCGGCCGAGGAGCTGGATGGGGTCGGCGGTGACCGGCTTGGACCGGGCCGCGTGGGGATCGTCGCCGACCTGGGCGACCACCTCGCCGGAGGCGTCGACGACGTAGAGCGACTGGTAGCGCAGGTGCTGGTTGAGCGTGCGCTCCAGCACCGTCGTCATGTCGTCGGAGCTGGTGCGGTTGCCGATCAGCGTGGCCACGGACAGGAGGTCGGCCTCGCCCTCGTTGAGCGCGCGGCGCACCCGGTCGGTGAGCGTGTCGGTGCGTTCGCGCTGGTCGTTCACGAGCTGCTGCGGTACGACGACGGTGCCGTCGGCCCGGTTGAGCAGGAGCAGCAGCGGGGCCGACCAGGCGAGCAGCAGGACCGCGCAGACGACGAGGTGCCCGCGGGCGCCGATGCGGCGCAGGCCGCGCGGGGCGGCGGGGGAATCGTTTCGCTCGGCGGGCTCGCCGAGGAGCTGGCCGCGCAGGCGCTCCAGGGCCGTGCCGATCCTGCGGGCCTCGCCGTAACCGGGGACGTTCACCGGGCGCGTCAGGTCTCCGCGGGTGAGGCGGCGCGACTCCAGGAAGAGCCGGATGAGGGGCCGCTGCACGGTGCCGAGCAGGACGGCGACGGCGAGGCCGCCGATGGCCAGGAGGGCGCCGGCCGCGATCAGCCCGAAGGCGGGAGAGGTGGAGCGGGTGGGGTCCTCGGCGACCTTCACCATGGCGACCACGGTGAGGCCGAGGGCGGTCGCGGTGGTGGTCTCGCCGGGCTCCGTCGCGGTGAGCGAGGCGTATCCGCCGACGGACCGGTCGCTGAGGAAGGTGCCGCCGAGCAGGCTGCCGCTCACGCCCAGGTAGCCGCCGGATCCGGGCTCCTTGGTGCTCTGCGGGTGGTCGCCCGCCTTGGCGGCGGCCGTCTTCGCGAACGACTTGAGCTGCTTGTTGGCGGCGGCCACCTCCTCGCGCTGGAGGTCGGTGAGGACCTGCTCGGGCTCGGGGATGCCGTCGCTGCTGAGGATCGTTCCGGAGCGGTCCACGACCGCGATGGAACGGAACTGTCCGAGGCTGATGCCGGGGAACTTGAGGCTGTTGGAGGCCACGAGGAGGAGCTGGGGCTTGCCCGGCCAGGACAGCAGGGCGAAGGACAGCAGCCGGACCTCGCCGTTCTCCAGGCGCACCATGCGGGGCGCGAGACCGCCCTCGTCGCTCAGCGTGGACCGGTCGAGGGAGGTGAGCGGGACGGTCTCGCCGCGGGTCGCGACGAGCTTGCCCGACCGGATCTCGATGACGGCCGTACCCATCCACTTCTGGTACGTGTTGCCCAGTTTGTCGAGAACGGTGTCGCCGGACACGGGCGCACCCGCGCTGAACAGTGCGGCGGAGCGGTCGAGGTCGGTCACCGACTCGTCGATGGAGGCGCGCAGGGCGATCGCGCCGTCCTCCGCGAAGTGCTGCTGCGAGGTCTGGACGGCCTTGGGCAGCCGGGTGTCGCCGGCCGGGCCGAGCACGAGCGCCGTGACGGCCGCGAGCGAGAGGAGGAGCGCCGACAGGACCGCTATGGGCGGTCGTATGCCGCCAAGCAGCGACATATCAGCTCTGCGGCGAGCACGGTGCTGCCGGGCCGGGGGCGATGACGCCAACGGACTGGTCCTCTCAAGCGGTTGTACGGGCGAACGAGCGCGGGTCGGTCTGCTCGCGAACGGGGCGCAGGTGCGGGTGCGACGCAGGGGCACGGATGGGGAACCTGTGTCTCTGCGGCGTGTCAGACAAGCGGGGTCGGCGAGAAGTTGTGCCGATTCAACGTGATCTGAGCAACAGCAGCACGCAAACGGGCACTTTCCTTCACATATGGCAGTCCGGCGCCCGCTCCGGAAGCGGTCCGGCACCCCCCGGACGCAGTGCGGCGCCCGGCCCAGTCGGGCCGGGCGCCGGTCCTGGCGCCGGGCGGCCTCAGCCCGGCAGCTCCGTCAGGGGCTTCAGTCCGTCCTTCGCCGCTCCGCGGTTGAGCATCGTCCCCTCGGTCCGCTCGAAGGCCAGCCGGAGGCGGGACCGCTCCTGGTCGCTCAGGTCGTCCCGCTCGAGCTCGGCCGCCACGTCCACCAGCCGGTAGTCCTCGACCTGCCCCTTCGCGGGCTCGGCCGGGGTGCCGTCCTCACCGATCTCGGGGTCCGGCGGGATCTCCACGAGGGTCGGCTCGTAGCGGGGCTCGACCCGCCACTCACCGCCGCTCTCGGTGAAGGTGAACCAGCCGATCACACCCTCCTCGGTGAGTCCGGTCGGCACGTCGTGGCGCGCGACCTGGTTGCCGAGGCCGTACGCGATCCAGGTGCCGTCGACCTTCTCCATCGGCTGCACGACGTGCGCGTGGTGCCCGATGATCAGGTCGATCCCGGTCTGCCGGGCCAGCTGCCGGGCGAACTTCAGCTGCGGGGTCGAGGGGTTGGGGTGGTGCTCACGGCCCCAGTGGATGGAGAGGATGACGACCTCGGCACCGGCCTCACGGGCCTGCTTCTCCGCCGCCTCGATCCGGCCCAGGTCGTTCTGGTTGACCAGCCACGGCTTGTCCTTGGGCAGCTCGTGCGCGTTGAAGCCGAAGGCGAAGGAGATCTGCGCCACCTTGACGCCCTTGACGTCCATGACCAGCGGGGTGAGCGCGTCCTTCTTCGTGCGGAAGGAGCCCGTGTGCTCGAGGCCCGCCGCGTCCAGGGTGTCCAGGGTCCGCTTGACGCCCTCGTACCCGTGGTCGATCGAGTGGTTGGAGGCGGTCGAGCAGGTGTCGTAGCCGACGTCCTTGAGGGTCCCGGCTATCTGCGGCGGGATGAGGAAGTTGGGGTAGCTCTCGAAGGGGCCCTTCGGCTTGCCCATCACCGGTTCCATGTGACAGATCGCCAGGTCGGCCTTGCTGATCACCGGCTTGATCCCGGCCATGAGCGGCCCGAAGTCCAGGCCCTGGACGCCCCGGCCGGTCTCCTCGGCGTCCGCGGTCGCCTGGTCGATCAGCTGGGGATGGACCAGGATGTCACCGGCCGCGGCCACGGTGAACGAGCGTCCGCCCCCCTTCGACCCGGAGCCGGAGTCACCGCCGTCCCCGACGAGACCGCATCCCGCCAGGGCGGAGACGAGGAGGGCGGGGGCCAGGAGGATGGGCAAGGTGCGGCGGCTGCGGCGTCTGGTCACCGAGATATCTTGATACAACCATGAGGGCATACAGCTCCAGAACGATAACGATCGCAACACTTCTCTTGCTTCTCGCCGCCCTCGCCGGATGGGGAGCGGTCGCACTGCTCGACACCCGCGACACCGGCGGGGACACCCCGGCCCACCGCGCGGACGGTCCGCCGGCCGTGGACCTGACCCGTGCCGTGTCGGCCTACACCGACCGGTTCTCGCCGCACGGCGCGTTCCGGCCCCCCTCCCGGAGCGAGCGGCAGGCCGTCACCGAGGGGGTGGCACTGCTCCTCGACCATCACCGTGAGCAAGCCGAACAGCGGCTGGGTGAGGTCGACTTCGGCGTGCATACCCTCGTCGACAGCGCCACCGGCCGCAGATTCGCAGAGGTGTACGACCGCGTCGACCAGGGACCCTCGCCGCGCGGCTGGGGCCGCGTCTTCGTCGACCTCGACCACCCCGTCCGATGGTCCGCGCAAGTGCCCCATCCGGTCTCGGACGAGAGCACGGAGCTCATGGGCGTACGGGTCCTGAGAGGCGCGCCCGGCGGCATCCTGGTCATTGCGGGAGCACATCGCGAATCCGGGGAGGGCAACGCCGCGGACGTGGCGCACCGTCGGGACACGGTCTTCCACGCGATCTGCGCCGAACTCGCCGGGCGCCGGATCCCGGGCGTCCAGATCCACGGGTTCGCCCGGAAGTCCGCCCCGCGCTACGACGTGATCGCCTCGGCCGGTGCCGGAACCGCCGGCCGGCCGGCGGGCCGCCTGCTCGCCGACGCGCTGCGGGACCGGCACTTCGACGTGTGCCGGGCCTGGGTCCGCTCCTGTCCGCTCGCCGGGCGCGAGAACGTCCAGGGGCGGGAGGCCGCCGACGCCGGGGTTCCGTTCCTCCACGTGGAGTTCGCGCCGGGGCCGCGGTCGGACGCCCGGCGGGCGGCCCGGGTGGCCGAGGCCGTCTCGGTCGTCACCCGGCGCTGGGCCGACGGCGCTCCGGCGGAGTGAGGACGTGACGACTCCGCGGGAGGCGACGACCCTGCTCGTCGTGGACGGTGCCAACGTGGTGGGTTCCGTGCCGGACGGCTGGTGGCGGGACCGCCGCGGTGCCGCCGAGCGGCTCAGGGACGGTTTGGCGGACCTGGCCCGGCCGGGTCTTCCCGGCCGCCCCGGCCCGCTGGAGATCGTCCTGGTGGTGGAGGGCGCGGCACGCGGGGTGGACTCCGTCCCGGGGGTCCGGGTGGACGAGGCGCCGGGCAGCGGAGACGACCGCGTCGTGGAGCTGGTGGCCGGGGCGCGGGAGCGCCCCTGTCTCGTGGTCACGGCCGACCGCGAGCTGCGCCGGCGCGTCACCGGCCTGGGCGCCGAGGTCACGGGCCCGCGCACCGTACGTCCCCGGTCCTGACACCGGCCGCCGCGCACGTCCGGGAGCGGGGCCCGGGAGCGGGACCGTCGGGCAGAGGCGTACGACGGCGCGGCGCCGGGAGCGGGGCTCGCGGGCACTGGCGCCCGACAGCGGAACACCGGGATCCGGTCCGCGGGTACGGACGTGCGGCGGCCCCGTGCCGGACGGCGGGCGCCGGGCACGGGGCCGGTGGGCAGGTGGGGGCGGTCAGCCCGCCGCGCCGCCGGGCGGGATCCGGGTGCCGTCCGCACCCCCCTCGGGCTGACGCTGCAGAAGGCTGTGCCGGCGCCCGTAGAGGAAGTAGACGACGACGCCGATCACCATCCAGATCGCGAACCGCAGCCAGGTCTCCGCCGGCAGGTTCAGCATCAGCCACAGCGTCGCGAGCACCGAGAGGATCGGCACGAACGGCACCCACGGGGTGCGGAAGGCCCGGTGCAGGTCGGGACGGGTGTGGCGGAGGACGACGACGCCGACCGCGACCACGATGAAGGCGAAGAGCGTGCCGATGTTCACCAGCTCCGCCAGTTCGCTGAGGGTGGTGAAGCCGGCGAGGATCGCGATGACGACGCCGAGCAGGATGGTCGGCCGGTGCGGGGTGCGGAACTTCGGGTGGACGCGGGAGAAGAAGCGCGGCAGCAGTCCGTCGCGGCTCATCGCGAAGAACACCCGGGTCTGGCCGAGCAGCAGGATCATGCAGACCGTGGTCAGTCCGACGGCGGCACCGAAGCTGATGAAGCCCGCGTACCAGGGGTGCCCGGTGGCCTTGAACGCGTCGGCGAGCGGGGCGTCGATGGACAGCTCGCTGTAGTGCTGCATGCCCGTGACCACGATCGACACGAGGACGTAGAGCGTGGTGCAGATGATCAGCGAGCCGAGGATGCCGCGGGGCATGTCGCGCTGCGGGTTCTTCGTCTCCTCGGCGGCCGTGGCGACCACGTCGAAGCCGATGAAGGCGAAGAACACCACGGAGGCCGCGGTGAAGATGCCCATCACTCCGAAGTTGGTCGGCGCCCAGCCGAACATGAGCTGGATCAGCGGTGACTTGATGCCGCTGCCCGCCTCCACGGCCTGCGCGTCGGGGATGAACGGCTTGTAGTTGTCGCCCTTGATGAAGAAGGCGCCCGCGATGATCACGACCAGGACGACGGTGACCTTGATCGCGACGACCAGCGTGGTGATCCGGGCGGAGAGCTTCACGCCGATGACGAGGATGGCGGTGAGCACCAGCACCAGTGCGGCGGCGAGGATGTCGAAACCGAACCCGTCCGCCCCCTCGCGCCCGCCGAGCGAGTCGGGAAGGTGCCAGCCCGCGTTGTCCATCAGCGAGCGCACGTAGCCGGACCAGCCGACGGCCACCACCGCCGTGCCGAGCGCGAACTCCAGAACCAGGTCCCAGCCGATGATCCAGGCGGGCAGTTCGCCGAGGGAGGCGTAGGAGAACGTGTACGCGGACCCCGCGACCGGGACCGTGGAGGCGAATTCCGCGTAGCACAGGGCCGCCAGGGCGCAGGCGACACCCGCGGCGACGAAGGCCAGCGAGACCGCCGGCCCCGCGTTCTCCTTGGCCACCTTGCCGGTGAGGACGAAGATGCCGGTGCCGATGATGACACCGACACCGAACACGGTGAGGTCCAGGGCGGACAGCGACTTCTTGAGCGCGTGCTCCGGCTCCTCGGTGTCAAGAATCGATTGTTCGACCCTTTTCGTCCTGAAGAGGGCGTTGCTCACGGACGTACCTCCCACGCTTGTCGTCCTCGACGTGACCGAAAGGGCAGGTAGCACGTATGCCCCCGAAGCGGCACCCATCACGCAGAAAGGCCGGTTCCACCACCCGTACAGGGTGCTGAAACCGGCCCATCGGCCGTGCCGGGATGCGTCAGTCGCGCGCGGGCTGTACCGCGTCCACGGCCTGCGCGTCGCTGCCGTGGAAACGGCCGTCGAGCTTGGCGACGAGGCCGGTGACCTGCCGGGCGATGTCCGGAGCGGTCAGCCCGATCTCGGCCATGACCTCCGCGCGGGAGGCGTGGTCGAGGAAGCGCGGCGGGATGCCGAAGTCGCGCAGCGGGATGTCGACGCCCGCGTCGCGCAGGGCCTGCGCGACGGCCGAGCCGACACCGCCGACCCGGGAGTTGTCCTCGACGGTGACGACCACGCGGTGCTGCTCGGCGAGCGGTGCCATGGCCTCGTCCACCGGCTTGACCCAGCGCGGGTCCACGACGGTGGTGGAGATGCCCTGGCGGTCCAGCAGCGCGGCGATCTCCAGGCACATCGGGGCGAGCGCGCCGACGGAGACCAGCAGCACGTCGGGCGTGTCGGTGCCGGGCTCCCGCAGGACGTCCATGCCGCCGACCCTGCGCAGGGCGGGGACGGCCGGGCCGACCGCGCCCTTGGAGAAGCGCACCACGGTGGGCGCGTCCTTCACCTCGACGGCCTCGCGGAGCTGGGCGCGGACCTGGTCGGCGTCGCGCGGCGCGGCGAGCCTGAGGCCCGGCACGACCTGGAGGATGGACATGTCCCACATGCCGTTGTGCGAGGCGCCGTCCGTGCCGGTGACTCCCGCACGGTCCAGGACGAAGGTGACACCGCACTTGTGCAGGGCCACGTCCATCAGGACCTGGTCGAAGGCGCGGTTCAGGAAGGTCGCGTAGACGGCGAAGACGGGGTGCAGTCCGCCGGTGGCGAGGCCGGCCGCGGAGACGGCGGCGTGCTGCTCGGCGATGCCGACGTCGTAGACCCGCTTGGGGAATGCCTTGGCGAACCGGTCGAGGCCGACCGGCTGGAGCATCGCGGCGGTGATCGCGACGATGTCCTCGCGCTCCTTGCCGAGCGCCACCATCTCCTCGCCGAAGACGGAGGTCCAGTCCGCGCCGGAGGAGGCGATGGGCAGGCCCGTGTCCGGGTGGATCTTGCCGACGGCGTGGAAGCGGTCCGCCTCGTCCTGGAGGGCCGGCTGGTAGCCGCGGCCCTTCTCGGTCAGGCAGTGCACGATGACCGGGCCGCCGAAGCGCTTGGCGCGGGCGAGGGCCGACTCCAGCGCCTCGATGTCGTGGCCGTCGATCGGGCCGACGTACTTCAGTCCGAGGTCCTCGAACATGCCCTGCGGGGCGATGAAGTCCTTCAGGCCCTTCTTCGCGCCGTGCAGGGTCTCGTAGAGCGGCTTGCCGACGACCGGCGTGCGCTCCAGGATGTCCTTGCCACGGGCCAGGAAGCGCTCGTAGCCGTCGGTGGTGCGCAGGGTCGCCAGGTGGTTGGCGAGGCCGCCGATGGTCGGCGCGTACGAGCGCTCGTTGTCGTTGACGACGATGACCAGCGGGCGGTCCTTGGCGTCGGCGATGTTGTTCAGCGCCTCCCAGGCCATGCCGCCGGTGAGCGCGCCGTCGCCGATGACGGCGACCACGTGGTCGTTCCTGCCGAGGACCTCGTTCGCCTTCGCCAGTCCGTCGGCCCAGCCGAGGACGGTGGAGGCGTGCGAGTTCTCGATGACGTCGTGCTCGGACTCGGCCTGCGCGGGGTAGCCGGACAGGCCGCCCTTCATCTTCAGCCGGGAGAAGTCCTGGCGGCCGGTGAGCAGCTTGTGGACGTAGGACTGGTGTCCCGTGTCCCACAGCACCCTGTCCTTCGGCGACTCGAAGACGCGGTGCAGGGCGATGGTCAGCTCCACGACGCCGAGGTTGGGGCCGAGATGGCCACCGGTCTTGGAGACCGCGTCGACGAGGAAGGTCCGGATCTCCCCGGCCAGCTGGTCGAGCTGCTCCAGGGTCAGCCGGTCCAGATCGCGCGGTCCCGTGATGCGGGTCAGCAGCGCCACCCGTGCCTCCTTGCAGTGATCGAGCTGTTGCCGGGTTCGTCGAGTCTAATGTTCCGCCTTTTCGGGCGCGGGCCGGGTCCGGCGATCCACGCCACACGAACGGCCCAACCGGACGGGAACAAGCGTTCCCGTCCGGACGTGACTGTGCCCGGCACCGCCATTGGTGCCGGGCACAGGCGTTTGAGGGTTAAACCCTACGCGCGACCCGCGGACTTCTGGGTCTTGCGGGTGACGGCGTCGATGACGACCGTGGCGAGCAGAACGCCACCGGTGATCATGTACTGGACCGGCGAGGCGATGCCCTGCAGGGCCAGACCGTACTGGATCGAGACGATCACCAGGACACCCAGCAGGGCGTTCCAGGTGCGGCCACGGCCACCGAAGAGGCTGGTGCCACCGATGACGGCCGCCGCGATGGCGTTCATCAGGAGGTCACCGGCGCCCGCGCCCTGGTTGGCGGAGGCGATCTTCGAGGCGATGAACAGACCGCCGAGGGCGGCGAAGGTACCGGAGATCGAGAAGACCGAGATGCGGATCAGCTCGACGTTGATACCGGCACGGCGGGAAGCCTCGACGCTGCCGCCGAGCGCGAAGATCTTCCGGCCGAAGGCGGTGCGGCGCAGCACGAAGTCCGAGACCAGCAGGACCGCGAGGAAGATCACCACGGCGAGCGGCAGACCCTTGTACTGGTTGTACATGATCGCCACGGCGAAGGCGAGGATGCCCAGCAGCACCGTGCGCGCGATGGTCTCGCTCACGGGGCGGGACGGCACACCGGCCGCCTCGCGGCGCTTGTTGCCGAAGAAGGAGCTGGCGAAGAACCCGGCGGTCACGACGATCGCGAGCACGTAGGCGGCGGCGACATCGGTGAAGTAGTAGCTGGTCAGCTTGGCGACGACGCCCTCGCTGTCCAGGTTGATGGTGCCGTTGCTGCCGAGGATCTGGAGCATGAGGCCGTTCCAGAACAGCAGACCCGCCAGGGTGACGGCGAAGGCCGGCACGCCGATGCGCGCGAAGACGAAGCCCTGGATCGCGCCGGCGACCGTGCCGGTGAGGATGGCCAGGACGAACGCGAGCCACTCGTTCATGCCGTGGGTGACGCTGAGCACGGCGAACGTGGCACCGGCGACACCGGAGAGCGAACCGACCGACAGGTCGATCTCACCCAGCAGCAGCACGAAGACGATGCCGACCGCGATCATGCCCGTGCCGACCATGGCGACGGAGATGTCGGACAGGTTGCCCGCGGTGAGGAAGTTCGAGTTCAGGCTCGCGAAGATCGCCCAGATGACGATCAGGCCGATGACGACGGGGATCGAGCCCAGGTCGCCGGACTTCATCTTGCGCTTGAACTCGCCGACGTAACCGGCGAGGCCCTGCTCGCGGACGAGCAGACGCGGGTCGACGGCGGTGACGGCCTTGGTGGCCGCCGCCTTGTTCTCCACCTCGTGGGAAACGGTCTCAGAAGTCTTGTCGATGCTCACTTCTGAGCCTCCCCGCTGCGCGCCGCCCGACGGGTCACGGCGTTCTCCGTGGCGCCCGTGATGGCGGAAATGATCTCTTCCTGCGAGGTCGACTTGACCTCGAAGACACCGTTGTTGCGCCCGAGGCGCAGGACGGCGACCTTGTCGGCCACGGCCTTCACGTCAGCCATGTTGTGGCTGATGAGGATGACCGCGTGGCCCCGCTCGCGGAGCCGCTCGACCAGGTCGAGGACCTGGGCGGTCTGCTCGACGCCGAGGGCCGCGGTGGGCTCGTCGAGGATGACGAGCTTGGGCTCACCGAGCATCGAGCGGGCGATCGCCACGGTCTGGCGCTGACCGCCGGAGAGCGAGGCGATCGGGATGCGGACGCTGGGGATGCGGATGGACAGGGTGTCCAGCAGCTCGCGGGAGCGGCGCTCCATCTCGACCTCGTCCAGGACACCGCGCTTCTTGAGCTCGCGTCCCAGGTAGAGGTTGCCCACGACGTCGATGTTGTCGCAGAGAGCGAGGTCCTGGTAGACCGTCGCGACGCCCAGGTTCTGGGCGTCGTGCGGGCGGTTGATCTGAACGGTCTTGCCGTCCCATTCGATGGAGCCCTCATCGATGGGGTGCACGCCGGCGATCGTCTTGACCAGCGTGGACTTTCCGGCGCCGTTGTCGCCCACCAGGGCGACTACTTCACCTGCGTGGACTTCAAGCTCTACATCGGTGAGCACCTGGACGGCACCGAATCGCTTGGAGACCCCGCGCAACGCCAGAACAGGCGTAGCGGACACGTGAACCATCTCCTTCGCCGCCTGACCCGGCGGGAGGTTGTGCAGAAGTTTGCGATGGGGGTTCCTTCCGGTGCCCCGCTTAGCTTGCGGGGCTGTTGGATGCGGGGCACCGGAGGAGCTTTGGATATACGAGTCACGTACGGGAATTCAGCGGCTGCGAATTCCCGTACGCGTGGACGACTCGCGGTTGTTTACTGCAGGCCGGCCTTCTTGCAGGCGGCGGCGTAGGCCGGGGTGCAGATCTCCTCGACCGTGTACAGCTTGTCCTTGACGACCGTGTCCTTGATGTTCTCCTTGGTCAGCGAGGTGACGGGGACCAGGAGGGACGGGATCTGCTTGTCGGTCGGGCTGTCGACCTTGTCCTTGGCGACGGAGTCGAGGGACTTGCCCTGGGCGAGCGCGACGGCCAGCTCGGCGGCCGCGTCGGCCTCCGGGGCGTACGGCTTGTAGACGCTCATGAACTGCTCACCCGCGAGGATGCGCTGCACACCCGCGAGCTCGGCGTCCTGGCCCGTGACCGGAACCTTGATGCCGGCGGCCTTCAGCGCGGTGATGATACCGCCGGCCATGCCGTCGTTCGCGGAGTAGACACCGATGATGTTCTTCTTGCCGAGGGCCGAGATCGCCGCCTCCATGTTGGCGTTGGCGTTCTCCGGCTTCCACTCCTTGGTGTCGTACTCCTTGCCCACGTTCACCTTGCCGTCGAGCACCTCGTGGGCGCCGGCCTTGAACTGAGCGGCGTTCGGGTCGGTGACCGAACCGTTCATCATGACGATCTTGCCGGACTTGGCCTTGGAGCCGAGCGCGCCGAGGAGCGCCTCACCCTGCGTCTTGCCGACGGTCTTGTTGTCGAACGAGGTGTAGGCCGAGATGGGGCCCTGCGCGAGGCGGTCGTAGGCCACGACCGGGATGCCGGCGTCCTTGGCCTTCTGGACCGAGTTCTTGATCGCGGCGGAGTCGACAGCGTCGATGATCAGCACGTCCACCTTGTTGGTGATCATGGTGTCGACCTGCTGGCTCTGGGTGCTCGCGTCCTGCTTGGCGTTGGCGTAGACGACCTCGCCCTTGTCGTTCGTGAGCTCCTTGACCTTCGCCTCGATCAGCGGCTTGTCGAACTTCTCGTAACGAGCCGTCTGGTTCTCCGGAAGGAGCAGACCGACCTTGATCGCGTCGCCCTTCTTCTCGGAGCTGGCGGAGCTGTCGCCGCCCTTGGACTCCTTGGCGCTGCCACAAGCGGCCAGCGAGACAGCCATTGCACCGGCGGCAACGGCAACGGCGGCACGACGCATCTGCGTGTTCATTCTCAAACCTCCCTGACGAGGCCGCGTCGTTGCGGCCGAGGTGGACTGGAGTCAACTCGGCCACACGTGCGACGTCAAGAAGTAAATACTTAACGAGATGGCAACGGTGCCATGCGTTCTCTAAGTGAAGGCAGGGGTACCGGCCGAAAGAGAACCGTCCAAAAGGGTTGAATCACCCATCTCGCTGAGTGCGAGAGCGAGCGCCCCGAGCACCTCCGCACGGCCCCCAAGTGCCCCTGGCAACACCGAGAGTTGACGAGCGGCGCTGGGGATCGCGTAACGGCCGACAGACTCCCTTATGGGCCCGAGGACGAGCTCGCCGGCCTCGGCGAGATCGCCGCCGAGGACCACTCGACTCGGGTTCAGCAAATTGCAGAGATTCGCGACTCCACTGCCGATGTGGCGGCCGACGTCGGCGATCACCCGACGGCAGCCCGGGTCTCCGTCCCGCGCCAGCCTGACCACGCCCTCCATGGTCAGATCGGTACCGTGGCTGGACTGGAGGAGCGGCAGCACATAACGCGCCGCCGCGAAGGTCTCCAGACAGCCGCGGTTGCCGCAACGGCAGACCGGGCCGGATTCATCAAGTGTAATATGCCCGATTTCTCCCGCTGTGCCACCTGGGCCGCGGTAGATCTTGCCCTCTATGACCAGGCCCGCGCCGACCCCGCTGGCCACCTTGATGTACGCGAGATCGCGGACCCCGCGGCCACTGCCCCAGACCATCTCGCCGAGCGCGCCAAGATTGGCGTCGTTGTCCACGTGGACGGGCACGCCGAGCCGCCCCCGCAGCTCCTCGGCGGGCCTCGCGCCGGTCCAGCCGGGCAGTATCGAGGTGGACCCCAGGGTGCCCGACTCCACGTCGATGGGGCCGGGTACACCCAGCCCCACGCCCGCGATCTTGGAACGGTCGACACCCGTCGCCGCGATCAGGCGGCTGACCAGCTCCTCGGCCCGGTCGAAGCCCTGCGCGGCGGAGGCGTCCACGTCCAGCGGCTCAGACTCCTCGGCCAGCACCTGGTGGGCCAGATTCCCGACCGCGACGCGCAAATGGGTGTGCCCGAAGTCGACGCCGATGACGATCCCGGCGTCCCCGCTCAAGGACACGCTGCGCGCCCTGCGGCCCCCCGCCGAGGTGGGTGTGACCTCGACGGTTCCCCCGTCCTTGAGTTCACGGACGATATTGGAAACGGTCGCGGCCGACAGGCCCGTCGCCCTCGCGATCTCCGCCTGTGTGAGCGAACCGGCCAGCCGCACCGCCCGCACGACGCGCTCCAGATTGGCTCGGTGCAGCGACGACTGCGACCCCGGAGTCTCCATCGACTCATCCACTCCTGCCCATAGCCGGGCGGCCCCGATGCCGCCCGTGTGACCCGGGTCACGTCAACGGGACCCCGGTCACTTACAAGTTGTGAACTCCAAGCTCCGCTGAACGGGTTACCGCAGTCAAGTCCTTGACGGAAATCAGGGCCGCACAGTCATGTTCGGGTCCCGGCTTCACCCGGACACACATGCGCCACCCCCGGGGCAGAGGTGGCGCATGCGGCGGACGGGACGATTCGTTACTTGAGCGTCGCCGAAGTAAGACCTGCCTGGACCTGCCGCTGGAAGGACAGGTAGACGATCAGCATGGGGACCATGGAGATCGTGACGCCGGCGAACAGGACGGGCAGGTCGGTGGCGTACCCCTGTTGCTGCTGGAGCTGGATGAGGCCCTGGGTCAGGACGTAGCGCTCCGGGTCCGAGCTGGTCTGCGGCTGCATCAGCACCGAGGGCAGGATGTACTGGTTCCACTGGCCCAGGACGTTGAAGATGCCGACGCTGAGCAGTCCGGGCTTGGCCATGGGCAGCATGACCTGGAAGAACGCCCGGGTGTGCGAGGCCCCGTCGAGCACCGCCGCCTCGAAGACCGCGGTGGGCAGCGTCCGGAAGAAGGCGTGCATGAAGAACACCGTGAACGGCAGCGAGTAGGCCACGTACACCAGGACCAGGCCTTGGTAGGTGTTCAGCATGTCGAGGCGCTTGACCATGAAGAACAGCGGCACCAGGGCCAGGAAGACGGGGAACATGGCCCCGCCGACGAAGAAGTAGTAGACGATCCGGTTGCCCGGGAACTCGTAGCGGGCCAGCACGTACGCCGCCATCGCGCCGAACAGCATGGTCAGCGGGACCGAGAACACCAGGACGATCAGGGTGTTGACGAAGTAGTCGCCGATGCCCTTGTTCCAGGCCCGGCCGAAGACGTCGAGCTGCCAGTTCGAGGGCCAGCTGAGGGCCGACCCACCGATCTGCGCGTCGGTCTTGAAGGAACTCAGGACCAGCCAGAGCAGCGGCAGGATGATGAGGACCGCCCAGAGGGCGAGGAACCCGTGCGAGAAGACGTTGAGGGCCATGCCCTCGGTGCGCTTGTCGCCCGGCCGCGGCGGCGCCTTCCTGGCGCCTCGCTGCGGGGGTACTCCGGCGCCGTCGACCTTCGCCGGCTCCGTGATGGGTGCGCTCATAGTCGTGTCTCCCGCTCAGAACTCGATGCGCTCGCGGCGGGTGGCGCGCAGCGTGACCACGGACAGGATCAGGGTGAGGAGGAGCATGACGACGCCCATGGCGCAGGCGTAGCCGCTCTTCCCGAAGTAGAGGAAGTTGCGCATCATGACGTTCGCCATGACCTCGCTGTGGTGGTCGGGCCCGCCGCCGTAGCCGGTGCCCTGGGTCATGGTCGAGACGAGGACGAACATGTCCATCGCGATGATGCCCAGATAGACCCAGGCGGTCTGCACCGTGTCCCACAGCAGCGGCAGGGTGACCCGGAAGAAGGTGTGGGAGCGGCTCGCGCCGTCCAGCAGCGCGGCCTCGTAGATGTCCTTCGGGATGGACTGCATGGCGGCGGAGAACAGCACCAGGTAGAAGCCGACGCCGTGCCAGACGACGACCGCCATCAGGCACCAGAGCACCAGGTTCGGCTCGTTCATCCACTCGATCGGACTGTCGCCGTCGACCAGGCCGAGCTTGATCAGCAGGCCGTTGAGCAGACCGCCGCCGTCACTGCGGTATACGGCTCCGAAGAGCACCGCGAGGATCGCGAGCGACAGCACCTGCGGGAAGAAGTACACGATCTTGTAGAAGCGGGATCCCGTGACGCCCTGGACGCCGCCGGCGCCACCCCGCCCGCCCGCGTTCACCATGAACGCGAAGAAGAGGGCGAGCAGGATGGTGATCACCGGGATGAACACCAGGAACAGGATGTTGTGCCAGATCGCCGAGAGGAACACGTCGTCCTGGAACAACTCCTCGTAATTGTCCAGGCCGACGAAACCGAACGTCTGCGACTGGCCCTTCCAGTCGGTGAAGGAGTAACCGATGGTCTGTAGGTAAGGCCAGATCACGAAGATCAGATACAGCGCCATAGGTGCGAGGAGAAACCCCGCGACGAACCGGTACTGCCCTTTTCGCATGGCATCCTGCCCCTGGTGTTCCGGGTGTGCGTGACCCTGGTTTTCCGGGTTTACGTGATCAGTCGCGGTGGTTCTTCTTGGACGCGGGGTCCTTGGCCGCCTTGTCGACCGCCGCCTGGGCCTTCTTCAGCCACTCCTTCGGCTGGATGCGCTTGGACATCAGCTCGTTGGAAGCGTTCTGGATCGCCACGTCCATCTCGCTGTACCAGTTGGGGTACAGGTAGTTGAAGGAGTTGTCGCCCGCGGCCTTGGACGCCTCGACCGTGGACTGCGTACCGGGACGCAGCTGCACGCCGTCGGACACGCCGTCCTTGAGGATGGTGAGCGAGTTGGCCTTCTGGGCGAAGAGCGTCGACCACTCCTTGGAGAGCATGGAGCGCATGAACTCCTGTGCCTCGGGCAGGTTCGCGGCCTTCGCGGGGATGATGAACGGCTCGCCCGAGCCGGCCCGGATCGCCTCGAACGGCAGCTTGTCGCCCGGCAGGCTCGGCATCGGCATGAACTTCATGTCGAAGTCGGCCGGGGTCTGCTTGAGCTGCTCGTTCTCCAGCCAGGAGCCACAGGTGATGAACGCGGCCTTGTACTGGTTCCACCGGGTCTGCGACTCGGTGTGGGTCAGGCCGTTGGTGCCGGCCAGCAAGTAGCCCTTCTCCACGACCTCGTAGACCGCCTCGATGGCCGCCTTGGCGGCGTCGGACCCGACGAACGCCTTCGGGTCGAGGTTGTCGATCGCCTTCATGGCGTCCAGGCCGCCCTGCTTGGCGATCAGGTCCATGATGGCGACGTTGATGTAGTACGGGTACTTGCCCTGGTGCGCGAGGCCGCCGATGCCCTGCGACTTGGCGTCCTTGCAGATGGCGAGGAAGTCGTCCCAGGTCTTGGGCACCTCCCAGCCCTTCTCCTTGAAGAGCTTGCCCGAGTACCACAACCCCCACACGGTGTAGATGTAGTTGAGGGCCACGACCTTGCCGCCCTGGAGGCCCGGGTCGAGCGTGCCGGGGATCAGGGTGTCGCGGACCTTCTTCGACGGGTCGTCGATGGAGGGGGCGTCGAGGACCGCGGCCAGGTCGAGGAGCTGGCCGTTCTTGTAGAGCACGTCCAGCTTGATCTGCTGGGCGCCCGAGTCGTCGACGATGTCCGGCGGGTTGCCGCCGTTGAAGCGCGGCTGGAGCTTGCCGGTGATCTCCTGGGTACCGGTGTGGGCGCTCTTGGTGCCCCACTTCTTGTCGAACGCCGCTTCCCACGCCTTGGCGTAGTCGTCGCCGTAGCCGCCCTTGAACACGACGACGTCGAGCTTGCCGTTGCCCTTCTTCACGCCGAAGGGGTTGTCCTTGCTGGTCTTGCCGGTGCCCTTGTCGCCGGAGTTGTCGTCGTCGCCCCCGCCGCTCGCACACGCGGACAGGAAGCTCATCGTCGGGACGGTGATCAGGCCGAGTGCGGCCGACCTCTTGATGAGGTCGCGGCGGCCGACACCCTCGGGGCTGTTGTTCTCGGCGGAAGTGGATCCCATGCTCAAGTCCTCGCCTTCTCCAGGACTCAGGCGGTGAACCGGATCCTCCCCGGCACCGCGGTCAGTTCAAGCTGGGGTCGTGCGTGGGGGTTTCACCAGGACGGACCGGCATCACGTGTATGACCCACGCTCTACCGTCCGGCGAAATTCCCCCTGGGTCCTGCCTGCCCGGAGCCAGTCGATCGACTGGCCGGACGCGACAGGTATAGTCCACTTCCCGCCAGCGGAGCAAGATCGAATGCACGTTTGGCCGCCGGTCTTTTCCGAGTTGAGACCTCACGGAAATATGGGGCACCCGCGGACCACCCCGGCGAAGATCCACCGGACGCCGACCTCCCGCAATGAACGCAATGCACGGTTCGTCGCACGGCATTCACCCCGGATGCCACACCCAACACCCTTGACATCCCTGTGAACTTGCCGCCCAAATGGTCCTTGCGCATCGAATTTGACAACGTTGTCCACGTGCAGGGAGGGTGCTCGCGCATGCAGCACAGAGCTCGATACAGACGGAGTTCCACGCGGCGGACCGGATGGCGTTCCCCGGCGGCGCTGGGGGTGGCGGCGCTCTCCCTGTTAGCCGCCTCCCAGGGCGTCGCGGTCGCCCTGCCGGCCCAAGCGGCCAAGCCCGACCGGGAGTTCGCCTCCTCGTTCGAGTCGGACGATCCGGCCCCGGACTGGCTCAACACGGTGGACACCGCTCCCGACGGGACGAAGCGGTCCTCGGGGGTCGACGGCGGCTACAGCACCGGCATCCCCGGCAATGTGACCGACCACGTCACCGACGTGCGCGCCAGCGGCGAGCACACCGGCGCCGGCGAGGTCAAGGAGAACCTCGTCGACAGCGAACCGAGCAGCAAGTGGCTGACCTTCGCGCCCACGGGCTGGGTGGAGTTCGACCTCGACGCGCCGGTCGAGGTGGCCACGTACGCGCTCACGTCCGCGAACGACCACGACGAACGCGACCCCGAGGACTGGACCCTCAAGGGCTCCACCGACGGCAAGGACTGGAAGACCCTCGACACCCGCTCCGGCGAGTCCTTCGGCGAGCGGTTCCAGACGAAGTCGTACGGCATCGAGAACCCCGCCGAGTACCGGTACTTCCGGCTCGACATCACGAAGAACAACGCCGGTGACGTCCTCCAGATCGCCGACGTCCAGTTCTCGACGGGCGAGAGCGACGACCCGGCGCCCAAGGACATGCTCTCGCTCGTGGACCGGGGGCCGAGCGGCTCGCCGACCGCGAAGGCGGGCGCGGGCTTCACGGGCAAGCGGGCCCTGCGCTACGCCGGCACCCACAAGGGGGACGGCCGGGCGTACTCGTACAACAAGGTGTTCGACGTGAACGTCGCCGTCGGGCGCGACACCGAACTGGCGTACCGCGTCTTCCCGTCGATGGCGGACGGCGACCGGGACTACGACGCCACGAACGTGGCCGTGGACCTGGTGTTCACCGACGGCACCTCGCTGAGCGGCCTGAAGGCCCTGGACCAGCACGGGTTCGCGCTGACGCCGCAGGGCCAGGGCGCGGCCAAGGTGCTGTACGTCAACCAGTGGAACAACGTCACCTCGCGGATCGGTTCCGTCGCGGCCGGGAAGACCGTCGACCGGATCCTGCTCGCGTACGACTCGCCCAAGGGCCCCGCGAAGTTCCGCGGCTGGCTCGACGACGTCTCGCTCAGGAGGGCCGCTCCGCAGAAGCCGGCGGCACATCTGGCCGACTACGCGCTCACGACCCGCGGCACCAACTCCAGCGGCGGTTTCTCGCGCGGGAACAACTTCCCCGCGACGGCCGTACCGCACGGCTTCAACTTCTGGACGCCGGTGACCAACGCGGGCTCGCTGAGCTGGCTGTACGACTACGCCCGCGCCAACAACGCGGACAACCTGCCCACGATCCAGGCGTTCAGCGCGAGCCACGAGCCGAGCCCCTGGATGGGCGACCGGCAGACCTTCCAGGTGATGCCCTCGGCCGCCTCCGGCACCCCGGACACCGGCCGCACCGCCCGTGGACTGGCCTTCCGGCACGAGAACGAGACCGCACGGCCGTACTACTACGGGGTGACCTTCGAGAACGGTCTCAAGGCGGAGCTGGCCCCGACCGACCACGCCGCCGCCCTGCGCTTCACCTATCCGGGCGACGACGCGAGCGTGATCTTCGACAACGTCACCGAGCAGGCGGGCCTGACGCTGGACACCTCGGCGGGAGTCGTCACCGGCTACTCGGACGTGAAGTCCGGCCTGTCGACCGGCGCCACCCGGCTGTTCGTCTACGGGACCTTCGACGCGCCCGTGACCGAGGGCTCCTCCAGCGGAGTCAAGGGCTACCTCCGGTTCAAGCCCGGCTCCGACCACACCGTCACCCTGCGCCTGGCCACCTCGCTCATCAGCATCGACCAGGCCAGGGACAACCTGAGCCAGGAGATCCCGGAGGGCACGTCGTTCGACGCCGTCAGGAAGGACGCCCGCAAGCAGTGGGACCGGATCCTCGGCAAGGTCGAGGTCCAGGGCGCCACGCCCGACCAGCTCACGACGCTGTACTCCAGCCTGTACCGGCTCTACCTGTACCCGAACTCCGGTTTCGAGAAGGTGGGTTCGAAGTACCAGTACGCCTCGCCGTTCTCCGCGATGCCGGGTCCGGACACCCCGACCCACACCGGGGCGAAGATCGTCGACGGCAAGGTGTACGTCAACAACGGCTTCTGGGACACCTACCGGACGACCTGGCCCGCCTACTCCTTCCTGACACCGGGTCAGGCGGGTGAGATGGTCGACGGGTTCGTGCAGCAGTACAAGGACGGCGGCTGGACGTCGCGCTGGTCCTCGCCCGGCTACGCGGACCTGATGACCGGCACCTCCTCCGACGTGGCGTTCGCGGACGCGTACGTCAAGGGCGTCGGCTTCGACGCGAAGTCGGCGTACGAGGCGGCCCTGAAGAACGCCACCGTCGTCCCGCCGGCCTCCGGCGTGGGCCGCAAGGGCATGGCCACCTCGCCCTTCCTCGGCTACACGAACACCTCCACCCACGAGGGCCTGTCGTGGGCCATGGAGGGCTACGTCAACGACTACGGCATCGCCGAGATGGGCAAGGCGCTCTACGAGAAGACCGGCGAGAAGCGCTACAAGGAGGAGTCGGACTACTTCCTCAACCGCTCCCGGGACTACGTGAACCTCTTCGACCCCAAGGCCGGCTTCTTCCAGGGCCGCGACACCAAGGGCGACTGGCGGGTCGACTCCGCCAAGTACGACCCGCGCGTGTGGGGTCACGACTACACGGAGACCAACGGCTGGGGATACGCGTTCACCGCGCCGCAGGACTCGCGCGGTCTCGCCAACCTGTACGGCGGCCGCGCCGGGCTCGCGGAGAAGCTCGACACGTACTTCTCCACTCCCGAGACGGCCTCTCCGGACATCGTGGGCTCCTACGGCGGCGTGATCCACGAGATGACCGAGGCCCGGGACGTGCGGATGGGCCAGTACGGGCACTCCAACCAGGTGGCCCACCACGTCAACTACATGTACGACGCGGCCGGACAGCCCTGGAAGGCCCAGAAGAACGTCCGCGAGGTCCTCTCCCGCCTCTACACCGGCAGCGAGATCGGACAGGGCTACCACGGCGACGAGGACAACGG
Organism: Streptomyces sp. NPDC058751; assembly: GCF_042746485.1. NCBI lineage: Bacteria > Bacillati > Actinomycetota > Actinomycetes > Kitasatosporales > Streptomycetaceae > Streptomyces > Streptomyces sp. NPDC058751. The sequence continues at coordinate 13,233 of NZ_JBHYPZ010000069.1, read as the reverse complement.
CGAGCAGTCGGCCTGGTTCCTCTTCTCCTCGCTCGGCTTCTACCCGCTGGTGATGGGCAGCGGCGAATACGCCATCGGCTCACCGCTGTTCACCAAGGCGACCGTCCACCTGGAGAACGGCCGCGACCTGGTCGTCAAGGCCCCGCGCAACAGCGCGAAGAACGTGTACGTGCAGGGCGTCCGGTTCAACGGCAAGCGGTGGAACTCGACTTCGCTGCCCCACTCGCTGATCTCCCGTGGCGGGGTGCTGGAGTTCGACATGGGCGCCGAGCCGTCCAAGTGGGGCACCGGCAAGGACGCCGCACCGGTGTCGGTCACCGAGGACGACGAGGTGCCCTCGCCCCGCGCGGACACCTTGAAGAAGGAAGGCGCCCTCTTCGACAACACCTCGGCGACGGACGCCGCCCTCACCTCGGTCGGCCTTCCGGTCGGCGGCGACACCGAGGGGGTCCAGTACACGCTGACCTCGGCGGACCGCACGAAGGCGCCGACCGGGTGGACCCTCCAGGGTTCGTCGGACGGGACCACGTGGACGGACCTCGACAAGCGCTCCGGTGAGTCCTTCCCCTGGGACAGGCAGACCCGGGCGTTCACGGTCGCGACTCCCGGCTCGTACGCCCACTACCGTCTCGTGCTCGACGGCGAGGCGACCCTCGCGGAGGTGGAGCTGCTGGCCTGAGCCTCACCCGGTGGAAAAAGGGGCGGGCCCGGAGGAGACTCCGGGCCCGCCCCGCGTTCGTGCACGGGCGTTCTCGTGCCGGTCAGTTCACCGGCTCACCGGCTCACCGCGAGGGTGAAGACGTGCAGGTCGGCGTTGTCCGGGAGCTTGACGCTCCTGATCGTCCTCCCCTCCGGCGCCGTGAACGGCCTGGTGGCGAAGACGTAGGTGGCCACCGGGTCCTTGTCCGCCCCCGCGACGTTGCGGTACGCGGTCCTCGCGACGGTCTCGTTGCCGTACTGGACGGTGCCGCCCCCGCCGCCGACGGTCCAGTCGGTGAAGGACAGGTCGACGGAGTCGGTGCCGCCGTCGGTGTACGTGACGGTCGCCGTGGTCTTCTGGTTGCCGTTCACGGCGCTGCCGATGAAGGACAACCGGCTCACCGGGTCGCTCAGTTCGATGGTCTGCGAGGTGCCCGAGGCGTTGTCGGGCCGGCCGGCCGGAGAGCTCGGCCAGGTGAAGGAGAGACCGTCCACCGTTCCCCGGCCGCCCGGGGTCAGGCCCGCCTCGGCGAGGGCCTGACGGGAATAGCTCCAGCCGCCGCCGTCGTAGTCGGCCTCGGAGTGGTCCCCGGTGTCGTCCGAGACACCGGTGTTGTCGTAGGCCGCGAGGAGCGATCCGGGGGCCGCGACGGTGAGCGCCACCGGCTGCGTGTACGACGTGCCGCCGGAGGTCACGGTCACCTTGACGTCGTAGAACCCCTGCTCGGCGTTCTCGGCGGCGGTGAGGGCGATCCGCTGGGCACCGTCGCCCACCGTGCCCTCGGCCGGGTTCGCCGTCACCCCCGGGGGCGTCTCCACCCGGAAGCGGACCTCGGGCCCGGCGCCCCCGCCGAGGGCGAGGGCGCGGATGTCGAGCGCGGTGCTTCCGCCGGGCGGGAGCGTCGCCGCGGTCGGGCCCACGCCGATCTGGTACGGCTGCTCGCCCGTGCGGAAGGACGGCGGCGCGGCCGCCTCGGCGCTGCCCCAGCCCTTGTCGGGTGTCGCGGACAGCGTGTAGTCGAGGGTGCCGCCCTCACGGACGAAGGAGGCCGGCAGCCAGGGCCTGCCGCTGGTACGGCCGTCCACCCGCAGCGACTGGACATAGGGGCTGTCCGCGGCCGCGCCCCGGGCCCGGATCTCGATGTCGGCGCCGCCCGGACGCTCGATCTCGATCCTCGGGAACAGCGGTGAGGCCAGGACGAGTTCGGCGCGGGAGGGCACCTGCGGGTACATGCCGAGCGCGGAGAAGACGTACCAGGACGACATCTCACCGAGGTCGTCGTTGCCGGGGATGCCCTCGGGCCGCGTCGACCACAGCCGGGTCATGGCCGCCCTGACGGTCTCCTGCGTCTTGTACGGCGCTCCCGCGTAGGCGTACAGGTACGGCACGTTGATCGACGGTTCGTTGTCCATCTCGGACTTGTCGCCGCCGCTGCCGGTGAACGCCCAGCTTCCGTCGGCGTTGTGGAAGAACGTGTCGAGACGGCCGAGGGCCTCGTCGCGTCCGCCCATGGCCGCGAAGAGGCCCGCCGGGTCGTGCTGCACCATCCAGGTGTACTGGGCCGCCGTTCCCTCCACGAAACCGTTGCCGGTCGCCGGGGTGAAGCCGGTGACCCAGCTCCCGTCGGCCTTGCGGTTGGCGATGTAGCCCCCGCCGGGATCGGCCGCGATGTTGAAGTTGTTCTGCCACCACTGCGAACGCGTCGCGAAGTCGGCGGCGGTCTTCTTCTCCCCCGCCGCCCTGGCCAGTTGGGAGATCGCGAAGTCCGCGCCGGACATCTCCAGGGTCTCGGCCGCGCCGCCCCAGGCGTTGGACACGGACGGCATGTAGTGGTGTTCGAGGTACTTGTCGAGCGAGGGGCGCTGGCCCACCGAGAGCACCGGTTTGCCCGCCGGTGAGAGGTCCTTCTCGGTCGGCACGGTCGCCGCCTTCACCAGGGAGTCGAGCGCGCCGTCCAGGTCGAAGTCCGTGCCGCCGAAGGCGCGGATGCCCGCGAGGGCCGGCGCCGACGGATCGCCGTTCATGACGTGCGTGCCGCTCGCGCCGTGCAGCCAGCGGTCCCACACTCCCCCGTTCTGCCGGGCGAGTTCGAGGAGCGACTGCGCGATGTCGGAGCCGGTGTCCGGGTCGAGCAGGGTCAGCAGCTGGACCTGGGAGCGGTAGACGTCCCAGCCGGAGAAGGTGCCGTACTGCGCCTCGTGCCCCCGGCCGACGGTGTGCACCTTGTCGTCGGGCCCCCGGTATCTGCGGTCGGCGTCACTGATGACGTTCGGGTGCAGGAGGGAGTGGTAGAGCGCGGTGTAGAAGGTGGTGCGGTCGCCGTCGGTGCCGCCGCCGACGCCGATCGCGCCGAGGCGTTCGCGCCAGGCCCGGTGGGCGGCGCGCTGGACGGAGGCGAAGGAGCGGGACGGCGGGTTCTCGGCCTCCAGGTTGGCGGTGGCGCCCTCCTGGCTGACGTAGGAGATGCCGACCTTGACGTTCACCGGGTCGGTGCCCGGCTCGAACTCCACGTAGCCGCCCGCCCCCTTGCCCGCGAGGGGCCGGCCGCCCTGCGCGAAGCCTCCGGTGCCGCCGCTCGCCTCGGTGGTTCCCGGGCTCAGCCGGTCGTCCCGCCAGGTGCCGGTGTTCTTGAAGGCGCGGTCGAAGCGGGCGGTGAAGTACAGGGTGTAGTAGGAGCGCCGGCCCTCGGGGTCGAGGTAGCCGCAGAAGTTGCCGGAGGTGACGGAGCCCGTGACGGTCCTGGTCTCCGGGTCGATGCGCACCGTCGAATCCGTCGACCCGACCTCGGAGTTGGCGGTGCGGATCAGCATCGAGGCGGGCTTGTCGGCGGGGAAGGTGAAGCGGCCCGAGCCGGTGCGCGCGGTCGCCGTGAGGTCGGCACCCACCCCGGAGGCGAGCCCCACCTTGTAGTGGCCGGGCTCGGCCAGCTCGCCGGAGTGCGCGAACCCGGAGGCGTAGACGGCGTCCTTGGTGTCGGCCGCCGGGGACGAGGTGACCTCGCCCGCGTACGGGAAGAACGGGATGTCGCCGCTGCCGCCCGCACATCCCGTTCCGGACATGTGGGTGAGGCTGAAGCCCCGGATGCGCGTGGCGTCGTAGTGGTAACCGCCGGGCGCGGCCGTGCGGGTGGCGTCCCCGCGGGTGTTCTCCGGGCTCCAGGAGAGCATGCCGAAGGGCGTGACGGCGCCGGGGAAGACGTTGCCGCCGTTCCTGGTGCCGATGAGCGGGTCGACGTACGCGGTGGGGTCCTGGACGATTTCCGGCGGCCCCGACGGGGGCGCGGCGAGCGCCGGGGTGGCGCCGGCGACCGTCAGGGCGACGGCCAGCAGTAACGATGACGGACGGAAACGCATGACGCGGCCCCTCCTCCTTCGGACGGGTCGCGCAGCACGGGTCGCACAAGCCGCAGGGACAGTAACGTGCGCCACGGGTACCACGGAAGACCGCCTGCGCCGCCGGTGGCGCGCCCGGAGCACACTCCGACGGCCCACCGCCGTCGGGGCGCCCGGCACCGCCCTCTCCCCCGAGGTCGGCCGTCAACATGCTTGACATCGTTGTCCGTTGGGGCGGTAGAGTCGTGGGCAGACCGTTCGACAACGTTGTCGTGCGCACCGGTCACCACAAGCCGCACCACCCCGGACAGGGCCTCCCCCGCCGCGTCCGGGTCCGCGGACCGGGCGGGCGGGTCCGAACCCGCCCGCCCGTCCACCCCCGGGCTCCGCTCGTTCAGCCGACCCGGCAGGGCAGGTCCGTCGCCGGATCGCCGCCCGAGCCGGAGACGACGTAGCCGAACGTGGTACTGCCGCCCGGACTCAGCGAGCCGTTCCAGCCGGCGTTGTGCACCATCACGTCCTGACCGCTGTAGGTCGCGTTGCCGCTCCACAGGCTGGCCACCGACTGTCCGCCCGGCAGGGTCCAGTCGACCATCCAGCCGAGCATCGGGACCGTGCCGGTGTTGGTGACCGTCACCTCGGACTGGTGGCCACCGGGCCAGGTGCCGGTGGTGCGCCGGGTCGCCGAGCAGGTGCCGGGCGGCGGTTCGGTCGGGTTGCCCGGGTCGTGGACGCCGGTGACCTCGCCGTTGCCCCCGTCGAAGACGACGTCGGAACAGGAGTAGAAGGTCTCCGCGCTGTCCGAGCGCTGCCAGACCACGTAGACGATGTGGCGGCCGGTCTTGCCCGCGGGCAGCGTGCCGCTCCAGGAGTAGTTGGCCTCGACCGTGCCCGGGGTGCCGTGGAGCGGCGGGTGGTCGACGGTGAGGAACGGCTGGGCCTCCATGTCGTTCCAGGTGAGGGTGCGGGTCGGGTCGAAGCCGTCCTTGGTGATGTAGACGTAGAACCAGCCGGGGTGCGCGGCCCAGGCGTTGTACGTGAAGTCGACGGTCGCGCCCGCGGTGAGATGGGTGAGCGGCCAGTCGGAACGCGGCTGGTCGAAGCCCGCGAAGTTGGTGTTGCCGCCGCTGCACAGCGAGCCGTCGGGGACGAAGCCGCGGGTGCGCCCCGCGCCGTCCGAGCGCAGCACCGAGAACCAGTTGTAGAACGGCGTGGTCCCGCTGACCTGTTGGGCCGCCTTGCAGGCCGGGTTCACCGGTTTGATCTCGCCGGTGTCGGTCAGCCCGTCCTGCCAGCACAGGAACGTACGGCTGGCGGGCTTCATGGGGGTGCCGTGCGCCTCCGCCCGGTCGCCGGTCATGACGATCAGGGCGAGGGCCGGGAGCACGGCCAGCAGGGCGAGGAGCACCAGGACGGGGGACGGGCGGCGGCCCGGGAGCCGTGATCGGCCGAGCGGCCGCGCTCCCGCCGAACGCCTCGATGTTGTTAGGTGCATGACAATGGATCCCTCCGTAAGGGCGTGCGGGATCAGGGGCGAGGCGGGAGCGGTTCCGGGGCGGGTTCCGGTCCGTCCATATGGGAGCGCTCCCACCTCACTCGGAAAGTAGCGCGCCCGGGAACCCCTGTAAACGCCCGGCGCATCGCGCGCACCCGTCCGGGCGCCGCGGGGGTGCGGGCCCTGAGGCGGGAACCGGGCAGAGGGAAGCCGTGGGGCGGGAGCCAGGCGGAGGGCCGGACGGCGAAGAACCGGACGGCGAAGGGCCGCACCCCCGTCACCGGGGATGCGGCCCTCGACTCCTGCCGGAGCTGCCCTACGACTGCGTCACCGGACCGCTCAGTTGCGGATCAGGTTGCGCAGCACGTACTGCATGATGCCGCCGTTGCGGTAGTAGTCCGCCTCGCCGGGGGTGTCGATGCGGACGACCGCGTCGAACTCGACGCCGGTGTCGGTGGTGACCTTCACCGTGCGCGGGGTGGTGCCGTCGTTGAGCTCCTCGACGCCGGTGATGGAGAAGGTCTCCTCGCCGGTCAGGCCGAGGGACTCGGCGTTCGCGCCCTCCGGGAACTGCAGCGGCAGGACGCCCATGCCGATGAGGTTCGAGCGGTGGATGCGCTCGTACGACTCGGCGACGACGGCCTTGACGCCGAGGAGCGCGGTGCCCTTGGCGGCCCAGTCGCGGGACGAGCCGGAGCCGTACTCCTTGCCGGCCAGGATGACCAGCGGGATGCCCTGCTCGATGTAGTTGCGCGAGGCGTCGTAGATGAACGCGACGGGCGCGCCCTCGACGGTGAAGTCGCGGGTGTAGCCGCCCTCGGTGCCCGGCGCGATCTGGTTGCGCAGGCGGATGTTGGCGAACGTACCGCGGATCATGACCTCGTGGTTGCCGCGGCGCGAGCCGTAGCTGTTGAAGTCACGGCGCTCGACACCGTGCTCCGTGAGGTACTTGCCTCCGGGGGTGTCGGCCTTGATCGCACCGGCCGGGGAGATGTGGTCGGTGGTGACCGAGTCGCCGAGCTTGGCGAGGACGCGCGCGCCGGCGATGTCCGAGACCGGGGTGGTCTCCATCGTCATGCCCTCGAAGTAAGGGGGCTTGCGGACGTACGTCGACTGCGGGTCCCACTCGAAGGTGTTGCCCTCGGGGATCGGCAGCGCCTGCCACTGGGCGTCGCCCGCGAAGACGTCCTGGTAGGACTTGCTGAACATGTCCTCGCCGATGGCGTTCGCCACGACGTCGTTGACCTCGGCCTCGGAGGGCCAGATGTCGGCCAGGTAGACCGGCTTGCCCTCGGTGTCGGTGCCGAGCGCGTCGCGGGTGATGTCCACCTTCATGGAGCCCGCGAGGGCGTAGGCGACGACCAGCGGCGGGGAGGCCAGGTAGTTCATCTTGACGTCGGGGTTGATGCGGCCCTCGAAGTTCCGGTTGCCGGAGAGGACCGAGGTGACCGCGAGGTCGTGGTCGTTGACGGCCTTGGAGACCTCGTCCGGCAGCGGGCCGGAGTTGCCGATGCAGGTGGTGCAGCCGTAACCGACCAGGTTGAAGCCGACCTTGTCGAGGTAGGGGGTGAGCCCCGCCTTGTCGAAGTAGTCGGTGACGACCTTGGAGCCCGGGGCGAGGGTGGTCTTGACCCACGGCTTGCGGGTCAGGCCCTTCTCCACGGCCTTCTTCGCGACGAGCGCGGCGGCGACCATGACGTACGGGTTCGAGGTGTTGGTGCAGGAGGTGATGGCCGCGACCGTCACCGCGCCGTGGTCGATCGTGTAGGTCGTGCCGTCGGGGGCGGTGACCGTGACCGGGTTGGACGGGACGCCGTTGGAGGCGGCGGGGGCGTCGGAGGCCGGGAAGGACTCCTCGCCCGCCTCGTCGGCGGTGGAGACGTAGTTCAGGACGTCGGTCTTGAACTGCTCGGCGGCGTTCGCGAGGACGATGCGGTCCTGCGGGCGCTTCGGGCCGGCGATCGAGGGGACGACCGTGGAGAGGTCGAGCTCCAGCTTCTCGGAGAAGTCGGGCTCGGCGGCCGGGTCGAGCCAGAGGCCCTGCTCCTTGGCGTACGCCTCGACGAGCGCGACCTGCTGCTCGGAGCGGCCGGTGAGCTTGAGGTAGTTCAGGGTCTCGCCGTCGATCGGGAAGATCGCGGCGGTGGAGCCGAACTCCGGCGACATGTTGCCGATGGTGGCTCGGTTGGCCAGCGACGTGGCGGCCACGCCCTCGCCGTAGAACTCGACGAACTTGCCGACGACACCGTGCTTGCGCAGCATCTCGGTGATGGTCAGCACCAGGTCGGTGGCGGTGGTGCCGGTAGGCAGCTCACCGGTCAGCTTGAAGCCGACGACGCGCGGGATCAGCATGGAGACCGGCTGGCCGAGCATCGCGGCCTCGGCCTCGATGCCGCCGACGCCCCAGCCGAGCACGCCGAGGCCGTTGACCATCGTGGTGTGCGAGTCGGTGCCGACGAGGGTGTCGGGGTACGCCTGGCCGTTGCGCACCATGACCGTGCGCGCCAGGTGCTCGATGTTCACCTGGTGGACGATGCCGGTGCCCGGCGGGACGACCTTGAAGTCGTCGAAGGCGGTCTGGCCCCAGCGCAGGAACTGGTAGCGCTCCTTGTTGCGGCCGTACTCCAGCTCGACGTTCTGGCCGAAGGCGTCCTTCGTGCCGAACTTGTCGGCGATGACGGAGTGGTCGATGACCAGCTCGGCCGGGGAGAGCGGGTTGACCTTGGCCGGGTCGCCGCCGAGCTCCTTGACGGCCTCACGCATGGTGGCGAGGTCGACGACGCAGGGCACGCCGGTGAAGTCCTGCATGATCACGCGGGCGGGCGTGAACTGGATCTCCTGGCTGGGCTGGGCCTGCGAGTCCCAGCCGCCGAGGGCACGGATGTGGTCGGCGGTGATGTTCGCGCCGTCCTCCGTGCGGAGCAGGTTCTCCAGCAGGACCTTCAGGCTGTACGGAAGGCGAGCCGAGCCTTCCACCTTGTCCAGCCGGAAGATCTCGTACGACTCGTCGCCCACCTGCAGCGTGCTGCGGGCGTCGAAGCTGTTCGCCGACACGACAGTCTCCTTCATTGATGTGCGCGTTCCCACCGCATCCTGCCGCCACGACGCCATGGCCGATCCGCTAAGGTAAGGCTAAGTTAGGTAGCCCTTACCGTCGGACCGATGGCGGCGTGCTGCTGCGGTACGCCTCGGCAGATATCTCGATGTCGAGATAACTCTAGTACACGGGGGCGGGCAGGTCATGTCCGGGCGCCCGCATGTCCGGGGCACCCCCTCGTCCCGGGCGTTCCGCCCGCCCGGAGCGCTCCGCTCGCCCACACACGAGGGGAATGCCCGTACCGCCCGAAAGCGCCCCGTCGCCGGAGAGTTGGCACACCCGGGCCGTTCCGGGGTACCCGGTGTACGCCGGGAACGTCCCGGGGCGACCGACACAGGGGGCACCCATGCCGCTCACCTTCCGCAAGAGCTTCCGCATCCTCCCCGGGGTGCGGCTCAACATCAACCGCAAGTCGTGGTCCATCACCACGGGCGGACGCCACGGACCCAAGCGCACCCACAGCAGCACCGGACGCAGGACGACGTCGATGGACCTCCCGGGACCGTTCGGGTGGCGCAGGACGACACGCAGGGCGAAGTGAAGCAAAGGCGACAAAGAGCCTAATTCCGACCAAACGTCACGCGAGCGCTCTTTCATGGCATTCGGCGACGGCGACACGGGCCCGCGGAGCCGGCCGGCACCCCGCGGGCTCCGTCGTCGCACCGGCACGGGCACCCGAACTGCCCCTCGAACACTGCCCGGTGACCCCGGCCACACGGAAGGCCGCGCTCCGTTTTTGTTTATCTCACATCCGATATACGGTCGCGCCATGGCAGACGACTACCTCGTACGTATCGGCAAGCTCATCCGTGACGCCCGGCAACACCGGGGCTGGACACAGTCGCAGCTCGCCGAGGCACTCGGCACCAGTCAGAGCGCCGTCAATCGCATCGAGCGCGGCAACCAGAACATCAGCCTTGAGATGATCGCCCGGATCGGTGAGGCGCTGGACAGCGAGATCGTCTCGCTCGGATATGCGGGTCCGATGCATCTGCGCGTCGTCGGCGGACGTCGTCTGTCCGGCTCGATCGACGTCAAGACCAGCAAGAACGCCTGTGTCGCACTGCTGTGCGCGACGCTCCTGAACAAGGGGCGCACGGTGCTGCGCCGGGTGGCCCGGATCGAAGAGGTCTACCGCCTGCTGGAGGTCCTCAACTCGATCGGCGTCCGCACCCGCTGGATCAACGACGGCGTCGACCTCGAGATCGTGCAGCCGAACGAGCTGGACATGGAGTCGATCGACGCCGAGGCCGCCATCCGCACGCGGTCCATCATCATGTTCCTCGGCCCGCTGCTGCACCGCCTGGACGCCTTCAAGCTGCCCTACGCGGGCGGTTGCGACCTCGGCACCCGCACCATCGAGCCGCACATGATCGCCCTGCGCCGGTTCGGTCTCGACATCGCCGCGACCGAGGGTCTCTACCACGCCCAGGTCGACCGGTCCGTCTCCCCGGGACGGCCGATCGTGCTGACCGAGCGCGGGGACACGGTCACCGAGAACGCGCTGCTCGCCGCCGCCCGCCACGACGGCGTCACGGTCATCCGCAACGCCTCCTCCAACTACATGGTCCAGGACCTGTGCTTCTTCCTGGAGGCCCTGGGCGTACGGGTGGAGGGCATCGGCACCACGACGCTCACCGTCCACGGCGTGCCGAACATCGACGTCGACGTGGACTACTCGCCCTCCGAGGACCCGGTCGAGGCGATGAGCCTGCTCGCCGCCGCCGTGGTCACCGAGTCGGAGCTGACGGTGCGCCGTGTGCCGATCGAGTTCCTGGAGATCGAGCTCGCGGTCCTGGAGGAGATGGGCCTCGACCACGACCGCACGCCCGAGTACTTCGCGGACAACGGCCGTACGCGGCTGATCGACCTGACGGTGCGGCCCTCCAAGCTGGAGGCGCCCATCGACAAGATCCACCCGATGCCGTTCCCCGGCCTGAACATCGACAACGTCCCGTTCTTCGCGGCCATCGCGGCCACCGCGCAGGGCCAGACGCTGATCCACGACTGGGTCTACGACAACCGGGCGATCTACCTCACGGACCTCAACCGCCTCGGCGGCCGGCTCCAGCTGCTCGACCCGCACCGGGTCCTCGTCGAGGGCCCGACCCGCTGGCGCGCCGCCGAGATGATGTGCCCGCCCGCGCTGCGGCCCGCCGTGGTCGTGCTGCTCGCGATGATGGCGGCGGACGGCACCTCGGTACTGCGGAACGTGTACGTCATCAACCGCGGCTACGAGGACCTCGCCGAGCGCCTGAACTCGATCGGGGCGCAGATCGAGATCTTCCGGGACATCTGACGGTCCGACGGCGTCGGCCCCCTTCCGGTCCGCTTCGGCGCGGGCCCGGGAGGGGGCCGACGCCGTCCCGGGACTTCTCCGGGGCTCCCGGGGCTGAGGCGGGTCGCCCCCGACGGGCGGCAGGCGGCAGGCGGTGGCCGTGCAACGGCCGGTTCGGTCAAGGGAGTTGCGGTCCCGGGCAGCCGGAGGGCGACCGGGGCGGGGAGGCATACTCGGCGGCATGACTGTTCCGAGCACTCCCGAAGCCCTGACCGTGCCCGTCGCCCCCGACACGGCCGCCTGCGCCGCCGCCCTCGAGGTCGCCACCGCCTACTGCTCCCCCGCCCTGCTCAACCACTCGGTGCGTTCCTACGTGTGGGCCTCCGCGTACGCCGCGCAGCGCGGCATCGAGCACGACGCCGAGCTGCTGTACGTGTCCGCGCTGCTCCACGACATCGGGCTGGTGGCGGAGTTCGACAGTCACACGGTCGACTTCGACGTGGCCGGCGGGCACGTGGCCTGGGTGTTCGCGGCGGGTGCCGGGTGGCCGGCGGAGCGCCGGCAGCGGCTGTCGGAGGTCATCGTCCGGCACATGTGGGACGCGGTGGACGTGCGGGAGGACCCGGAGGGCCATCTGCTGGAGCGGGCCACCGGTGTGGACATCTCGGGGCGGCACCTGGACGACTTCACCGCCGGGTTCCAGGCGGAGGTACTGGCCCGGTACCCGCGCGCGGGGCTCGCGGACGAGTTCCTGGCCTGCTTCCAGGACCAGGCCGCCCGCAAGCCGCGGAGCTCGCCGGCCGCGTCGGTCCGAGGCGGCCTCGCCGAACGCGTCCGGGCGAACCCGCTGGACCGCCCGGCCGGCTGACCCGCCGGACGCGGTCCGGCGAAGACGGTCCGATGGATGCGGTCCGGTGGACACGGGGACGCCGGGGATCGCGGGTACGCCGGGGATCGCGGGCTCCGCGGTTCCGGGCGGAACACGGTCTCGGCCGGCAACCCTCCCGAGCCGCTCGGGCCGGTGTGCGGTCCCGGCCCTCTCAGACCGTCTGGGCCGGTGTGCGGTCCCGGCCCACGTCGCGCATGCGCCCGAAGGCGTAGACGCAGCCGGCCAGGGCCAGGTCCGACAGCAGCATGAAGCCGATGGCGTAGGAATTCTTGGCGCTGTAGACGGCGCCCATGACGAGGGGCGGGACGAAGCCGCCGAGTCCGCCCATCGCGCCGACGATGCCGGTGACGCTGCCGACCTTCGGCGGCGGTGTGACCCGGGCGACCATCGCGAAGACGCTGCCGCTGGAGGTGCCGAGACCGGCCGCCGTCACGAGGAGGAAGACGGTTCCGCCCGGGACGAGTTGGGGTTCGAACGCCTGGCACACCGCCATGACCCCGACGATGCCGAGTGCCCAGGACGTGACGACGGCGGGGTGGACGCGGTCGGAGAGCCAGCCGCCGATCGGGCGGAAGATCACGGTGACGAGCGCGAAACCGGCCGCCCGGGTACCGGCGTCGGTCGGCGACAGCTCGTACCAGGTCTTGAGGTAGGTCGGCAGGTAGACGCCGAACGCGACGATGCCGCCGAACCCGATCGCGTAGAGGGCCGCGAGTTCCCAGGTGACCCGCAGCCGGGCGGCGTCGGCCAGTCGCGCGACCAGCGGGGTGGTGGGGACCACGCGGTCGGGACGGTCGGCGAGGAGGAAGTACTCCACGACGGCCATCACGGCCAGGGCGACGGCCAGCACCACGAACGGCAGGCTCTCACCGTGCTTGTAGATGCGCGGGGTGAAGTAGCCGGACAGTGCCACCCCGCCCATGCCCGCGCCGAACACGCCGATGGCGAAGCCACGGCGCGCGGGCGGGAACCAGGAGTTGACGAGGGGGACGCCGATCGCGAAGGTCGTGCCGCCCATGCCGAGGAAGAACCCGACGACGAGGAGGCCCGCGTAGGAGTCCTTCACGGCGATGAGCAGCAGGACGGGCACGATGGTCAGCGCGGTGACGAGGGGGAACATGATCTTCGCGCCGAAACGGTCGGTGAGCGCGCCCACGGGTACCCGGCCGAGCGAGCCGACGAGCACGGGGACGGCGACCATCAGCGACTGCTGGAAGGAGCTCAGCGAGAGCTTCTCGCCCAGGGGGGTGGCGATCGGCGCGATCAGGTTCCACGCCCAGAAGGTGATGGCGAACCCGATCGTGGCGACGACGAGGTTGCGGTAGGCGGGGGCGGGGGCCCCCGGGGGCCGCGGGTGCCGCCCCCGGCCCCCCCCCCCCCCCGGGGGGGGGGGGGGGGGCGCGGGGGGGGGGGGGGGGGGGGCCGCCCGGGCGGCGGCGGGG
>NZ_JBHYPZ010000068.1:0-40560 GCF_042746485.1 Streptomyces sp. NPDC058751 | reverse complement strand
GTACATCACATGCCCGTCGCCACCGACGCTCACATCTCCGTCCAACGGCGACGGGCGGATGTACCGGCACGGCCCCGACCCACCCACCGGCCCGGCTCCGCCCCACCCACCGGCCGAGCCCCCTGACACAGTGACCCCATGCTGATCGCCCGCTCCGCGCTCCTCTTCGCCCTCGCCGCCCTCCTGGAGATCGGCGGCGCCTGGCTCGTCTGGCAGGGCGTCCGCGAACACCGCGGCGCCCTCTGGATCGGCGCCGGAGTGATGGCGCTCGGCCTGTACGGCTTCGTCGCCACCCTCCAGCCGGACGCCGAGTTCGGCCGCGTCCTGGCCGCGTACGGCGGAGCCTTCGTGGCCGGCTCCCTCGCCTGGGGCGTGGTCGCCGACGGCTACCGCCCCGACCGCTGGGACGTCACCGGCGCCCTGATCTGCCTGGCCGGAGCCGCCGTGATCATGTACGCCCCCCGAGGAGGCAGTTGAGCCCCGCCTATCCTGGCCGGAGAAAACCCGCAGACCGCATACCGCAGACACCTCCGAGGAGCAGCCGTATGACTCCCGCCGCCCCGTCCCGTATCGCCGTCGTCACCGGTGCAAGCAGCGGAATCGGCGCCGCGACGGCCCGGCAGCTCGCGGCCGAGGGCTACCGCGTCGTCCTCACGGCCCGCCGCAAGGACCGCATCGAGGCACTGGCGGAGGAGATCACCGCGGCGGGCGGCCAGGCCACCGCGTACGCCCTGGACGTCACGGACCGCACGGCGGTCGACGAGTTCGCGACCGCCTTCAAGACGATCGGCGTGCTGGTGAACAACGCGGGCGGCGCGCTCGGCGCCGACCCTGTCGCGACGGGCGACCCGGCCCAGTGGCGCCAGATGTACGAGACGAACGTCATCGGCACCCTGAACATCACCCAGGCCCTCCTCCCGGCGCTCACCGCGAGCGGCGACGGCACGGTCGTCGTCCTGTCCTCCACGGCGGGCCACGGCACGTACGAGGGCGGCGGCGGCTACGTGGCCGCCAAGCACGCCGAGCACGTGCTCGCGGAGACCCTGCGCCTGGAGATCGTCGGCACGCCGGTCCGGGTCATCGAGGTGGCCCCCGGCATGGTCAAGACCGAGGAGTTCGCCCTCACCCGCTTCGGCGGCGACAGCGAGAAGGCGGCCAAGGTCTACGCGGGCGTCGCCCAGCCCCTCACCGCCGACGACGTCGCCGAGACGATCACGTGGGCCGTCACCCGCCCCAGCCACGTGAACATCGACCTCCTCGTCGTCCGCCCCCGCGCCCAGGCGTCGAACACAAAGATCCACCGAGAACTGTGACAACGGACGAGACACCCGCCCCACAGCCGCCGCAGCAGCCGCAACAGGCGCCCCAACCGCCGCCCCCGGCCGACGAACAGGCCCGCCTGGCCCTGGAGAAGAAGCGCGAACGGTATGTCTGGTACTACCTGGCGTACTTCCTCTTCGGCATCCACATCGTGGCCTTCGTCATGATCTACGCGGTCATGTCCACGAAATGACCCACCACCCGAGAACAAAGCAGACCTGTTCCGGACATAACTCACACGAGTGAACTCACTCGATCACCCGCACGTCCCCCGAACCCCCGACCTAGGCTCGCGCCACAACATCAAACACGACGGCCCTCGGCCGGGACTGCCATCCCGCCCGAGGGCCTGACCAGCACGGAAGTGAGGCTTCCTGGTGGCTGAACGCGAGCCTAACGCGGTCCCCCGCGCTCCGGAGCAGACCCGCAGCACGGCAACGGGTTTCATGGACCTCGAAAACCCCGAGTACGCCTACATGTTCGGCTTCCTGCAAGCCGATGGGCATCTCTCCGGGGGAACGGGTCGGAAAGGGCGCATGACCGTCGAACTCAGCGCTCGCGACGTCGACATTCTGCGCGAGTTCCAACGCCTGACCCCGTACAACAGCAGCATCAGGGGACGGACTCGAGCCACGAACTTCGCCGCGTCGCACGAATCTTCCATCTGGACCCTGTGCGCCCTCGACGCAAGGACGAAGCTGAACGAACTCGGCCTGCCGTACGGCCGCAAGTCCAGGACCATCGCACCCCCTCGCGTCCCGTTCTCGCAGCGCGACTATCTCCGAGGAATGATCGACGCGGACGGCTCGCTGGGCTTCACGGCCAAGGGCCTCCCCTTCGTCTCGCTCACCACCGCCAGCGCCGCCGTCAGCACCTACCTGTGTTCCTACGCAGGAAAGATCACCGGAGCCGAGCGGTCCACCAGGCGCAACACCCGCGACGGCATCTTCAACATCCTGTACACAAAGGAAGCGGCCCAGAAACTGGCCGCCCATCTCTACTACCCGGACTGCCTGTCACTGGACCGCAAGCGGACTGCCGCTGCGTCTCTCGGCACATGGTCCCGCCCGGCCGACATGCGCATCGCACCCGACCGCCGCCGTTGGACGGAACCGGAGGACCGAGTGCTGCTGGCGCTGAAGAACGACGCCGCCGCCGCCAAGGAACTCGGCAGGACCGAGAAGAGCTGCTACATCCGCCTCTGGCGCCTGCGGACCGGCAAGACACCTCTCCCGGCCGACATCTGACCGCTCGAACGGCGAGGCCCCGGGGCCGGGGCCTCGCCGGCATCAGCCCTTCACGCAGATGAACTGCTTCAGCTTCGCCACGACCTCCACGAGGTCGCGCTGCTGCTCCATCACCTGCTCGATCGGCTTGTAGGCGCCCGGGATCTCGTCCACGACACCGGAATCCTTACGGCACTCCACGCCCCGCGTCTGCTCCTCCAGGTCCTTCGTCGTGAAACGGCGCTTCGCGGCGCTCCGGCTCATGCGTCGACCCGCTCCGTGCGAAGCCGAGTTGAAGGCCTTCTCGTTGCCGAGACCCTTGACGATGTACGAGCTGGTGCCCATCGAGCCCGGAATGATGCCGAACTCCCCGCGGCCGGCACGAATCGCGCCCTTACGCGTGACCAGCAGGTCCATCCCCTCGTACCGCTCCTGCGCAACGTAGTTGTGGTGGCAGCTGATCTCCGGCTCGAAGACCGGCTTCGCCTTCTTGAACTCCTTGCGGACCACGTCCTTGAGGAGCGCCATCATGAGCGTGCGGTTGTACTTCGCGTACTCCTGGGCCCAGAACAGGTCGTTGCGGTACGCCGCCATCTGGGGCGTGTGCGCGACGAAGACCGCGAGGTCCCGGTCGACCAGACCCTGGTTGTGCGGGAGCTTCTGCGCGACACCGATGTGGTGCTCGGCGAGTTCCTTGCCGATGTTCCGGGAACCGGAATGGAGCGTAAGCCACACCACACCCTCAGAATCGAACAGGAGCTCGATGTAGTGGTTGCCGCTGCCCAGCGTCCCCATCTGCTTCACGGCCCGCTCCTCGCGGAACTTCACCGCGTCCGCCACTCCGTCGAACCGCCCCCAGAAGTCGTCCCACCCGGCGGTGGCCAGGCCGTGGAAGCGGCCCGGGTCGACCGGGGAGTCGTGCATCCCCCGGCCCACCGGGATCGCCTCCTCGATCTTCGAGCGGAGCCGCGAGAGGTCGCCCGGCAGGTCGTTGGCGGTGAGGGAAGTCTTGACCGCGGACATGCCACAGCCGATGTCGACGCCCACCGCCGCCGGGCACACCGCGTCCTGCATCGCGATGACGGAGCCGACCGTCGCGCCCTTGCCGAAGTGGACGTCCGGCATGACGGCGAGCCCCTTGATCCAGGGCAGGGTCGCCACGTTCTGGAGCTGACGCAGCGCGACGTCCTCGACCGAGGCGGGGTCGGTCCACATGCGGATGGGGACCTGCGCCCCCGGCATCTCTACGTACGACATATAGTCCTCTATCCACACAGAACCAGCAGAAGT
Source organism: Streptomyces sp. NPDC058751 (assembly GCF_042746485.1). Taxonomy (NCBI): domain Bacteria; kingdom Bacillati; phylum Actinomycetota; class Actinomycetes; order Kitasatosporales; family Streptomycetaceae; genus Streptomyces; species Streptomyces sp. NPDC058751. Next base: position 36,724 of record NZ_JBHYPZ010000068.1, on the reverse strand, counting down.
CTTAAATCGCAAAACCGGCGCCCAGGTCGACGTATAGGACAACGGACCGGCGTCCACGGCTGTGCGTGCGATACACATTGTCTCCAGGAGCCGCCCCCGCGCGGCAACCCAATAACCACAGGACACCCGGGCCGAAGCGCCGTCGGGAACCGTCGAGAGGAGCCTGACCGTGCAGCGGAAGGCGTATGTATCCGGCGCCGCTGTGCTCCTCGCAGCGGTGCTGGCGGGCTGCACGGGCGGTTCGGGCGTGGGCGGTTCGGCTCCGGACTCCAAGGGCGGCGGCACCGGCACGACGGCCCCGGTCGCCCAGCCGGGCAAGTACCGCACCCTCCCGGAGGCGTGCGCCGCGGCCGATCGCGACACGCTCGACGAGCTGCTGCCCGGCATCCAGGAGACCACCGACGAGACGCAGCAGGAGAAGGCGTACGAGGGCGAGGCCACGCTCACGTACGACACGGACCGGCGCGACGGCTGCGACTGGAAGGTGACGTCGGCCACCGGCACCGACCACCTCTTCGTCGACTTCGAGCGCGTGGTCTCGTACGACAACACGGTGAGCGACGAGGGCAAGGCCGAGGACCTCTACGCCGCCAGGCTGACGGCGGCCGACCTCCCGGAGCCCGCCGCGTCCGCGTCGGGCGAGGCCGGCACGAGCCCGAGCCCGAGCCCGACCCCGAGCTCCGGCGGCCCGGCCGAGGGCGACGACGGCGACGGCGGCAAGAGCGGAAACCCCTCGGACAACCCCTCCGGCGCACCGTCCGACGCGCCGTCCGCCCCCTCCGCCTCGCAGACCCCGGCCGAGCTCCAGTCCCGCGTACTCGACGACCTCGGCGACGAGGCGTTCCTCGACGACAAGCTGAACACCGGTTCGTCGACGGCCCGGCAGCGCACGGTGACTGTGGTGTTCCGCACGTCCAACGTGATCGTGACGATCGAATACGCCGAGCAGCCGACGGCTTCCGCGGACGCCCCCGACAGCAAGGAAATGCAGGACAGGGCGCAGAAACTGGCCCAGCAACTGGCCTCCCGGCTCAACGGCTAGCGCCCACGCGGCCGATGGGGGCGCCCCGGCGCAAACCCCCCGAACGGGAACCGCCCCGGCGCCCCACCGCGTACCGTGGCCCCTCGGACCCGACCGGTCGCACGCCCCATGTGCGGCCGTACCACGAGCGCCACGAGTGAAGGAACCATGCACCGACCAGTACAGCGAGCAGGCCGAGCACAGCGACTCACCCGCATCCTTGTCAGCGCGGCCGCCGTCCCGGTGATGCTCGTCGTCGCGGGCTGTTCCTCGGACTCCGGCTCCGGTGACGACGCGCAGAAGAACGAGAGCGCGGCCCCGGGGCCGACGGTGTCCGAGACCGCCTCGACCCCCGCCATCCAGCCCGCCGCGTACACGACCCTGCCCGAGGCGTGCTCGGCGCTGTCGAAGAAGACGCTGGACGAACTCATACCGAAGGGCTCCAGCACGGGCAAGCCCGGCAAGCTGGACGAGCCGAAGCAGCGCGGCAACTGCAACTGGGACAGCCTCGACAACAACGGGGTGAAGGGCTCTCAGTTCCGCTGGCTGAACGTGGCGCTGCTGCGTTTCGACTCGGACGCGCGCGGCTCGGGCGAGGAACAGGCCCACGAGTACTTCCAGAAGCAGGTCACGGCCGCGCAGACGGTGGAGGGCGCGCTGGACGGCAAGTCGGCGCCGGTCACCGGTACGGGCGACGAGGCGACGTCCGTGCGCTACGGCCTGAAGAAGAAGGAAGGCTCCTTCAAGCAGCAGACGATCGTGGCGCGCGTGGAGAACGTGGTCGTGACGGTCGACTACAACGGCGCGGGGCTCGCGGGTGAGAAGACCCCGGACGCGGCCGCGCTGCTGAAGGCGGCCGAGAAGGCCACGAAGGAGGCGGTGGCCTCGGTGGCCGCCGCGAACGGGGACGGCGGCGCGGCGGGCACGGGCTCGTCGGAGCCGGGCTCCTCGTCGAAGGCTCCGTCCTCGTCCGCGCCGTCGGCCTCGCCGTCCAAGAGCGCCGCCGGGAGCACGTCCAAGACCGGCTCGAAGAGCGCCTCGCCGTCGCAGTCGGCGACGAAGAAGAGCTGACCGGGCCGCGACCGGCCACGGAGCCCCGGCCGGGGCTCCGGCAGACAAGTTCACGGGGCCCGGTTCCCACCGGAACCGGGCTCCTTCCATACCGCGCATCCGTATGCCACACACATGTGCCACTCTGTTGCGCGCAACAACACGCAAGGGAGGGGAGTACAGGTGGCCGCGCCCATACAGCTGACACGGATGCACAAGGTTCTCATCGGCGTGGTCGTCGCCGGTGCGCTCGTCATCGCCGGGATCGGCTTCGCCGGTTCGTACGCGGCGGTCCGTGAGCTGGCGATCAAGAAGGGGTTCGGGAACTTCAGCTACGTCTTCCCGATCGGCATCGACGCGGGCATCTGCGTCCTGCTCGCCCTGGACCTGCTGCTGACCTGGATCCGTATCCCGTTCCCGATGCTGCGCCAGACGGCGTGGCTGCTGACGGTGGCGACGATCGCGTTCAACGGCGCGGCGGCCTGGCCGGACCCGCTGGGCGTCGGGATGCACTCGGTCATCCCGATCCTGTTCGTGGTGGCGGTGGAGGCGGCCCGGCACGCGGTCGGCCGGATCGCCGACATCACGGCCGACAAGCACATGGAGGGCGTGCGCATCACCCGCTGGCTGCTCTCCCCGGTCCCCACCTTCCTGCTGTGGCGCCGGATGAAGCTGTGGGAGCTGCGTTCCTACGAACAGGTCATCAAGCTGGAGCAGGAACGTTTGGTCTACCAGGCCCGCCTGCACTCCCGCTTCGGCCGCTCCTGGCGCCGCAAGGCCCCCGTCGAAGCGCTGATGCCGCTGCGCCTGGCCCGCTACGGCGTTCCCCTCGCGGAGACGGCACCGGCGGGTCTCGCCGCGGCCGGCATCGAGCCCGCGCTGCTGCCGCCGGCGCCCGCGCCCGCCCCGGTCCAGGCGGCCGTCCAGGCGGCCGTCCCGGCCGCCGCCCCGGCGCCGGAGCCCTTGGAACTGGAGTCGAACGGCGGCGGCGAGCAGCAGCGGTCACAGCCGCAGCCCCAGCCGCAGGCCGCGTACGCCCAGCAGAACCAGGCCCAGAACCAGCCCCAGAACCAGAACCAGGGTCAAGGCCAGTACCAGGGACAGGGCCAGTACCAAGGCCAGTACCAGGGGCAGGGTCAGTACCAGGGCCAGGGCCAGTCCGCCGGGCCGGAGTCCAGCCCGTGGTTCGCGGCCATGGATCCCCAGGAGATCCCGTACGACGGCGGTTACGACCCGGCGTACGCGGCGGAGCAGCAGTACCAGCAGTGGTTCGCCGAGCAGCAGGCGCAGGCCTACGAGCCCGGCCCGGAGGAGACGGGCACCTTCCCGATCCCGGCGGGTCCCGGCCGTACGCGCCAGCTCGGTGAGGGCGGCGGTCCCGAGCAGCTGCCGATCCCGTCCCCGCGGGAGGAGCAGGCTGCGGTCCTGGACGAGAAGGCCCAGGAGGAGGCGTACTACCAGGTGTTCCGTCAGTCGATAGACGGCAGCTTCCCCACGCCGCGGGTGCTGGGCGACAACATCGAGGCCACCTACGGCACGGCGCTCAGCCCGAGCGCGCTGAAGAGCCTGACGGACCGCTTCCAGAACCGCTTCAACGCGGAGCTGGAGGAGGACCACATCGCCTAGGACCTGTCCGGTCCCAGGCGCTCCGTTCCGGGAGGCCGCGGACGGCTCAGCCGCCTTCGGCCTCCGGGTCCGTACGCCTCAGCGTCGCGACGCACAGGTGCGGGGTGACGAAGGGCTCCAGGCTCTCGGCGACCAGTGGTGTGCGCAGGACCTCGACGGTGCCCCGCATCAGGCCGAGGTGGATGGCGCAGACGATGTCCGGGCGGCGCTGCGCGACCTCGCGGAAGGGGCAGTGGTGCAGTTGGAGCCGCTGGTCCCTTCCGCCGTCCGCGTCGGCATCCGCACCCGGGTCGGCGCCCGCACCCGCGTCCGCACCCGGATCGGTGGCCGGGCCCGCTTCCTCCGTGATGAAGCCCATGCCCTCCAGGGTCGCCACCAGGCGGCGCCGGCCCTCGTCCGCGCCGACGCGCTCGGTGGGCGCGGGCGGGTCGGTCAGATAGGCGCCCCAGGTGCGGCCGGCCTCCGTGGCGGCGGCGACCGGGTCGTCCACCGAGGCGGACACGACGCCGAGAAGGATGTCCGACAACAGACGGAAGCTGCGGGAACCGTCGGGACCCTCGCTCTCGACGGCGGAGTAGACGACCTTCGGCCGGCCCGGTTCCTCACGGGGTGCGGTGCCGCGCGCCGCCAGTTCCTCGGTGACCAGGGCGTCCAGGTGGAACCGGGCGGTGTTGAGGTGGACGCCGACGCGCTCGGCGACCTCGGCCGCGCCCACCGGTCCGCCGGACTCGCGCAGGAGCTGGAGGACGGCGGCCCGTCTCCCCCGCTGCGCCGGGGCGGTGCCGGGGTCGGTGAGCTGTCGCTTCGTGGCCATAAATCGATCCTACAACCGCGAAGAGTAGAAACAATGTTTACTGTTTCTACTCTTCGCGCATGCCGATCACACCGCCTGATCACACCGCCTGTTCGGGCGGCAGCACCTTCGCGCTGCGCAGCCTCCTCACGAGGACGACGGCCAGCAGACCGTGCGGGACGCTGACCGCCACGAGGACCACGGCTTCCGCCGGCCGGTGGTGGCGGACCAGTTCCGCGCCCGCCAGCACGACCGCGATCACGGAGACGAACAGGGAGACGGCCCGGTGGAAGCGGCCCACCTCCGAGTGCGGCCAGTCGTCGGGGTCGGCCGGGGCCGGGGCGTCCTCGACCGCACGCCGGTACCCGGCGAAGATGCGGGACGCCCAGGCGCTGGTGGTCTGGCGCCCGTAGACCTCCAGTCCGAGGGCGACGACCAGGAGCACCCCGACGTACCCGGCGGCCAGCAGCACCTCCGCGGTCACGGCGCCACCGCTTCGTCGGCCTCGGCCGCCCCTTCGTCCGTACCCGGGCCGACCTCGGTGAACAGCAGCGGCTGCTCGGCGTCCTCCGGCTGCCTGGTCGCACGGGCCCGGTGACGCACGCCGAGCCAGGTCATCCACAGCAGCGGCAGGATGCCGCCGACGAGGAACACCACGTCACCCGGGAGCCGCAGCCATTCCAGGAACACGTTGGTGTCGCCCTGGAGGTAGCCGAGGCTGCGCGCGTCGGCGTAGCCGCTCTCGACGACCTTGTAGAGCTGCAGGGCACCGCTGGGCAGCAGGGTGGCGAACGTCATCCAGGCGAGGCCCAGGTTGAGGCACCAGAAGGAGAGCCGGGGCCAGCGGTCCGACCAGCGGTTCTCGGGGATGAAGTAGCGCAGCGCGAACACGGCGAAGCCGACCGCCAGCATGCCGTAGACGCCCATCATGGCGCCGTGCGCGTGGTTGGCCGTCAGGCCGGTGCCCATCTCGTAGTAGGAGACGATGGGCAGGTTGACGAGGAAGCCGAAGACCCCCGCGCCCAGGAAGTTCCAGAAGCCGACTGCGGCCAGGAACATCACCGCCCAGCGGTGCGGGAACGGCGTGCTCGATGCCGAGCGGCGGCGCGCCCCGATCTGCAGGAAGCTCCACGCCTCGACGGTCAGGAACAGCAGCGGCACCACTTCGAGCGCGGAGAACGTCGCGCCGAGCGCGAGGTGTTCGGCCGGTTCGCCGGAGAAGTACAGGTGGTGCATGGTGCCGATGACGCCGCCCGCACCGTAGAGCACGATGTCGAGGAAGATCACGGACAGCGCCACGCGCTCGCGCACCACTCCCAGCAGGACGAAGAGGTACGCGACCGTCGCGGTGGTGAACAGCTCCATGAAGTCCTCGACCCACAGGTGCACCACGACGAAGCGCCAGAAGTCCGCGGCGGTGAACTGCGTGTGCGGCGTGGCCAGCAGCCCGACGGCGTAGAACGCGGGCAGGGCGAGCGCGGCCAGGAAGAACAGCCACGGCATGTTGGCGACGCTCTCCTGCCTCAGCCTGCGGCGCAGACCGCGGAAGAGGATCACGACCCAGATGACCATGCCGAGCGTCAGCAGTACCTGCCACAGCCGCCCGAGGTCGAGGTACTCCCAGCCCTGGTTGCCGAGGACGCTCCACAGGTCGCCGAACCAGCCGCGCTGACCGGCCAGTTCGCCCAGCATGCTGCCGACGACCACGACGACCAGCGCGCCGAGCAGCGTCTTGGTCAGCAGTGCCTGCCTGCGGGGCTCCCAGCCGCGGGCGATCAGCGGGGCGATGAAGATGCCGATGGCGAGGAACGAGGTGACGACCCAGAAGATCGCCAGCTGGGTGTGCCAGGTGCGGGCGAGGTTGTACGGCAGCCACCGGTCGAGCGGAATGCCGAAGAAACTGCCGAGGTCCGCCCGGTAGTGCTGGGTGGCCGCCCCGAGCAGGGCCTGGACCAGGAACAGTCCGGCCATGGTGAGGAAGAACCAGGCGGTGGCGCGCTGCGCCGGGGTGAGCCGGACCTGGTCGGGTGAGTGGAAGCGCAGTTCCCGGTGGTCACGGTGGTGCCAGCCGAGGAAGTTCCAGCGCCCGAACGCGGCGAACAGCACTCCGGTGCCCACCAGCAGGAAGACCAGGGACAGCACGCTCCAGGTCACCGTGTGGCCGGTCGGCTTGTTGTCGACCTTGGGTTCCGAGGGCCAGTTGTTGGTGTACGAGTAGTCGTGGCCGGGGCGCTCCGCCGAGGCGGTCCACGCCGTCCATCCGAAGTAGGCCGTGATGTCGTGGATCTCGGCCGGGTCGGTGATCGCGTCCGGCCGCAGCCCCTGCTTGCCGTCGGGGCGGCCCAGCAGGTCGGCGTAGTGCTCGGTCAGTTCGGCGAAGGCGGCGGCCTGCGCGTCGGTCCACACCAGGGTGCGGGTCTTGTCGTCGTAGCGGTTGGTGCGGTAGTCCTCCACCGTCCGTTCGCGGGCGTCGTTCGAGTCCGCGCCGCCGTAGTACTTCTGCACGGACCTGGCGCTGCGGTCGAGGTAGTCGGCGGTGAAGTCGGGACCCAGGTAGGCGCCGTGGCCGTAGATCGAGCCGTACTGCATGAGGCCCGTGCGCAGGAAGACCTCCTGGCCCGCGCGGACGTCGTCCCCGGTGAACACGACCTCGCCGTCGGCGGTGACCGTGCGGTCGGGTATCGGGGGCTGGGCCTGGTAGGTCCGGATCGCCAGGAACCCGAGGACGAAGAACCCGCAGAGCGTGACGAGGACCGCCGCCTGGGTCCAGCCCCGGGCGATCATCCGCTTCCGCTTGCCCGCCACGGGTCTGCCGGCCCCTGCGTCGTCGGCCGGTCCGGCGGTGGGAGGTGGCCCTCCGGCCGGGGGTGCTGCTGTCATGCGAGATGCCCTCCTCAAGACGCGACGGCCGCCCACAGCGTCCGCCGACTCCTGCGAGGAGAGTAGTACCGACAAGTATTCGTATTTAACAGGCCCCATCGTCTAAACTAAGTCGCAGAGCGGCCACCGGACTGGGACCCACCGCTCGCGGTATGAGCGTGCGCCCGAAAGGGGACACTTTGGCAGGACAGAGCAAGAACTAGGGGCACCCCCGGCGTTGGGACGGGAGTGCCCCCAAGGCACCGCTGGTCGAGCGGGTGCCCGCATCCCCTGGAGAGCGGATGCGGGTACCGGCGGACCACAGGTGTCACGCCACAGAAGGGGCGCCCGGACATCCGGGCGCCCCTTCGGCGTGAACTTCTTTCGGAACGGCTCCGGCGAGAACCGGGCCGACCGTGGTGAGACCTACGCGCTGAGCAGCTTGCGCACCCGGTCCTGGCCCACGGCCAGCAGCAGCGTGGGCAGGCGCGGCCCGGTGTCACGGCCGACGAGCAGGTGGTAGAGCAGCGCGAAGAACGTGCGCTGGGCGACCTTGATCTCGGCGGGGAGTTCCTTGGCGGTGGCGTCGGCGGAGAAGCCCGCCTGGACCTTGGGAACGCCGTAGACGAGGTGGGTCAGGCCGTCCAGGGACCAGTTCGTCTCCAGTCCTTCGAGGAGCAGGCGCAGCGACTCGCGGCCCTGGTCGTCGAGGGACTTCAGGAGCTCGGCGTCGGCCTCGTCGCGCACGACGGTGCGCTCCTCGGCGGGGACCTGGGTGTTGATCCAGGTCTCGGCCTTGTCGAGGCGGGGCCGGACCTCGTCCAGGGAGGCGAGCGGGTTCTCGGGGTCGAGTTCGCTCAGGATGCGCAGGGTCTGGTCCTCGGCGCCGGCGGTGATGTCGGCGACGGAGGCGAGGGTGCGGTACGCCATCGGGCGGGCGGTCCGGGGCAGCTCTCCCGCGGCGGTACCGACGGCACGGCTGTACGCGGCGGCGTCGGCGGGGAGGACCGAGCCGTCGGCGACCTTGCCGGCGAGCTTGTCCCACTCGTCGTAGAGCCGCTGGATCTCCTGGTCGAAGGCGATCTTGAACGACTGGTTGGGGCGGCGGCGGGCGTAGAGCCAGCGCAGCAGCTGCGGCTCCATGATCTGGAGCGCGTCGGACGCGGTGGGGACCCCGCCCTTGCTGCTGGACATCTTGGCCATGCCGGAGATGCCGACGAAGGCGTACATCGGGCCGATGGGCTGCTCGCCGCCGAAGATCCCGACGATCTGGCCGCCGACCTGGAAGGAGGAGCCCGGGGAGGAGTGGTCCACGCCGCTGGGCTCGAAGATCACGCCTTCGTAGGCCCAGCGCATGGGCCAGTCGACCTTCCAGACCAGCTTGCCGCGGTTGAACTCGCTGAGCAGGACGGTCTCGGCGAAGCCGCAGGCGGAGCAGGTGTACGACAGCTCGGTGGTCGTGTCGTCGTAGGCCGTGACGGTGGTCAGGTCCTTCTCGCACTGCCCGCAGTAGGGCTTGTACGGGTAGTACCCGGAGGTGGAGCTGCCGTCGTCCTCGGCGGCGGCGCCGGAGCCCTCGGCGGCCTCCAGCTCGGCCTCGTCGACCGGCTTCTGGCCCTGCTGCTTCTTGGCGGGGGCCTTCTTGGTGCGGTACTGGTCGAGGATCGCGTCGATGTCGCCGCGGTGCTTCATCGCGAACAGGACCTGCTCGCGGTAGGTGCCCGCGGTGTACTGCTCGGTCTGGCTGATCCCGTCGTACTCGACGCCGAGTTCGGCCAGGGCCTCGGTCATGGCGGCCTTGAAGTGCTCGGCCCAGTTCGGGTACGCCGAGCCGGCCGGGGCCGGGACGGAGGTCAGCGGCTTGCCGATGTGCTCGGCCCAGGACTCGTCGATGCCCGCCACGCCGTTGGGGACCTTGCGGTAGCGGTCGTAGTCGTCCCAGGAGATCAGGTGGCGCACGGTGTGCCCGCGGCGGCGGATCTCGTCGGCGACCAGGTGCGGGGTCATGACCTCGCGGAGGTTGCCGAGGTGGATCGGGCCGGAGGGGGAGAGGCCGGACGCGACGACGACCGGTTTGCCCGGGGCCCGACGCTCCGACTCCTCGATGACCTCATCCGCGAAACGGGAGACCCAGTCGGTGGTCTCGGTGCTCTGAGCCACGATCGGCACGTCCTTCTTCCTCATACACGAGTACGGCTGACGCGCCCATTCTCCCAGCTGGGGCCCGAACCGCGAAAACGGCTTTTCACCGCGTGGGATACTGGCTTTCCTGTACTGAGCTCGTACTCATCGTGTACGCGCACTCTCCGGAACCCGAGCAGAACGGCAGCCACTCCATGGCCTCGGTCACGTCCCTCACCGCTTCCGTCCACCAGCGCCTCGCGGACGCCCTCTCGGCAGCCCTGCCGGAGGCCGGTTCCGCGGACCCGCTGCTGCGCCGAAGCGACCGGGCCGACTTCCAGGCCAACGGGATCCTGGCCCTCGCCAAGAAGGCGAAGGCGAACCCGCGCGAGCTGGCGACGCAGGTCGTGGCCCGGGTCGAGTCGGGTGACGTGATCAAGGACATCGAGGTCTCCGGGCCCGGCTTCCTGAACATCACGATCACCGACCGGGCGATCGTGTCGAACCTGGCCGAGCGGTACGCGGACGGTGAGCGCCTCGGGGTGCCCCTCGCGGAGAACCCGGGCACGACGGTCATCGACTACGCGCAGCCGAACGTGGCCAAGGAGATGCACGTCGGGCACCTGCGGTCCGCGGTGATCGGTGACGCGGTGGTGCAGATCCTGGAGTTCACGGGCGAGTCCGTCGTGCGCCGGCACCACATCGGCGACTGGGGCACGCAGTTCGGCATGCTCATCCAGTACCTGATCGAGCACCCGCACGAGCTGGACCACAAGGGCGGGGAGGTCTCCGGCGAGGAGGCCATGTCGAACCTGAACCGGCTCTACAAGGCGGCGCGGACCGTCTTCGACTCCGACGAGGAGTTCAAGACGCGGGCGCGGCGCCGGGTGGTGGACCTCCAGGCGGGCGAGCCCGAGACGCTGGCCATGTGGCAGAAGTTCGTGGACGAGTCGAAGATCTACTTCTACTCGGTCTTCGACAAGCTGGACATGGAGATCCGGGACCCCGACGTGGTCGGCGAGTCCGGTTACAACGACATGCTGGACGAGACGTGCCGCCTCCTGGAGGAGTCGGGCGTGGCGGTCCGCTCGGACGGCGCGCTGTGCGTGTTCTTCGACGACGTGAAGGGCCCGGACGGCAACCCGGTGCCGCTGATCGTGCGGAAGTCGGACGGCGGTTACGGCTACGCGGCCACCGACCTGTCCGCGATCCGCGACCGTGTCGTCAACCTGAAGGCCGACAGCCTGATCTACGTCGTGGACGCCCGGCAGTCCCTGCACTTCAAGATGGTCTTCGAGACCGCGCGCAGGGCCGGCTGGCTGAACGACGACGTCAAGGCCCACCAGCTCGCCTTCGGCACGGTGCTGGGCAAGGACGGCAAGCCGTTCAAGACGCGTGAGGGCGAGACGGTCCGGCTGGTCGACCTGCTGGACGAGGCGGTCGAGCGGGCGACGGCCGTGGTCGGCGAGAAGCGCGAGAAGGTGGGCCTGACCGACGAGGAGGTCGTGGAGAACGGCCGGTACGTCGGCATCGGCGCCGTGAAGTACGCGGACCTGTCCACCTCGGCGGTGCGGGACTACAAGTTCGACCTGGACCAGATGGTCTCGCTGAACGGTGACACGTCCGTGTACCTCCAGTACGCGTACGCCCGTATCCGGTCGATCCTGCGCAAGTCCGAGGGCGCCGCGCCGGTCGCCCACCCGGAGCTGGAACTGGCCCCGGCGGAGCGGGCGCTGGGTCTGCACCTGGACCAGTTCGGCGAGACGGTCCTGGAGGTGGCGGCGGCCTACGAGCCCCACAAGCTCGCGGCGTACCTCTACCAGCTGGCCTCGCTGCTCACCACGTTCTACGACCAGTGCCCGGTCCTGAAGGCGGAGACCGCGGAGCTGAAGGAGAACCGCCTCTTCCTGATCGGCCTGACCGCCCGCACGCTCCACCAGGGCATGGCCCTGCTGGGCATCAGGACGCCCGAGCGCCTCTGACGCCCCGCCGGGGGGCCTGGGTTCAGGCCCCCCGCGCCCAGGCCCTTTCGAAGAGCACCGGTACGGGCACGCACGGCACGACCGCCGTGTGTGCCGTGGACCGGTGCTCTCGTGCGTAGGGCAGCAGGGGGAACTTGGCCCGTTCCAGCGGCAGCCGGGGTGCCTTGGCCTCCTGCCAGGGTCCGGGCACGAACAGGGTGCGTCCGGCCCGTGCGCGGGTGACGTGTACGACCCGTCCGGACGCGGCGAGTTCGCCGTGGGCCGCTTTGAAGCGGGCGGGCTTCCAGCCGGTCCACCGTTTGACGTTCCGGTCGGTCGGGTCGGGCAGCGCGAGCACCATCAGCCACAGGGCGGCGGCGTCGGTGCCGAGCCCGTACGCCGTGGCGCACGCCTCGACGAGGTGGGGGACGCTGCGGCCGGGGTCCTGCTCCCAGCCGCCGGCCCTGCCGTCCTCGGCTTCGAGGTGTTTTCCGAGGGCCGCGAAGTCCGGGGAGAGCAGGGTCCGCAGGTCGGCGAGGCCGGGCAGTCCGGAGGGGCCCGGCAGCCACTGGGAGGGCAGCACGCCGTCCAGGTAGGCGTCCAGCCGGTCCAGGACCGGGTCGTCGGGGCCGGTGAGCGCGGCCGGGTCGACCCGTACGTGCCGGACGGCGTACGCGGTGTCGTCCTGCCAGGACACGGCCGGGTGGGTGTCGAGGCCCTGGGAGGAGAGCGGGGCCGGTGCCCCCATCAGGTGGTTGCTCTGGGTCGAGAACACGGTGAGCGGCCCGGGACCGGCGTCGAGGGCGGCCCTCAGCCGTGCGACGGCGGCCCCGGCCGCCGGGCGCAGCGGGTCCCCGACCGGGGTGCGGTACGCCGTCCACACGGCCGCCCGGACGAGACCGAGGGGGTCGGGGACGCGGGCGGGGTGCCGGCTCGCGGTGCCGTCTGCCCCGGCCCGGTCCGGCGTTCCCCCGTCCGACGCCCAGTTCGACGCCACCGGGCCCGTCGTCCTTCCGCCCGATGCCACACGGCCCAGGAGGGTGGCGACGCGCAGGGCGGGCCGCCACGGCTCCACCGCCGGGTCCTCGCCCGAGGGGCGTGCGGGTTCGCCCTTGGGAGGGACGAACTCCTTGTGGGCCAGGGGCAGCAGGTCCGTCGGCACGGGCAGCGGCGCGCCGAAGCGGTCCCGCCACCATGCGACGGCCCGCTCGACGTCCGGACCGTCGGTCCACAGGCGTCCGGGGTCGTCGGGCAGCAGCCGGTCGTAGAAGGCGGCGAGGTCGTCGGCGGTGAGCAGGCCGCGCAGGCTTTCCATCGCCGTGCCGCGCTCGTCGCGGCTCAGCCCCCACGCCTGCTCCGACAGGCCGGGGTCGGGGAACTTGCCGAAACCCCATCCCTCGACCTGGTGCGGGGCGCAGTTCCGCCTCCCCGCGAGCAGGAGGGCCGCCTCCGCGGGCAGGACACCGAGCCGTTCGGCGAGGGGCCCGGCCAGCTCCGGTCGGGCGGGCATCTTCTCGTGCTCCTGGAGCAGTTCGGCGAAGCGCGTGTACCAGGAGGCCGGGCGCACGGGCCGGAGCACCTCGGCGTGGGCCGTCTCGAACCCGGCCGCGGCCAGCGGCCCGCCTTCCGGGAAGTCTCCCCCGGGGGCGTACTCCAGCAGGATCTGTCCCTGCCAAACGGCGCCGATGACGACGGCGGCCGAGGTGGCGGTGCGGACGGCCCAGCCGAGGAACGGCCGCCACCCGGCCTCGGGCGGCCTGTTCGTCCGGACGATCCGCCAGCACCCGGCGTGGTCGGCCCGCGCGACGAACGGCAGCCGGGCGTAGGCGGCCCAGGTCTCGCTGCCCGGGGCGTACCGGGTGTCGGCGGCCCCGGCGCGCGTCAGGGTGGCGCGCGGGGTGTGGGCGTGCAGGAACAGCAGTTGGTCGGGGCCCCGTCCCACGGCGATGTCCGCGGTGCGGGAACCCGGCTCGCCCGTCCACACGGGCCGGTCCGAACCGGCGAGCTCGATCAGTTCGTCGCAGATCAGGGTGAGCCCGGTGCGCGGTCGCGGCTTCGGGACGGCGACGGGCGGGGGTGCCTGGTCCGCCGCGTCCTCGGCCGCCGCGCCCTCGGGTGTGAGGCGCCGGACCAGTCGTGCCAGTCCGTCCTGGCAGTTGACCGCCGTCTGCAGGGTGTTGCCGACCTTCCAGGACTCCGAACGTTCCAGCCCGGGCCACAGCCGTTCCACCACGGCCATGATCTCGGGGCCCGGACGGGCGGTCGACACCCAGGCGGTGGGCAGACCGGTGATCAGTTTCTCCACTTCGGCCCGGTCCGTGCCGGCCGGCAGCTCGGGCATCACCAGTGCGAGCACGTCCACCGCCGCGAACTCGGCCGCCGCCCCGGGGTCCTTGAGCACGGCGTCCACCGCGCCGCCGACGTGCACGAACCGGCCGATGAGCAGAACCAGCGCCGCCAGGTCGACACCGGCGCGCAGCGTGGCGCGTTCGTCCGCGCACCACTCGCGCAGGAGCGCCCGGCCGTCGTCGTCCGCGTACAACGGGTGGAGCCGCCCCCAGCCCTTGGTCTCGTGCGGCTGGTACCAGTCGTTCCCGCCCATGCCGTCGGACCCCTGGTCGAGGGCGCGGCGCAGCAGTGCGCGCAGCTCGCGCCCGAACCGCGGGTCGGCCCGCAGGTGACGCAGCTCGGGACGGTGCACGACGACCAGGTCGACGAGGCCGGCGGGCGCCAGCCGCTCCGGCGGGTCGGCGAGCGGGACCCCGTGTTCCAGGAAGAGGTCGATCAGGTCGAGCGGCAGGCGCCGTGACAGGCCCGGCCGCTCGGGCGCGTAGCGGATCTCCACCGGGACCTTCTCGGCGGCCAGGCGGGGCGCGACGCGTGCCACGACGCCGAAGAGGCTCGGGCCGAGCCGTTCGAAGTCCCGGTGCGCGTAGATGCGGTCGGTCAGCCAGCGCGCGGCTTCCTCCGCCGTCACCCCGGGTATTTCTCCGGCCAGTCGGGCCACGACTCCCGCGCGCTCCAGTGTCTCCGTCCAGAGCTTGTTGGCCCGTTCCCCGTAGTACATCCCCTTGTGCAGCAGCAGGTCCGCGCGCACCGCCCGCGGCTGCCGCTCGCACAGCACGTCGAAGGCGCGGCCCTTGAGCACGTCCGCGCAGAACGTCTCGTCGAACCTCAGCCTCCGGATCAGTCCGGACTCCTCCAGGACGGTGGCCAGTTCCTCCTCCGGGTCGAGCCCGGCGGCCTTGGCCACCTTGCGCACGTCGGCCGCGAGCTGCGGGTACGCCCCGCCCATCTCTCCCTCGGCGCCTGCCCGCCGTGTCACGAGGTCCCGGAACACGGCCGCTCTCTCCGGCGTGGCCGTGCCCTTGGCGCTGAGCTCCTTCGCCCGGGCGCGCACCGCGGTCGTGGACAGCGCGCCGGACCCGGCGAAGGCGGTGTACCGCGCGTCGAGCCAGCCCGAGTCCATCACCAGGGCCTGCTCCCGCTCCGCCTTGCGGGCCCGCCCGAAGTAGGCCGCGGCAGGCGCGCGTTGCCAGTCGTGGCCGTCGGTCCGATAGCGCTCGGCGGCCTCGTCCAGGAACAGCGGGAGCAGTTCCGGCCGGGACTTCTCCAGTTCCTTGAAGAACAGGTCGGTGTCCTTCTTCCACAGGCCTGCCTCCCGCAGCCGCTCGGCCTCCTCCAAGACGGCGTCCTCCTGGCCCGGGAACGCGGCGAGGGCCCGCTCGGGGAAGGGGAGTTCGCGCGGCCGGGCGTCCTCGCCGGTCTCGGGCACACCGGTGCGGAAGCCGCCGACCCGCTCCCACTCCTCGTACGCCATCGCCTTGTCCCGGTACGGCGCCACCTCCTCCGGCATGACGCGCACGATCCGGCGTCCGGTCACGACGTGTTCGTAGATCCGGGCGACCGCCCCGTCGTCGGAGGCCGGTCCTCCGGTGACGGGGACACCGGCTCCGGTGAGCGCGTCCTTCCACACCGGGTCGCTCTCCGCCAGTTCCGCCGGGGCCTCGACCCCGGCACCCGCCCACTGCCGGGCCAGTTCGGCGCACTCGCCCGTGTGCTGCTCGATCCACCGCCGCAGCCTGCGCATCCGCCCGAGCTCCGGGTGCCCCTCCAAGGCCGTCGGAAGCTGTTTGAGCGCCCGCCCCCGCGGGTTGCGCCACGGCACGAACTCCAGGTCCTCGTCCAGCCCGCCCCAGTACCCGTCCGCCTCGACTCGCCACACCAGCAAGACAGTTCCCCCGTTTCCCTCACCTGCTGCCACTGTAGGAGCCGCCACCGACAGCGGGTCCCGGCAGCCCGGCACGGGGCGCGGGACCGCGAACGGGTACCGCGCCCGGGGCGGTGTCAGTGCCGGGTCCTACAGTCACCGGCATGGCGACCCTTCCCAATCCGCTGCCGCGGCTGACGGCAGACCCGAGCGGGCGCGCGCTCGGACTCGACCTCCCGCCCGGCAGGCTGGTCGAGGCGACCATCGACGGCCCGTGGCACGAGCCGCTGCTGTGGCACGCCGAGGACCGGTCGGCTCCCGGGAGCTGGGCGGCCCTGTCCCCGGCCCGGTCCTCGGGCCTGCTGCCGGTGCTGCTGAACGTGGACGACTCGCGGGACGACCTGTCCGGATGGGGTCTGGCTCCCGACGAGATGTCGTACGCCGGGGATCACGACGCCGAAGAGGTGCTGGCGGAATTCTGGGAGGAGAAGGCCGCGTACGGATCCGACGCGGAGGAGGAACACCCCGGCGAGGGTGAGGGCGAGGAGATCTACGGGAAAGGGCCGACCATCGCCGAGATGCTCGCCCCGTACGGGCCGCTGTGGCCGGGCCTGGCCACGGCGTCCCCGCTCGACGCGGATCCGGACGCCCGCGCCGCCGAGACCGCCGACTCCCTGACACGGCCCGGATCCCGGCTGAGGCGGCTCCTGCTGGACCGGCCCCGGCTCGCCCTGGTTCCGGCGCGCCGCAGCGCCGACATCCCAGCGGTGATCGGCTGGTCGGCGCCCATGAACCACGAGAACGACGTGGCGCGCCTGTGTGCCGTGCTCCGCTCGTGGGAGGACCGCTTCGGCATACGCGTGGTGGCCCTGACCCTCGACGGGCTGGTGCTGTCCGTCGCGGCTCCGCCGGCCACCGTGGCCGAGGCCGAGGCGGTCGCGGCGGAGCACTTCGCGTTCTGCCCGGACAACATCGCCCAGGGCGACCACGACACCCTGCGGGAGTACGCGGAGCACGAGGTGCTGAACGGACGGGTGTGGTCCTTCTGGTGGGACTGAGCCCCCGGTCCGGCCGCCGTGGATCCCGGTGCTCCGGGACGGGAACTCGAATGCGGGCTTCGGCGGACAGGAGGTGACCTGTCCCCGTCTTCGAGGAGACCCATGAACCTGAGAGGCGACCGATGACCCTCTCACCGGACGTCGGAGTCCACAGTCCCCCCACCGTCGCCGGCACCGGCTCGGACGCGGTCGCCGGCGCCGGGGCCTGCGGGGACGGCGACTCCGACGCCTCGGTGATCGAGCGGTCCTTCGACGAACCCGACGTGTTCGCCGAGCTGTTCCACCGCTACGCCGACGACATCCACCGGTACGCGGCACGGCGGCTGGGCACCGAGGCGGCCGACGACCTGATGGCCGAGACCTTCGTGATCGCCTTCCAGCGGCGGCGCCGGTACGACCTGTCGAAGCCGCACGCCCGGCCCTGGCTGTACGGGATCGTCACGCGGCTGATCGGCGGGCACCGCCGGGCCGAGGCGCGGCGGCTGCGGGCGCTGTCGCGGGCCGCCTCCACGGCTCCGGCCGACGAGGGCGGCGGCGAACCGCTGGCGGAGCGGGTGGCCGCCCGGATCAGCGCCGAGAGCACGCGCGGGGCCCTGTCGGCGGCCCTGGCGAAGCTGCCCGCGCGCCACCGGGACGTCCTGCTGGTCATCGCGTGGGGAGACCTCGACTACGCGGAGGCCGCCGAGGCCCTGGGCATACCGGTGGGCACGGTGCGCTCCCGGCTGCACCGGGCCCGGAAGAAGCTGCGCGAAGCACTGGGCGGATCGGATCCCACAGCCTTTCGAGAGGAACAGGAGGAACCCCGCCGTGGATGACCTCACCCTTGTACGCGACCTCGCGGCCGACCAGGCCGGACCGACCGACCGGGCGCGCGCCGTCGCCTTCGCCCGGCTGCAGAACGCCATCGGCGAGGAGACCCGCGACGGGGGCGGGGCCCTCGCGCGGCAGCGTCCGCTGTCCCGGCGGCTGGTGTTCCGCGCGGCGGTCGCGGCCACCGGCACGGCCGCGGTGGCCGGCACGACCCTGCTCGCCGTCCGCGCCGGGGGCGGCGGGGGACCGCGGTTGCCCGCGCTCACCGCCGCCCAGGTGCTGCACAAGGCCGCGGACCGGTCGCGGTCGGACGGCACCGACCTGCCGATCCCCCGCGACGACCAGTACATGTACGCCAGGGAGATCACCCACCGGACCTACGACAGGGACGGGCGGAAGATGCGGCTCGTCGACGAGTACTGGCTGTCGGTGGACGGCTCGAAGACCTCCCGGTACGTCTACAACGGCAGGATCAAGGACGACCCGCCCCTGGGCAAGCACGAGGTGCAGTCGATCCCCCTCCAGTACTCGAAGCTGAAGAAGTGGCCGACCGACCCCGACGAGCTCCTCAAGTGGCTCGGGTCCGGGACGACTCCGGGTGACAGCCTCGAGGAAGGCATGCACGTGTACTTCGAAGCGTGCATGCTCCTGCGGGGTCCCCGGGTCCTGCCTCCGGGTTTGCGGGCCGCCGCGTTCGAGGTCATCGCGAAGCTGCCCGCCGTCAAGATCGACCACGACCGGGTGAACGCGCTCGGCCGGCACGGCATAGGGGTCTCCTACCCCAGGATGGCGATGGGTTTCGTCTTCGACTCGACGACCTACGCGTACCTCGGGATATTCGAGCGGGGACACTCGGACAAGAACGGGGGGTTCTCGCAGGTCAGAGGCGTCGCGGTGCAAGGTGTGGTGGACAGGATCGGCCAGCGGCCGACCACCCGGGACGCGACCCGGAGGACTCCCTCGGCGACCCCGTCCCCGGGCGAGGCGTCCCCGTCACCCACCTCCGCGTCCCCGTCCGCGACCTCTGCGAACCCGTCGCCCGCTTCTCCGTCCCCGTCCGCTACTGCTTCCGCAAGCCCGTCCCCAACCGCCGCAACCCCTCGGCGATCTCCTCCGGCGTCTGGGTGACGAAGCACAGGCGCAGGGTCGACGTCTCCGGTGCGCCCGCGTAGAAGGGGGCGCCGGGGACGTAGGCGACGCCCCGGTCCACCACCGGGCGGAGCAGGGCCGTGGTGTCGTACCCCTCGGGGAGACGGGCCCAGAGGAACATGCCGCCTTCCGGGCGGGTCCAGGTGGACCCGGCGGGGAGGGCGGCGCCGATCCCCGCGAGCATGGCGTCGCGCCGCTCGCGGTAGACGGCCGCGACCTGGGCCACGTGGGAGTCCAGGTCGCGGTCGGCCAGGTAGCGGGCGGCGGCCAGCTGGTTGACGGTCGGGGTGTGCAGGTCGGCGGCCTGCTTGGCGACGGCGCAGGCGCGCCGCAGCGCCTCGGGGGCCCGCAGCCAGCCCAGCCGCATCCCGGGTGCCATCACCTTGGAGAAGGATCCGAGGAGGACGGTCCGGTCCCCGGCGCCGTCGTGGGAGGCGATCCACGGGACCCGCTCGCCCTCGAAGCGGAGCTCTCCGTACGGGTCGTCCTCGACGATCCACAGGCCGTGGACGGCGGCGACGCGGGCGACGGCGGCCCGTCGCCCGGCCGGCAGGGTGCGTCCGGTCGGGTTCTGGAAGGTGGGCACGGTGTAGAGCAGCTTCGGGCGCTCGCGGACCACGAGTTCGCCGAGGGCGTCGGGGTCGAGCCCGTCCTCGTCGCCCGGCACGGCCAGTACGCGCGCTCCCGCGAAGGCGAACGCCTGAAGTGCCGCGAGATAGCAGGGACTTTCGACCAGGACGGTGTCGCCGGGCTCGATCAGTGCGGTGGCGAGCAGCGAGAGGGCCTGCTGCGAGCCGGTGGTGACCAGGACGTCGTCGGGCCCGGTCGGCAGTCCGCGCGCGCTGGTGCGGTCGGCGAGGGCCGCCCGCAGTGCCGGTTCGCCCTCGGTCGTCGAGTACTGCAGGGCCTGTTCGGGCCGTTCGGCGAGGACGTCACGGTAGGCGGCCGCGATGCCGTCCGTGTCGAAGAGCTCCGGTGCGGGCAGCCCGCCCGCGAAGTTGATCACTTCGGGGCGTGCGGTGACCGCGAGGATGTCCCGTACCGGTGAACCGCCGATCGCGGTGGCTCGCGCGGCGAGCGGGGGCACGGGCGCGGTGGTGGCGGGTTCGGTGGTGGCGGCGGGTTCGGTGACGGTCACGGTGACGGCTCCTTGTCCTCGCGGGACGCGCCCTCGCGGACGGCGCCCTCATGGGCGGCCCCGTCGTGCCGGGGCCGCCCCCGACCGCACCCTAGGCCGGTACGTGGCGTCTACATACATAGATTCCGGGATGCGGACGTCACGGCAACTCGCCCACGGCGTCTAGGGCTTGACGCCCGTGGCCGCGTAGATGTTGATGTCCGCGTCCGTGACGTCTCCGATGCCCAGGTAGCGGACCTTGTCGACGGCGTCGAGCGTGTCCAGGAAGGCGGGGTCGACGGCCTCGGGGACCGGGGCGTTGCCGTCGGGACGCCAGTGGTGGACGGGGACGAGACCGGGCTCGTCCAGGATCAGGCCGTTCTCGGTGAAGAAGCGCTCGACCTCGGCCTTCGAGCGCAGGACGAAGGTGAACCCGCGCTCGGTGAAGGTCCGCTGGACCGCGCGGATGCTCTCGGCGTTCAGGTCCTCGGTGAGGTGGCTGATGACGACCCGGCTGCCGGAGGGCAGCGCGTCGACGAGCCCGCGCACGATCGGGTAGGCCTCCGCGTCCTCGACGAAGTGCAGGACGGCGACGAGGACGAGGGCGACGGGCTGCCCGAAGTCGAGCGTCTCGGCGGCCTGTTCGAGGATCCGCTTGGGCTCCTTGAGGTCCGCGTCGATGTAGTCCGTACGGCCCTCGGGTCCGCTGGTGAGCAGGGCGCGCGCGTGGGCCAGGACGACGGGGTCGTTGTCGACGTACACGACCCGCGCGTCCGGGGTGATCCGCTGGGCGATCTGGTGGACGTTCTCCTGGGTGGGCAGCCCGGTGCCGATGTCCAGGAACTGCCGGATGCCGCCCTCCGCCGCCAGGTCGTTCACGGCCCGGCGCAGGAAGTCGCGGTTGTGCCGGACGTCGAGGTAGCCGCGCGGGTTGGCGGCGATCGCGGCGGCGGCCGCGTTCCGGTCGACGGGGTAGTTGTCCTTGCCGCCGAGGAGAACGTCGTAGACCCGGGCGGGGTGCGCCTTGGTGGTGTCGATCCTCCTTCTCAGCTCGGCGGGATCCTGACTGAGGGCGTCACCGGGCATCGGGCATCTCCCTGGAGGGTCGCGTCACCTGACGACCAACAACCTAACTCCTGAAGGGACTTGATGGTGCCGTCATCACCCTGTGGAAGCCGGTACCCATTCGCTGCCGCCGAGCGGATGCTCGTACGCCGGCCGTCCCGCGTTCCCGCTCGTACGGAACGGCTTGCCGTGGTCGTCGACGCGCACCGTGCCGCTCCTGGTCCCGCTGGACCAGTCGATCTCCAGGTACCAGCTCACGTCGTGCGCCTGCGCGTCGGCGAACACGTAGAAGACCTCGGGGTCCGACTCGCTGACCTTGTAGGGGAAATCCCGCTGTCCGCCCTTGAGCGCGGTCGCGGGGCGCCCCGCGTCGAGGTCCACGGTGAAGGACTCCGTCTCCACGTCGCCGCCGCAGCCCACGCCCATCACGTAGTCGTTCCAGGCGAGCGGCGCGCCCTTCTGCACCACCCGCACGTGCAGCGCCTCCAGGACGACGGTCGCCCTGCCGGTGCCCTGGACCGTCAGCGCGATCATCTGCTCACCGCTCGCGACCCCGCCGAGCGCGGTGACCCAGCCCCGGGCGTCCGACTCGTTCGGCGGCGGCGGAGGCACCTGCGGGGCGTCCCGGTTCAGCAGGTAGTGCTGGCTGCACGGGGTGTCCCACTTGTACGCGTCCGCCACGACGATCGGCGCTTCGGCCCCTTCCCCGCTCCTGCCGGCCGTACCGCCGTCGACCGTGCCGCCGTCGGCCGCCCGGTGCTCGTCGACGGCCCCGGCGGTCGTCGAACCGGTCGGCCGGGGACGGGCGGTGTGCGACGGGGAGGCCGAGGCGGACCCGTGGGGCGTGCCGGGTGCCGCACCGGTCCGGCTCGCGCTCGGGGCGGACGGCGCGCCGAGGGCGACGGACTTCCCCTTCGTGTCGTCCTCACCGCCACCGGGCCCGAACCGCGCGGTCAGCGCGGTGGACACGACCGCGGCCGCCACGACGGCCCCGGCTCCGGCGAGCACCACGGCCCGGCGGCTCCATCGCACCGGCGCGGAAGCGACGGTGTCGCGCCCCGGCTCCCGCCCGGTACCGGTCTCGCTCCCGGCCCCGTCCCCGGGCCTGTGCTCCTGCCCGTTCCCGGAGCCGGAGCCGGAACCGGGCCCGGTCCCCCGCTTCTTCCCGGACCCGGTCTCCGGTGCGGGACCCGGCACGTCCGCCGCGCGGCCGTCGGGTTCGTCGGCCGCCCCGGAGGAGCCGCCCGAAGTCCCGGCCTCCCCGGCCCCGTTCGCCTCGACCCGACTCGCCTCGGTCCGACTCGCCTCGGCCCCGTTCGCCTGTCCCCGCAGCGCGTCCGCGAGGACCCACCGGCGGTGCAGCTCCACCAGCTCCTCGGGGGTGGCCCGGCACGCGCGCGCCAGCCGCTCCACGGGCGCGTAGTCCGTCGGTACGGCATCCCCGTTGACGTACCGGTGCAACGTGGACGTGCTCACGTGCAGCCGTTTGGCGAGCACCCCGTAACTGAGCCCGGAGCGCTGCTTCAGCTCCCCCAGTAAGCCCGCGAAATCGTTCCCCGCCACCTGTTCCTCCATCCCCCGCGTTCCAGGCCGGTGTTCCAGGGGCCTGCCGTTCCCCCAGGTCAGACCCCATGCCGACGTTCCGGCTTTCCGTATCCGCCGCCGGTCGTGGCGGCCGGGACGGATCACCGCCCAAGCTGTGGCCATCCAAGCACGCCGCCCTTCCCGACCGGCCGGGCGGCCGTTCCATCAAGCCACTCACAGGCACATCCACAGGGGGATCACCATGTCCGCACGCACCACCCGCACCCGACTGCTCGCCGCCACGACGGTCGCACTCGCAGCGCTCGCCCTCTCGGCGTGCGACAACGGCAAGGGCGTACGCAGCGAGGGCCCGGGCAAGGGCTCGTCCACCGCGTCCGAGTCCTCGGCACGACCGACGGCGCCGACGGCAGGTGGAGGAACGACGGCGAAGCCCGCGGACACCGGCACCGGCACCGGCGGCTCGGCAGGCGGCTCACAGGCGGGGGAAAGCGGCTCCGGCACCGGTTCCACCAGGGGTTCCACGGGCGGCTCGGCCGGAAAGAACAGCGCCGGTTCCAAGGGGGGCTCGCCCGCGCAGGCCGACACCAGGCACGTGGCCTGCGACGGCTCCAACACCAAGACGACGGCGACCGTCGTGTCCCGTCCGCTCAACCACCTGCTGCTCACCGTCACCAACACCGGTACGCGCAACTGCGACCTGACGGGCTATCCGATCGTCCGCTTCGGCGAGGCCCAGTCCGTTCCGCCGGTCGCGGAGGAGACCCGCCCGCAGGCGGTCGTCACCCTCGCCCCCGGTGAATCCGGCTACGCGGGTGTGCTGCTCTCCTCTGCCGACGGCAGCGGGGGCGACGGCTACACGGCCAAGACCCTGGAGGTCGGCTTCGACAGGGGCCGCGGGGCGACTCCGGCCCTGCCCGCGAAGGGCGTCCACGTCGACGACCGCCTCACGGTGACGTACTGGCAGCAGAACCTGGACGACGCGCTCGGGTACTGAGTCCTCGGTCACCGAGCGGGTCCGGTTCCGGCGGAGGCCGCCGGAACCGGACCGGCGTCAACGCAGGCCGCGGGCCACCTCGGTCGCCCAGTACGTGAGGATGTTCTGCGCGCCGGCGCGCTTGATGCCGGTCAGCGCCTCCATGATCGCCTTGTCCCGGTCGATCCAGCCCCTCTCCGCGGCGGCCTCGACCATCGCGTACTCGCCGGAGATCTGGTAGGCGACGACCGGCACGTCGGACACGTCGGCGACGCGGGCGAGGATGTCGAGGTAGGGACCGGCGGGCTTCACCATCACCATGTCGGCACCCTCCTCCAGGTCCAGCGCCAACTCCCTCATGGAATCACCGATGTTGGGCGGGTCCTGCTGGTACGTCTTGCGGTCGCCCTTCAGGGACGAGCCGACGGCCTCCCGGAACGGGCCGAAGAAGGCGGAGGCGTACTTCACGGTGTAGGCGAGGATCGCGACGTCCTCGCGGCCGATCTGGTCGAGGGCGTCGCGGATGACACCGATCTGACCGTCCATCATCCCGCTGGGACCCACGACGTGGGCGCCCGCGTCGGCCTGCACCTGGGCCATCTCGGCGTACCGCTCCAGGGTCGCGTCGTTGTCGACCCGGCCCTGGTCGTCGAGCACACCGCAGTGCCCGTGGTCGGTGGTCTCGTCCAGGCACAGGTCGGACATCACGAGCAGTTCGTCGCCGACCTCGGCGCGCACGTCGCGCAGCGCGACCTGGAGGATCCCGTCCGGGTCGGTGCCGGGCGTCCCGACGGCGTCCTTCTTCGACTCCTCGGGAACCCCGAACAGCATGATCCCGGAGACCCCGGCCTCCAGCGCCTCCACGGCGGCCTTCTTCAGGCTGTCCCGCGTGTGCTGCACGACCCCGGGCATCGAGGAGATCGGCACCGGCTCGCTCACGCCCTCGCGGACGAACGCGGGGAGGATGAAGTCGGCCGGGTGCAGCCGGGTCTCGGCGACCATCCGGCGCATGGCGGGAGTGGTACGCAGCCGCCGCGGACGCGTACCGGGGAAGGATCCGTACTTGGTCATGCGCTCTACGCTACGCCCGCCCCGGCCACCACTTTGCCGACGTTCCGTCGGCCCGGAGGCGTCGCGCACCGTGGGCGCACAACGGTCCCGGGCCCGCCCGCACACCCTCGCGGTCCGGTGCCCGGCCCGCGGAAAGACCCGGGTCCGACCCGAGACCCACGCGTTACCTGCCTCGATGCAACCAACCGCCCCGGCCGCCGGTCTAGTCACCGCCCCCTCGAACGGCCCGAAAGGCACCCCTTCCGTGAAGACCCCCACCCGGCTGAGACTCGTCGCCGCCGTCGCCGTCACGCTGGCGACGAGCGGCGGTCTGCTCGCCGTCGGCACCGCCCCGGCCGCCGCCGTCGACTGTGCCTCCCCGGTGTTCAAGCGCCAGTACTTCGCCAACACCGCCTTCTCCGGAACCCCGAAGAAGACCGACTGCGACAGTGCGATCGCCGAGAACTACGGCACCGGCGACCCGGCGGGCGTCACCCTGCCCAAGGACAACTTCTCCGTCCGCTGGACCGTCACCCGTGACTTCGGCTCCGGTGGGCCCTTCACGTTCGCCGCCGAGGCGCAGGACGGCATCCGTGTCTACCTCGACGGTGTCCGCAAGATCGACGTGTGGAAGAACGTCTCGTCCACGCAGAAGAAGTCGGTCGCCCTCACGGTTCCCTCGGGCAAGCACACCCTGCGCGTCGACTTCGTCGCCTGGACGGGCGCGGCGAACGTCAAGTTCACGTACATGCCCCGGACTTCCGCGACCGTCGACAAGGTGAAGCCGCTCGCTCCGACCGGGGCGAGCGCGCGGCTCGACAACGCCACCGCGCGGGCCGTGGTGTCCTGGGCCGCGAACAAGGAGATGGACCTCGCCGGCTACCGCCTCTACCGCCGCGAGGAGGGCAGCAGCACCTGGCTGAACGTCGGGTACACCACCGGCACCACCTACTCCAACCTCCCGACGGTTCCCGGCCGCACGTACTACTACGAGGTCCGGGCCTACGACAAGGCGGGCAACGTCTCCGCGGGCAGCACCGACCAGCGGGTGGAGACCGTCGCCGTCACCGCGCCGACCGGCCTCACCGCCCAGGGTCTGGACGAGGGCAACAAGCTGACCTGGAACCCGGTGCCCGGAGCGGTGCGCTACACCGTGTCGCGACGTGACCAGGACGGGGCCCTGAAGGCCATCGCGAGCACGTCCGGCACCGGCTTCACCGACACCGCGGCAGCGCGGTCGCTGGCCTGGAGCTACAAGGTGCAGGCCGTCGACGGGGCGGGCCGTGTCTCCACGTACTCCACCGTCGTGACGGCGACCCGGCCCGTCGCCGCCCCGCGCGACCTGACCGCGACGCCCGACGCCCACCGGGTCGTCCTCAAATGGACCGTCGACCCCGACACGGACGGGAAGTACTACGACTTCAACGTCTACCGGTCCCTGTCCCTGCCGGTGAAGACCTCCATCGAGCCGTCGCGGTGCGACACCACGTACACACGACTGGCCGACGGCCGGTACCAGTACACCTGCACCCAGACCATGGCCCCGAACACCACGTACCACTACGTGGTCAAGGGCTACGACAGCGCCTCCCGCGAGTCCGTCGCCTCCCCCACCGTCACGGTCACCACCCTCGCCTCCGACCAGGACACCACCCCGCCCGCCGCCGTCACCGGGCTGACCGCCGAAGCCACCGAGTACGGCGTCGTCCTGGACTGGAGCGCCAACACCGAGAAGGATCTCAAGCGGTACACGGTCTACCGCGGAGAGGTGCTCAGGGACGAGGAGGACGGCACCGCCGTGTGCTTCGGCTCCGAATGGGACTACCTGAGCCCGACCACCACGCACTACGTCGACGCGACCCTGCCCGACGGTGACGAGCACTGCTACTGGATCGACGCCGTCGACACCAGCTACAACTCCAGCTTCAAGTGGACCGGCGAGGCCCGGGCCGTCGCCCTCACCGAACTCGACCTGACCCCGACCGTCGCCACGCCCGAGGGCTCCCCGGTGTCCCTGGAGGCGTCCGCCGCAGACGCGGGCGGCGCCGTGGACCTGTCCTGGAACGTGGTCCAGGGCGCCACCGGCTACCGCGTCCTGCGCTGGGACCGGGCTGCGGGCCAGTACGTGAGCCTGACGGGCGACACCCCCGTCACCGGGACCTCGTACACGGACACCACCGCTCCCTCCGGCACCACCCACTACTACTGGGTGACCGCGCTCCTCGCGGACGGCACCGAGACCGCGCCGGGCGCCGACTGGGCCATCCTGGTTCCGCCGGGGTCCGACGGGTAGACGCGGATCGCTTCAGGAGACTCGGACGAGGGCCGCGATGCCCACCGGCGCCACGGGGGCTTCCCCGGGTCTGGCGGTGCGGCAGTCGCGGCACCAGGCTCCGGGGAACGGGGCTCTGAAGCCCCTGTCGCAGCCGCCCTCGCAGGTCGCCATGGCGGGTGGTGGGGGTGCGGGCCGGGTCGGGAGCGGCCCGGTCCCGTCGGCCCCCGCGAGGGGTGGCAGCGCCGGCGGGAGCAGGTCCAGCAGGCGGTTGCGGAGGAAGCCCGCCGGGTTCCGCACCTGGAGGGGGAGGCCGTCGGTCAGGGCGTGGATCACCGACGCCCTGCCGAGACCGTTCTCGAACCAGGCGACGACCAAGGGAGCCAGCCGCCGCACCTCCCGCCCCGACAGCGTCAACCGGATGTCGGTCCGGCGCAGCCCGGCGAGCAGCGCTTCGGCCTTGTCGTGGTGCTCGGCGCCGGGAGGCCCCGACTCGCCGGCCGGTCCACCGGCGCGTACGGCATCGGCCGCCACGGCAGGCTCGGGCGCGGGGGCAGAGGGCGAATCGCCGGAGGAGGAGCGGTCCGGGACCGTGAGGTCCGGGGGCGGCGGAGCCGTGACCGCCGGAGCCGGCCGGGGTGCCGGGACCGTCGGGGGTGCCGGGAGGTCGACGGCTTCCGGGGCCGCCTCCCGTCGGGCCCGGGTGAGCGCGGGGGCGTGGTACGCGAACGTACGCGTGATCAGCCGCCCGGAGGGGAGCCGTTCCCGCACCCGCTCGACATAGCCGCGCTCCTCCAACTCCCGCAGCGCGCAGGCGATCCGGGCCCGTCCCTCGGGGAACCACTCCGTGAGGCTGCGGATGTCGACCCGCGCGCCCTCGGGCAGCGACAGGATGTGCACGGCGATCCCGACCGCGGTCGCGGAGAGCCCCCGGTGCTGGGCGAGGTGGTTACCGACGATCGTGTAGCGGTCGGACTGGTACTCACGTACGTGCGTGACACCGAAGTGAGTGGCGTTGCGCCGTACTCCCTGACTCGGGCGCAGGGCATCGATAAGCTTGGACACAGCCATGGGGAAGGGTCTGACTTCCTCTTTGGTGAGGCCCTCGCATTGGGATTGCAGTCCCGGCGGGGGCCGAAGCATGTGCGGGCATGTGGAGTTGTGGGTGTTTCCTGCGGTGAGCGTGCACGCCCGAACCGCCCCCGCGCCACCCGCACCGGCCCGTTTCACCCGCCCGTGTGACATGGGCCCGGTTTGGTCGGTTGGTCGGTCTTTCCCCCGGGTTCTTTGGTCTTTTACCGCCCGCCGCCCCGGCGCACCCACCACCGGAGGACATGCCACCGGGCTCCGGTGCGGACGTCACCGGCGGGGCCCGAGATCGAGTTCCGCCCACACCGTCTTGCACGGCACGGGGCCCGACCGCACACCCCAGCGGTCCGCGAACTCCTCCACGAGCAGCAGCCCGTAACCGGACTCGGACTCCGTCCCGGCGACCCGCACCCGGGCGGGCCACCGTTCGCCCCGGGCGTCGGTGACCTCCACGCTCAGCGTCCGGGGAGCACGCACGGACAGGGTGAGGCGGAAGCTCCGGCCGGGGACCCGGCCGTGCAGGACGGCGTTCGCGGCGAGTTCGGCGACGACGAGCCGGGCCGGGTCCGACGGCAGCCCCCAGTCGTCCAGCCGCTCGGCCGCCAGCAGCCGCGCGAGGCGCGCACCGCGCCGGGTGGCGGACAGCGGCACCGAGAAGTGGTGGAGCGGAAGGCACGGAGTTCGCTGATTCACGTCACTCAGCGTGTTCTCGCGTACGTAATCTGTGAAGTGCGGCAGCCCGTGCGGACGGTGTCTGTCCGGATGACGTCCGGTTCTGTCCGGGCCGTACGGGGTGACCAGGAGGCGGGCGTGGGCGAGTGGGACGCGGGGCCGGAGGACGACGAAGAGGCCGGGGCGGTTCTGCGGACCGTCCAGCGCCAGCTGAAGCTGTGGCGCGAGTCGGCGGGTCTGACCCAGGCCGAGTTCGGCGCGGCCATCGGGTACGGGGAGGAACAGGTCTCCTCCGTGGAGCGGGGGCGGCGCATCCCCCGGCCCGAGTACCTGGACCGCGCGGACGAGATCCTGTCGGCCGGCGGCAGGCTCGCGGCGCTGAAGGAGGACCTGACGGAGGTCCGGTACCCGAAGAAGGTACGGGACCTGAAGAAACTGGAGGCCGACGCGATCGAGCTCTGCGCGTACAACAACTCCGTGGTTCACGGGTTGTTGCAGACCGAGGACTACATTCGGGCCTCGGTCGCCACCCGGCGACCCCCGTTCACGGAGGACGACCTTGAGCGGCACGTGGCCGCCCGTGTGGCCCGCCAGGACATCGTCGGCGATCAGGCGCCACTGCGCGTCTTCAGCTTCGTGCAGTGCGAATCAACGCTACGGCGCCCCATCGGCGGCAGAATGGTGATGCGAAAGCAGCTCGAACACTTGCTGGCAGTAGCCGAGTTGGGCAACGTCGACCTGCAAGTACTGCCACTGGACCGCGAGGACAACGCGGGCTTGGCGGGCTCGTTCAGACTGCTCAGACTGCGGGACGGAAGCACCGTCGGCCACAACGAGGTCCAGCTCATCAGCCGGGTTATCACCGACCCCAAGGAGGTGCAGATCCTGGACATTCGCTACGGGACCATCCGGGCGCAGGCTCTCGCACCCCGGGAATCGGCGGCCTTCATCGAAACAGTGCTGGGAGAAACATGATCCGCACGTCCGCAAGAGAAGACGGACCGGCTCTGGAGTGGATAAGGAGCAGCTACAGCACTCCTGACGGCCCCGACTGCGTCGAAGTGGCCGCCCGTCCGGACGGGATCCTCGTCCGGGACTCCAAGGACCCCGACGGCCCCCGCCTCGCCCTCACCCCGGCCGCCTGGGCGGCCTTCCTGTCGTCCGCCTGACCGGGCCGGGCACACAACGAAGAACGCCCCGCCGTCTCCCTAAGAGACGGCGGGGCGTTCTCACCTGCGTCAGGTGGTCCGGCGCCTGCGCGAGCCGGGACGACGCTCGCTCGGGCGGGTCACCGGGTCGCCGGCGTCCAGCGCGGCGGCACGGCGGCGCAGGCCGAACTCGGCCAGCGCCTCCGCCAGCTTGTGCACCGACGGCTCAGGAGCCATCACGTCGACCCGCAGCCCGTGCTCCTCGGCCGTCTTGGCCGTGGCGGGGCCGATACAGGCGATCACCGTCACGTTGTGCGGCTTGCCCGCGATGCCGACCAGGTTGCGGACCGTGGACGACGACGTGAAGAGCACCGCGTCGAAGCCGCCGCCCTTGATCGCCTCACGGGTGTCGGCCGGCGGCGGCGACGCGCGCACGGTGCGGTACGCCGTGACGTCGTCGACCTCCCAGCCCAGCTCGATCAGCCCGGCGACCAGGGTCTCCGTGGCGATGTCGGCCCGGGGCAGGAAGACGCGGTCGATCGGGTCGAAGACCGGGTCGTAGGGCGGCCAGTCCTCCAGCAGGCCCGCGGCCGACTGCTCGCCGCTCGGCACGAGGTCCGGCTTCACGCCGAAGGCGATCAGCGCCTTGGCCGTCTGCTCGCCCACCGCGGCGACCTTGATGCCCGCGAAGGCGCGCGCGTCGAGGCCGTACTCCTCGAACTTCTCCCGGACCGCCTTGACGGCGTTGACCGAGGTGAACGCGATCCACTCGTAGCGGCCGGTCACCAGGCCCTTCACCGCGCGCTCCATCTGCTGGGGCGTGCGCGGCGGCTCGACGGCGATCGTCGGCACCTCGTAGGGCACGGCCCCGTACGACCGCAGCTGGTCGGAGAGCGAGGCCGCCTGCTCCTTCGTACGCGGCACGAGCACCTTCCAGCCGAACAGCGGCTTGGACTCGAACCACGACAACCGGTCGCGCTGGGCGGCGGCGGAACGCTCGCCGACCACGGCTATCACCGGACGGCCGCCGTCCGGGGACGGCAGCACCTTCGCCTGCTTCAGCGTCTGCGCGATCGTGCCGAGGGTGGCCGACCAGGTGCGCTGGCGGGTCGTCGTACCGGCGATCGTCACGGACATCGGGGTGTCGGGCTTGCGGCCGGAGGCCACCAGCTCACCGGCGGCCGCGGCCACGGAGTCGAGCGTCGCCGACACCACGACGGTGCCGTCGGAGGCGCCGACCTCGGTCCAGCAGCGGTTCGACGCGGTCCGCGCGTCGACGAACCGTACGTCCGCGCCCTCGGCGTCCCGCAGCGGAACACCCGCGTACGCGGGCACGCCGACGGCGGCCGCGATGCCGGGCACGACCTCGAACGGCACGCCCGCGGCGACGCAGGCGAGCATTTCCTCGGCCGCGTACGTATCAAGTCCCGGGTCACCGGACACCGCACGCACGACCCGCTTGCCGCCCCGCGCGGCCCCCATGACAAGATTGGCAGCGTCCCTCGACGCGGGGTCACCAACGGTCGTCGACGTGCCGTCGACAACCGTGAGCTGAGGCGTGCCTGTGCCCGGGTACGGAACCGGCGAAGTGTCCGGATCCGTGTTCAGAACGGTGACGCCTTGTCTGGCGTGGACGCGCACCACGTCGAGCACGTCGTGCTCGGCGACGAGTACGTCCGCGTTCGCCAGCGCCTCCACGGCGCGCAGTGTCAGCAGCCCTGGATCTCCGGGTCCGGCACCCAGGAAGGTGACGTGCCCGTGGACCGGATTGGTGGGAAGGGTGGTGGGGCTCAAAGTGCTCGCTCCCCCATCAGACCGGCCGCGCCCTTGGCAAGCATCTCGGCAGCGAGTTCACGGCCGAGCGACATCGCCTGGTCATGCGTCTCGGGCACGGGACCGGTGGTGGACAGCTGCACCAGCGTCGAGCCGTCGGCCGTGCCGACGACGCCGCGCAGGCGCATCTCCTTGACAATCTGCCCGTCGGCCAGAAGATCGGCGTACGCGCCCACGGGAGCGCTGCAGCCGGCCTCCAGGGCCGCGAGCAGGGACCGCTCGGCGGTCACGGCGGCCCGGGTGAACGGGTCGTCGAGCTCGGCGAGCACGGCGACGAGGTCCGCGTCGTCCGCGGCGCACTCGATCGCCAGGGCCCCCTGGCCGGGGGCGGGCAGAACAGTATCAACCGACAGGAAGTCGGTGACCTCGTCGATGCGGCCGAGCCGGTTGAGTCCGGCCGCGGCGAGGACGACGGCGTCGAGCTCCCCGGAGCGGACGTATCCGATGCGGGTGTCGACGTTGCCCCGGATGGCGACCGTCTCGATCGACATGCCGTGGTTGCGCGCGTAGGCGTTCAGCTGCGCCATGCGGCGCGGCGAACCGGTGCCGACGCGCGCGCCGTCCGGAAGCTGCTCGAAGGTCAGTCCGTCGCGGGCGACGAGCACGTCACGGACGTCCTCGCGCACCGGCACGGCCGCCAGCGCGAGGTCCTCGGGCTGCGCGGTCGGCAGGTCCTTGAGGGAGTGCACGGCGAAGTCGACCTCCCCGCGCACCAGTGCCTCCCGCAGGGCGGTCACGAAGACACCCGTGCCGCCGATCTGCGCGAGGTGCTCGCGCGAAACGTCGCCGTACGTCGTGATCTCAACGAGCTCGACGGGCCGTCCGGTCACCCGGCTCACGGCATCCGCCACCTGCCCGGACTGGGCCATGGCGAGCTTGCTGCGCCTGGTCCCGAGCCTCAAAGCCTGCTCACTCATGCTCGCCCTCGGTTCTTGGCGTTCTCGGTGTTGTTCTCGGCCCGCGAGACGGCGGCGACCGTCTCCGGGTCCAGGTCGAACAGGGTCCGCAGCGCGTCCGCGTACCCGGCGCCGCCGGGCTCGGCGGCGAGTTGCTTGACCCGTACGGTCGGCGCGTGCAGCAGCTTGTCGACGACGCGCCGCACGGTCTGGGTGATCTCGCCACGCTGCTTGTCGTCGAGGTCCGGCAGCCGTCCTTCCAGTCGCGCGATCTCGTTCGCGACGACGTCGGCGGCCATGGCGCGCAGCGCGACCACGGTGGGGGTGATGTGCGCGGCCCGCTGGGCGGCGCCGAACGCGGCCACCTCGTCGGAGACGATCCGGCGCACCTGGTCCACGTCGGCGGCCATCGGCGCGTCCGCGGAGGCCTCGGCGAGGGTCTCCAGGTCGACGAACCGTACACCGAGCAGCCGGTGCACGGCGGCGTCGATGTCACGGGGCATCGCGAGGTCGAGCAGCGCGAGCACCGGCGCGGGGCGGGGTGCCTCGGCGACGGGTTCGGGCCTGCGGCGCTCGGGGATGCGGCCGACCGTCGCGGCGGCCGCGGCCAGCGCGGCGATGAGGTCGGCGTCGGCCTCGGCGTCCTCTCCGGGCGTACGACGGACATCGCGGCGCGGGACGGTTCCGGTGCCCTTGTCCACCCAGGCCGCGTGCTGCTCCAGGGTGGCCGCGTCCATGCCGGCGACGGCGGCCTCGCCCATGACGGAGAAGCCGGTGGCACCCTGCACGGCGGACAGGTCCAGCGGGCAGGCGTCGGCGGGAGCAAGGTGGGCGGCCGGGGCCTGCGGCGTCTCGCGCAGTGCCGCGGGCGTTCCCGTACGTCCTTCGACGGCGGCGGCGACGGTCTCGGCCGTCAGGACGAGCCCGGTGGCCCCGGTGCACGAGACGGCGATGTCGGCACGTGTCAGCTCGACCGGCACCGATTCCATCGGTACCGCGCGGGCCAGCACGTCCGTGTCGTCGCCGCCGGTGAGGATCTCGGCGAGCCGCTCGGCGCGGTCGGGGGTGCGGTTGGCGATCACGATCTCGCCGACGCCGACGCGCGCGAGCGTCGCGGCGGCCAGCGAGGACATCGAGCCCGCGCCGATGACCAGGGCCTTCTTGCCCTTGGCCCACGCCTCGACGGCTTGCCCCGCGGAGAGCTGCTCCAGGCCGAAGGTGACCAGGGACTGTCCGGCGCGGTCGATGCCGGTCTCGGAGTGGGCGCGCTTGCCGACCCGCAGGGCCTGCTGGAACAGGTCGTTCAGGAGACGGCCCGCGGTGTGCAGTTCCTGCGCGGTGGCGAGCGCGTCCTTGATCTGGCCGAGGATCTGGCCCTCGCCGACGACCATCGAGTCGAGGCCGCAGGCCACCGAGAAGAGGTGGTGGACGGCCCGGTCCTCGTAGTGCACGTACAGATGGGGGGTGAGCTCCTCCAGCCCGACGCCGCTGTGCAGGGCGAGGAGCGTGGACAGCTCGGCGACGCCCGCGTGGAACTTGTCCACGTCGGCGTACAGCTCGATGCGGTTGCAGGTGGCGAGCACCGCACCCTCGGCGGCGGGCTCGGCGGCGAGGGTGTCCTGGAGCAGCTTGACCTGCGCGTCCGCGGACAGCGCGGCCCTTTCGAGGACGCTGACCGGAGCGCTGCGGTGGCTCAGCCCGACGACGAGGAGACTCATGCCGGCATCACCGCGGGAACGTCCCCGTCGGGTCCCTTGTCGTTGTCGTTGTTCTCCCGCTCGGCCGGGGCGGGGGCGCCGGCCTGCGCCTCGGCCTCCTCGCCGGCCTTGCGCTGCTCGTGGAACGCGAGGATCTGCAGCTCGATGGAGAGGTCGACCTTGCGCACGTCGACGCCGTCCGGGACGGACAGGACGGTCGGCGCGAAGTTCAGGATGGAGGTGACGCCGGCGGCGACCAGGCGGTCGCAGACGGGCTGCGCGGCCCCGGCGGGCGTGGCGATGACACCGATCGAGACACCGTTCTCGTCGATGATCTTCTCCAGGTCGTCCGTGTGCTGCACCGGGATCCCGGCGACGGGCTTGCCGGCCATCGCGGGATCGGCGTCGATGAGCGCCGCCACACGGAATCCACGGGAGGCGAACCCTCCGTAATTGGCCAGTGCCGCACCGAGGTTGCCGATGCCGACGATCACTACCGGCCAGTCCTGGGTCAGGCCCAGCTCACGGGAGATCTGGTAGACGAGATACTCGACGTCGTACCCCACACCACGCGTCCCGTAGGAACCGAGGTAGGAGAAGTCCTTGCGGAGCTTCGCGGAGTTGACCCCCGCTGCGGCCGCGAGCTCCTCGGAGGAGACCGTGGGCACCGAGCGCTCCGACAGTGCGGTCAGGGCACGGAGGTACAGCGGAAGCCGGGCGACCGTGGCCTCGGGAATTCCTCGACTGCGGGTCGCCGGTCGGTGAGAGCGGCCAGTTGCCACGGTGCTCCTGCGGGTAGAGCGGGGCTGCGGGCGGTCGCTTGTCCCCAGACCGCCCCGTCGAAGGCAGGCTATGTCTTTGTGAACGCGTGCACAAAGATTGTGTCCGATTTGCCCGGCCAACGTGACCGGGCTCACGCGCGCCCGGCACGCCGGTGCGCAACCGGCGTGCGGACGACTCCGCTCCGCACACGAAGGGGGCAAAACCGCAACACTCTCCTCAACGATTCCCGCCCCCGAGACCGACTCGCCGTCGATCCTAGGCGACTTTCCGGACGCCAAGGACTCCTCGGACAGGTCACAAGTCGGGATACGTCACGGCCGCCACGGCCACCCACGGCCGCCCCGCGCACGGCTCACCCCGCGAGCGCCTTGCGGAGGCGCTCCTCGTTCACGCGCCAGAAGGTGTGCTGCGCGCCGTCCACCAGCACGACCGGGATCTGCTCCCAGTACTGGCGGTGCAGCTCCTCGTCCTCGGTGATGTCCTTCCCCTCCCAGGGGACCCCGAGATCGGCGCACACCTTCTCGATCACTTCCTGTGCGTCATCACACAGATGACACCCGGGCTTCCTGATCAGCGTGACCAGGTGATCCGCGGGCGCCTTCGTCTCCGTACGGCGGTCGCTGCGCCGGAACATGGGGCTCATGCCGCCATTGTCCCGCCGCGGGGGCCCTGGCGGGCGCGCCCGGCGCATCACGCGGCGGGGGCCGGCGCGATCACGCGGCGGACCTGGCACGGGGGCGACGCGCCGGGGGCGGGGTGTGTCCGGCCGCCCGTTTAACGGCATGGCCGCGGAGAGTTCACAGCACCGAATCCTGCCGACTCCGGAAGCGGCGAACAGACTGGCTATGCTCACGACATGGCCGCTCTCGGATGGCTCACTCCCCGTAGGCGCTCCGCCACGGCGCGGAGCGTGTTGGCAGGCGAGGCCTCGGCGGAGGCAGCGCGCAAGTCCTCGCAGGAACTGCGGGAACTCGAAGAACTGGCGCCACCGGACGCCGTGGAGGAACCCGACTTCCCGGTGCTCGGCGACGACAGGGCCGCCGCGTTCTTCGACCTCGACAACACCGTGATGCAAGGTGCCGCCCTCTTCCACTTCGGACGCGGGCTGTACAAGCGGAAGTTCTTCGAGACCCGCGACCTCGCGAAGTTCGCCTGGCAGCAGGCGTGGTTCCGGCTGGCCGGCGTCGAGGACCCCGAGCACATGCAGGAGGCGCGCGACTCCGCGCTGTCGATCGTGAAGGGCCACCGGGTCTCCGAGCTGATGTCGATCGGCGAGGAGATCTACGACGAGTACATGGCCGAGCGGATCTGGCCCGGTACCCGCGCGCTCGCCCAGGCGCACCTGGACGCCGGCCAGAAGGTGTGGCTCGTCACGGCGGCGCCGGTGGAGATCGCCACGGTGATCGCCCGGAGGCTCGGCCTCACCGGGGCGCTGGGCACGGTCGCGGAATCCGTGGACGGGATCTACACCGGCAAACTGGTCGGCGAACCCCTGCACGGGCCGGCGAAGGCGGAGGCCGTACGGGCGCTGGCGTCCGCGGAGAACCTGGACCTGTCGCGCTGCGCGGCGTACAGCGACTCGCACAACGACATTCCGATGCTCTCGCTCGTGGGGCATCCGTACGCGATCAACCCCGACTCGAAACTGCGCAAGCACGCGCGGGACTTCGACTGGCGGCTGCGGGACTACCGCACCGCGCGCAAGGCCGCGAAGGTCGGGATTCCCGCCGCGGCCGGGGTCGGCGCGGTGGCCGGCGGCACGGCGGCCGCGATCGCGTTGCACCGCCGCCGCCGGTAGCTCGCCTCTGGCGTTCACGGGCGCGGTGCCGGTCCGGTGGGTGGGTCGGGGCCGTGCCGGTACATCCGCCCGTCGCCGTTGGACGGAGAGGTGAGCGTCGGTGGCGACGGGCATGTGATGTACCGGCA
>NZ_JBHYPZ010000067.1:0-42715 GCF_042746485.1 Streptomyces sp. NPDC058751 | reverse complement strand
CACCAGATATGACAAGACCGCCACCTCCTACGAGGCAGCGGTCAATCTCGCGTCATTCCTACTCTGGGCAAGATCCGTTTGAAGACGGACCCTAGTTGACGCGGCGGCGGCCCTTGGCGCGGCGGGGGTAGGGGAAGAGCCGTGGGCGGCGCTTGGCGGCCACGTCCTCGATCCAGCCGAAGAGCACGATCGCCAGGCAGATCAGCGGAACGGCGATCAC
Source organism: Streptomyces sp. NPDC058751 (assembly GCF_042746485.1). Classification (NCBI taxonomy): domain Bacteria; kingdom Bacillati; phylum Actinomycetota; class Actinomycetes; order Kitasatosporales; family Streptomycetaceae; genus Streptomyces; species Streptomyces sp. NPDC058751. The sequence goes on along the minus strand of NZ_JBHYPZ010000067.1, from coordinate 42,495 downwards.
CAGCTGGGTCCACCGGCTCCTCAGCAGCCACTGCGCGTGGTCGAAGAAGAAGTCGGTGTTCCACAGCACGTCCAGCAGCGGCTCCGTCAGCACCAGCGCGAAGCAGTGCCACAGGTAGACGGTGACCGCGCGGGAATTGAGCAGGCTGATCACGCCGTTGAACCGCTCCAGCGGCTTGGGCCACTGGTCCCAGGAGGGGCTCAGGTGGAGCAGCAGCATCACCGCGCCGAACGACCAGATCGCCTGGGCGACCGGTACCGCTTCCAGGTCGTGTCCGAGGCGCGGGTCGTCCACCGGCGACTGCATCAGCCACCAGTAGCCGAACATGAGGACCAGCGGCGCGACGGACGGCACGACGTACTGCGGGATCCTGCGGAGCAGTCCCTCGCCGTGGGCCATGCCGAGCAGCCAGCAGGCGCCGAAGGTGGTGAAGTCGGTGGTGGCCTCCATCAGCCGGCCGGACTGGTCCACCAGGCCGGAGTTGATGAGGAACGCGAGCGCCAGCGGCACCGTCAGGGTGACCCAGGGCAGCTTCCGCAGCGCCTTGAGCATGAGCGGCGACAGCAGCACGAACCAGAGGTAGGCGCGCAGGTACCACAACGGCACACAGATCTGTTCGGCCCAGGAGCTCTGCAGGTGCCCGCCGAAGGCGTCCAGCGGGTACCCGAACGGCGGCTGGCTGAGCGGCAGGATCCAGTAGGCCAGGTCGCCCCACCACCAGTTGGGGTGGCTGGGGTCGGGCCTCCAGCCCTCCAGGACCATCAGCGGCACCACGATCGCGCCGAACAGCCACATGGGGGGCAGCAGACGGCGCAGCCGGCCGCGGATCACGCTCAGCGCCGGCCGGTTGAGGGACCGCACCATCAGCGATCCCGCCAGCGCGAACATGACGCCCATGGAGGGGAAGACGATCGGCAGCCAGGTCCAGTTGAAGGTGTGGTACATCACCACGCGGACCAGGGCGAGCGCCCGCAGCAGGTCGAGGTAGCGGTCACGGCCGGGCTTCCGGGGGGACGCCGGGGCGGCCTCCTCGGGTTCCGGGGCGCGCTGCGCGGGAATCGCGGCGGGGTCCGTCACCCGCAGGGCGACGGTGTCGTGGGAGCCGTGGATGCCGAAGGCACCTCGTTCCGCGGTGTTCATGAAGAGATCGCCCCCGTCGTGACGTCGAGCCCCACCTCGCCGGTGCGCTTCAGCTTCTGCCAGCGCAGCCGTCCCCCGGTCAGAGCGGTGATGGCGGACTGCATCAGCACCATGTACATGAGCACCCGGTAGACCACCTGCTGGGCCGGCAGCGTGATCAGATGCCACGCCTTCTCCTTGTCCAGGTAGAAGGACCACCAGGCGCAGACGGCCTGGAGGGCCATCACCGCGAACCAGGCGGCCAGGGTCTTGTACGCGTCGACGAAGACCACGCCGTAGACCATGCCGATGTCGAAGGCGGGCGCGAGCAGCGGGGTGACCACCATGAACAGGGAGACGAACGGCAGGCCCACCCGGCCGAAGTGGCCGGCCGGTCCGCGCTCCAGCATCGCGTGCCGGTGCTTCCACATCGCCTGCATGGTGCCGTAGCTCCAGCGGTACCGCTGCGACCACAGCTGCTTCATGCTGACGGGCGCCTCGGTCCAGGCGCGGGCGTCCTCGGCGTAGACGACCTTCCAGCCGGCCCGGTGCAGGGCCATGGTCACGTCGGTGTCCTCGGCGAGCGTGTCGTCGCTCATGCCGCCCGCCTGCTGGAGCGCGGTGCGGCGGAAGGCTCCGATGGCGCCGGGGATGGTCGGCATGCAGTTGAGCACGTCGTACATCCGGCGGTCGAGGTTGAAGCCCATCACGTACTCGATGTGCTGCCAGGCGCCGATCAGCGTGTCGCGGTTGCCGACCTTGGCGTTGCCGGCCACCGCGCCGACGCGCTGGTTCGCGAAGGGCTGGACCAGCTCGCGGACGGTGGACGGTTCGAAGACCGTGTCGCCGTCCATCATGACGATCAGGTCGTACGAGGCGGCGGCCACACCGGTGTTGAGGGCGGTCGGCTTGCCGCTGTTCGGCTGCCGGATCAGCCGGACGTTCGGCAGGCCGAGTTCCTCCACGATGGCGGACGTGTCGTCGGTCGACCCGTCGTCGACCACGATCACCTCGATGGGGTGGTCGCTCGCGGCCAGGGAGAGCAGGGTGTTGGTGATGCACTCCTGCTCGTTGTACGCGGGGACCACCACCGTGACCGGTTCGGTGACGGGGTCGCCCCAGGAGAAGCCCTTCTTGCGGGTGCGCCGCACGTGGACGGCCGAGAGCAGCAGCATCAGCGCGAACCGGGCCATGACCAGCACGCCGACGACCGCGAGCAGGCCGACCAGCCACGGCATCAGCCCCACCGAGAAGGTGGCGCACCACACGAACGCCTTGCCGACCCACAGGTTGTAGCCGGTGACCTCGGTGTTGGCGGAGCCGGTGCCGAGCGCCTCGGCGGTGGTCCTGAAGGTGTAGCCCTGGTCCTTGAGCTTGTCGATGATGATCGGCAGCGCGGCCAGCGTCTGCGACCGGTTGCCGCCCGCGTCGTGCATCAGGACCATCTCGCCCTGGCCGGGGAGGTCGGGCATGGCGGCCTTGACGATGGAGTCGACGCCGGGGCGCTTCCAGTCGTCGGTGTCCTTGTCGATGAAGGCGGTCAGGTACCCCTCCTCCCCGGCCTGCTTGGTCACCGGCCACGACCAGTCGTCCAGCGCGTCCACGGTGGAGGAGTAGGGCGGGCGGAACAGGCTGGAGTGGATGCCCGCGACACCGGCCAGCGCGAGCTGGGTCTCGCCCAGTTCCCAGGTGAGCCGGGTGCCGGACTGCAGCGCGAGGTCGGGGTGGGTGAAGGTGTGCAGACCGATCTGATGGCCTTCGGCGACGATCCGACGGATGAGGGCCGGATTGCGGGTGACCATCGAGCCGGTGACGAAGAAGTCGGCGCGGACGTCCTTCTCCTTCAGCACCTCGAGGATCTTCGGCGTCCACTGGGGGGACGGCCCGTCGTCGAAGGAGAGGACGACGGTCTTGTCCGGGATCGTGTAGTTGACCGGCTTGTCGTTCTTGTCACCGCGTGCGTCGACGACCGGGCCGCCCTCCAGCACGCTGGTCGGGACGGTGACCTTGTCCACGGAGGTGGCGATCTTCTCGTCGTGGAAGACCTCGTTGTTCGCCATGCCCCGGAGCACCATCAGCGCCAGCAGGGTCGCCAGTACGGCCACCGGCAGGAAGAAGCGCAGGGGAGGCGCGGCGAGTCGGCGCGGGCGCGCGATGGACTGCCGGCGGCGTTGGTTGCGGGAGCGGGACATGGACTTCCTGGTCGATCGCGTCGGGTCTACTGCGCGATGCCGGTGGCGGAGCCCGACACCGCCGTACCGGTTGTCGTCGTCGTGACCGACGTGGTGGCCTCGGAGGTGGGCTCCTGCGCGGTGCCGGTACCGGTGCCCGTGCCCGTGCCCGTGCCGGTGCCGGTGTCGGCGCCCGTGCCGGTGTCAGTACCGGTTCCGCCGCCGGTGCCGGAAGCCGCGGTACCGGCCGCCGTCCCGGTGACCGGTGTGGTGGCGTCGGGCGCGGGCTCCTGCGCGGTGCCGGTCACGGGGTCCTGCGCCGTCGCACCGCCCGTCGCCGTCGCGGCGACGGGCACGGTGACGCTCTTTCCGGGAGCCGCGGGCAGGGGCGCGTTCAGGTACTGACTGGGCGGCGTGGTGTTCGCGGTGCCGGGGACGGTGAGCGCGGGCGCCTGCGACTGGGTTCCGATCAGGCCGGAGATCATCGCCACCACCGATGCCGCGCAGAGGATGCCCACCAACCAGCCGAACCCGCGCAGCCGTCGGCCGCGCACACCGGTCTGGTCCACGAAGACGGGAGCCGCCTCGACCTCCATGGAGGTACTGGTCATCGACAGCCCCGAGCCTTCCTTCGTCGTGTCGCTTCTGCTGGTTCGGCTCTGCCGCGAGCAGTGAGTGGTGCGGAAAAGTCATGCATGTGCAAGGAAAGGGAGATTATTCGACCGATCCTGATCACGTAACAAGATTAATATGAAGATTCGGTGAAGCTCACGAGGGTCTCGTAGAGTTCGGCGCGTCGCCCGCCCTCCATCTGATCGGACCTTCACCCATGGCCACAAACCGCAGCCGTCCGACGGTCGCCGCGGCCCTCGTGGCCGCCGTATCACTCCTGGTGGGCGCCTGCGGTGGCGCGGGAAGCGAGGGTGACGCCAAGACGGGCAAGGCCGCGCGCTTCGAGGTCTCCTCCATGCTCGAACCGTCCGGCCGCGCGCTGGGCGTCGTCGACGACAAGACCCCCTGGCAGTACGGCATCGTCGACACCTTCACCGAGGAGGCCGGGCGGACCCCCGACATTCGCGAGTACTACAGCTCCTGGGGCTACGATTTCGACCCGGAGGGCAACGCCTTCCTTTGGAAGCAAGGCCACCTGCCCATGATGGCGCTGGTACCCTCCGACACCTCGCTCGCCGACATCGCCAAGGGCGGGGAAGACGCGTTCATCCGCCGGCTGGCGGACCAGATCGCCTCCTACGACGGCCCCTTGGCCCTCTCCTTCGCGGGCGAGATGAACGGCCCGTGGAACTCCTGGGGCCCCGAGCACGCCAAGCCCGCCGACTTCGTCGCGGCGTGGAAGCGCGTGCACGACGTCTTCGCCGAACGGGACGTCACCAACGTGATCTGGGTGTGGACCCCGCATGTGGTCGACTCGGGCACGAAGGCCGAACTGCGCCCCTACTACCCGGGTGACGCCTACGTCGACTGGGTCGGGCTCATCGGCTACTACGGGCCGATCGACGGGGTCGCCTTCTCCAGCCTGTTCACCCCCACCATGCGTCGGATCTCGGACTTCTCCGACAAGCCGGTGCTGATCGCGGAGACCGGGGTGGCGCAGAGCGACCACAAGAGGGCGGACATCCAGGACCTGTTCCAGGGCGCCGCGAAAGCCGGTGTCATCGGGCTCGTCTGGTACGACCAGCGCAAGGACTGGCCGGGCGGCAAGCAGCTGATGGACTGGCGGGTCAACACCTCGATGGACGCGCTGGCCGCGTTCAAGGTGGAGTCGGCGCGGAACGGATTCGGGCATTCGTTCAAGAACGGCTGATCCAGGGACAGTGGGGAAGCCGGGCGCAAGCCCACAAGGAACGACCTTTATCGTGGCGCATCATCACGGCTGGCACATGCGGATGCCCGACCAGGGGAGATCACGGAGATGACGACGGAATCGTCGCCGGGCCAGGGGGCTCCGCGGGAGGACGACGGCTGGGCCTTCCAGCCCCGCAGGCCGGCCGCCGCCCCGCAGCGACACCGGGAACAGCAGGCGTACCAGCAGAAGGCGTTCCAGGGACAGCAGCCCCACCAGGGACAGCAGGCGCACCAGCAGCAGCCCCACCAGGAGCAGCAGGCGTTCCAGGAACGGCAGCCCCACCAGGAGCAGCAGGCGTTCCAGGAACGGCAGCCCCACCAGGAGCAGCAGGCGTTCCAGGAACGGCAGCCCCACCAGGGACAGCAGGCGTACCGGGAGCAGGAGCGGACGGCGCAGGCCGCGCCGTGGGACGACTGGCCGCCGGCCGAGTCGTACGGCGGCGGTTCCGCCGGTACGCGCTGGGACGCCACCATGCCGCTGCGGACCTCCGAGCCCGGTGCCGACGCCCATCGGGCCGTGCGTGATCAGGATCACCGGACACCCCCGCACGTCCGGCGCGGCGGCGAACCGGCGGACCTGGGGTCCGGGCACCCGTCTGCGGCGACCTCCGTCCTCGACCGGGCCGCCCTCCGCCGTCCCGAGCCCGCCGCCGCGCAGCCGGCGCACCGCACCGGCGCGGACGGCGGACAGGCGAAGAGGACCGGGCGGGCGGGCAGGATCGTGCTCACCCTCGCCGTCCTCGCCGCCGCCGTCGGGACCGCCGCCGTCGTGCTCAAGCAGGAGGAGGCCGCCGCCGTCGCCTCGGAGAACCTGACCCAGGCGTGGCAGACGCCGGTGTCCGCCGGCGACACGCTGATCGGCAGTTGGCTGACCGACAAGCTGCTCGTCCGGGCCGGCACCCGTGACGGCCTGCGGGCCTACGACCCCGCCGACGGCAGTCAGGTGTGGCGTGCCAAGCCCTCCGCCGCCGCGGCCGAGCGCGGCACCGTCCCCTGCGCGATGTCGCCGACGCTCAGCGCCCAGGGCATCGGCACGGTCGCCTTCGGCAAGGACGGCAGCACCTGCACCTGGCTGGCCGGGGTCAAGGCGTCCACCGGCAAGATCCTCTGGTCCGTGCCGCTGACCAGCAAGAAGCACCCCGCTTCGGCGACCGCCACGACCTATCTCCAGGGCGGTGTCGCCACCGTCGTCAGCGAGAACTTCCTCGGTGGTGTGGACGTCCGCACCGGCAGCCGCGTGTGGGGCTACAAGGCCCGCGGGCACTACTGCAACGCCTACGACTGGGGCACCGACGGCGTCGTGCTGGTGGCCGACTTCTGCCTCGACGAGAAGACCCGGTCCACGCTCACCGCGTACGACGGGAAGACGGGGAAGGTGATCTGGCGGAAGGCCGAGAAGGCCCACTCGGACGTGACGCACATCCTGTCCGGGTCTCCGCTGGTCGCCGCCGTCCACACGGCGCGCGAGGACGCCGTGCGGGTCTTCGACGCCGCGGGGAACGGCCGCAAACTGGCCGTCGGCAACGACGAGGTCACCCCCGGCAACGAGACCGGCGCCGACCGCTCCGCCCGGCTCTACGGCAAGGTCCTGGTCACCCCGGCCCTGGCCGCCGGCCACCCGGTGATCGACGGCTTCGACACCACGACCGGTGCCAAGCTCTGGACCTACCGCTCCGCCGCCCTCGCGATCCCCGCGTCCGGCACGGACGGCAAGGTGTACGCCGTCACCACGTCCGGCTCCCCGCAGCTCGTCGGCATCGACCCGCGCACCGGTCGCAGCACCCCGGTGGCGGGCCTGCCGGCGGGGACCGGCAAGGGGAACTTCACCGCCGGCACGGTGTACGTCACCGCGGACGGCGGCGTGCTGGAACTCGACGCCCTCGGGTCGAACGGCGGCATGCGGTTCTACCGCTAGGACCTCCCGCCGCGCGGTGCCGTTCCCGGTCAGGGGGCGGCACCGCGCCGCGTGTACCGCTCGGCGGCCTCCCGCGCGCGGGTGAGGGCGGTGCGGGTTCTACGCCGCGCCGCTGACGCCGGGGGCGATGTAGCGCCGGTGGAGCGGGCTGAAGGACGTGTCGGGTTCACCGGTCATGCCGGCCTTCTGGATCTCGGGCGCGAGGCGTTCGGTGAAGAAGGACTCGAAGGCCTCCTGGGACTCCCAGACATCGGTGACGTGCAGGCCGTCCGCGTCGAACCAGGCCACGTGCATCTGGCCGCCGGCCGCCGGGAGGTCCTCCCACCGGACCGCGTCCCGCACGGCGTCGTACTGCTCCGGTGTGGCTTCCGCCCAGTGCATCGACATCACGATTGCCATGTCCGGCCCCTTGCTGTTCGTAGTGGTGACGCCGTTCCCGGACCAGCAGACATCCCCTCGCCGCCGCTCACATCTCCACGGCGGCCGAACGCGTTCCCCTGCCGGTACCGGGCACCGGGATCGTTCCACCCGCGGGGCCGGGCCGGGCAGGGCGCGCGGAGGCGGACCGGGGTCCGCGGAAGGCTCCGTGCGCCCGGCCCGGACCCCTGGGGCGGGGTGCGGTCCCCGGGGCTCCTCAGTTCTGGGAGACCCGGTCGGTGCCCGGGCCTCCGGAGAGGGTGTCCGTGCCGGAGCCTCCGTGCAGGAGGTCGTTGCCGGAGTTGCCGTAGATCCTGTCCTTGCCGGAGTCGCCGTAGAGGCGGTCGTCGCCGCGGCCGCCCTGGATGAGGTCGTCGCCCGCGTTGCCGTGGATCGTGTCGTTGCCGTCGTCGCCGAACAGGCTGTTGTCGTGGTCGGGGTGGCTGTCGGCCTCGCTCACCCCGCCGCTCAGGACGTCGTTGCCCGTGCCGCCGTGGCAGGTGTGGTCGCAGGAGGTGAGGGTGTCGTCGCCCGCGCCGCCGAAGGAGCCCTCGCCGTAGACGCCGCCGCCCCCGGACAGACGGTCGTCGCCGTCCTGGCCGTAGAGGACGTCGCGGCCGTGACCGGTGACGGTGTCGTTGCCGGTCCCGCCGTAGATGCGGGAGTACCCGTTGTTGTCGGGGTCGACCGTCGCGGTGTCGTTGCCGTCCCCGAGGCTGACGATCAGGGTGTCGAGGTCGGAGCCCGAGGTGTTGGGCTCGGTGACCGTGCAGACCGCCTGGGTGGTGTCGCCCGAGGCGGGACGGACACAGCCGGCACCGAGGGAGATCTTCACGGTGTCGTCGAACGTGTAGATGAAGTCGACGAGTTGGGAGTCGGGATCGGTCGCGCCCAGCGCCCAGGAGATCTTCAGGTGGTTGGTCTGGCCGGCGGCCGCCGTGTAGAAGATCTTCTGGCCGGTGGAGGCCGCGGTGGCGCTCGCGGCGGGCGCGGCGCTCGCGGCCGGGGCCGCGACGACCGCCGCGGACACGGCGGCCGTCGCGACGGCCAGCGCCAGCGCTCTCGGCAGGACGGCGGTACGGCGACTGAACATGTTTCCCCCTCGGTGGGATCGTGCGGCCCGGCGGCTCGGCCGCGCCGGGACTCCGGATGCCCGGACCCACGCGTCCAGGCATCCCGTTCGACATCGGCGAAGGACGACGGGTTGCGATCACATCGCACAACTTTCTCCCGTTCAGGGAGAGTTCACCTCGGATTGTCGCCCTCTTGGCACGGAGGGCTCCGGGCGTTGGTCTTCCTCGGACGTGGCGCCGCGGCGCGGCAGGGCGGGGGCCAGGGCCAGGGTCACGGCGATCGAGGCGGCGGCCATCACCGTCATCGCCGTTGCGGGTGAGGCGAGTTGGGCGACGGCGCCCGCCAGTGCCGCGCCCAGTCCCTGCATCGTGAGCATGCCCGCCGCGTGGAGGCCGAGGGCGTGGCCGCCGAGTTCGCCGGGGACGAGCTCCACCAGCCGTTCCTGCTGGACCAGGCTCGCCCCGAAACCGATCGAGGCGAGGGCGACGAGGACGGCCGCCACGGCCACGCCCGGGCGCAGGACGAAGAAGAGGTACGGCGCCGCGAGGAGCAGCAGGAACGGGACGCCCAGACGGGCCCGGACGCGCGGCGGCAGCAGACGTCCGGTCGTCAGGTCCCCGGCGAACATGCCGAGGGCCGCGCAGGCGAACAGCGCGCCCGCCCGGCCCGGCGCGTACGACACGTACAGCGATTCGCAGCCGACGACCAGGCCGTTCGGCACCCAGAGCAGGAGGTAGAGGGTGCGGCGCTCCGGTGAGGAGAGGAGGCGGGCGTTGGCGTGCCGGGTCCGGGCGACGGACGGGCGGCCCTGGGCGCGCGGCGCCCGGGCCGTCAGGCCGAGCCGCGCGGTCAGGGCGGCGGCCAGGTACAGCCCGGCCGCCAGGAGGAGCGTGACGCGCGGGGACAGCAGGGCCACGAGGACGCCGCCGGTGGCGTATCCGGCGACCTGGGCGACCCCGCTCATCATGTTGAACGCCGAACGCCCCAGCAGATAGCCCTCCTTGGCGAGGATCTCGGCCAGCAGGCCCCACAGGACCCCGCCGCCGAGGGACTGGACCAGACCGAGGAGCAGGAGCAGGGCGAAGACCGTCCAAATCGGCAGACCGGGGATCGCCGTCGCCGCCGTGCCGAGCCCGAAGAGGAGCGCGATGCCCGTCACCGTCGCGCGCGGCGGCAGCCGGTCCGCGGCCGAGAGCAGGGTGACCGCGCCGATCACCTGGACGAGCGAGGGTCCGAACATGCTCAGCGCGGTGAGCAGCGGCGAGCCGGTGGCCCGGTGCACGAGGGTGCCGAGGGCCAGACCGCTCACCGTCGAGGCGGCGATCCGCAGACAGGAGGACAGGAAGAGCGGGGTGAACTCCCGCGTGCGGAAGAGCTCCGAGTAGCTGCGCATCCGCGGAGTCTGCGGGGTCGTACGGGCGGTCGATATTCTTTCGCGCGGGTGCGAAACGTCCGCCGTCGCGAAACACCGGGGCCGGAAGGGGCGGGTCGGAAGGAGCGGGTCGGAAGGAGCGGGTCGGAAGGAGCGGGGATGGGCTGGTGGCAGGTGAACGCCGACACCCTCGCCGGGAGCCGTTTCGTGCTGTCTCCGCTCGCCGAGACGTTCGCCTCCTTGAAACTGCTGCACGCGGCGACCGCCGCGCACCCCGGTGAACGCGCCTGGCTCGACGCCCGTCTGCCCGCGTACCGCGCCCGGCTGGCCGCCGACCCCGTCACCGCGCTGCTCGTGCGCTGCGGGCTCGGGCAGGCGTGGATCGCCGACTTCCTCACCCCGACCCCGTACGGCGACGAGACCTTCGAGACCGAGGTCGCCCGGGTGCGGGACGCGTCGCCCGCGGACGCCCGCGGACATCTGGTCCGCTCGGTGGGCGGTCCGCTGCCCGCCGCCCTCGCGGACCGTGACGACCTGCCCGAGCGGGCCGCCGCGCTGCTCACCGCCGTGTGGGAGGAGTCCGTACGGCCCGACTGGGACCGGCGGCGGCGCGTCCTGGAGGCCGACGTGGCGGCGCGGGCCGCGCGTCTCGGCCGGGGCGGCTGGGCGGCGGCGCTGGACGGGCTGCGGCCCGGGACGCGCTGGCTCGGCGACAACCGGCTCCAGGTCAACCTCCACGAGTACCCGCCGCGCGAGATCTCCGGAGCCCGGCTCGTCCTCGTCCCCGTCACGCCGAAGGCCGGCTGGGTGTCCTGGGAGGGCCACGAGCGCTACGCGCTGGTCTACCCGTGCGCGGGGGCCCTGGCCGACGCGGGCTCCGCGGTCGTGCCGGAGAGCCTGGGGGCGCTGCTCGGGACGGCCCGGGCCGGTGTCCTGGTCCGTCTCGACTCGCCCCTGTCCACCAGCCAGCTCGTCGCCGTGACCGGGCAGGGGCTGGGATCCGTCGGCCGCCATCTGCGGGTGCTGCTGGACGCGCGGCTCGTGCGGCGGCGGCGGGCGGGCCGGTCGGTGCTGTATTCGCGCACGGCCGCCGGTGAGGTGCTCGTCACGGCGCAGCGCCGGGACCGGGCCGGCTGACGGGAATCAGCGGGCGGGCCCCGGGAACGGGCCGGAGGGGCTGGAGGGACCGCCGGCTACCGGAGCTAGCATCCGCTTATGACTACTGACAACACCGGTACCTCCGTGCTCGACGTCGAGATCGGGGCCCTCCAGGGCGGCTCCGCCGACCTGTCCCAGTACGCGGGCAAGGCCGTCCTCATCGTGAACGTGGCCTCCAAGTGCGGCCTGACCCCGCAGTACGCCGGCCTGGAGCGGCTGCACGAGCGCTACGCCGGCCAGGGCTTCACCGTCCTCGGCGTGCCCTGCAACCAGTTCCTCGGCCAGGAGCCCGGCAGCTCCGAGGAGATCGCCGAGTTCTGCTCCGCGACCTACGGCGTGACCTTCCCGATGACCGAGAAGGTCGAGGTGAACGGTGACGCCCGGCACGGGCTGTACGAGCGTCTGGTGGGCACCGCCGACGCCGAGGGGCACTCCGGCGACGTCCGATGGAACTTCGAGAAGTTCCTGATCGGCCGGGACGGCACGGTCGTCGGCCGCTTCTCCCCGCAGACCGAGCCGGAATCCGCCGAACTGGTCTCCGCGGTCGAGAAGGCCGTCGGCTGAAACGGCCCGGCGCGAGGCACGGGCGTGGCGTGGCACGGCTGCCGCGCCACGCCCGCCTTCGTGCGGTGCGCCGCCCGCCTTCGTGCGGTGCGGCGCCCACTTCGCGCAGTGCAGCGCCCACCTTCGTGTGACATTGCGGGCACCGCGCCCGGGGGCCGTGTACGAGTGGGGAGTTTCGGTGGTCTCGTCCCTCCCGGGAGTTCGCTGTGCCTTCTGTCGCTTCATCGGTCCATGTCCCCGCCCCCGCACCGGGAGGCGGGGCGTCCGCAGAAGTGGCGGAGCACCGGCTCTCGTGGGAGGGCTACGGGTACACCGCCCGGATCGCCCGGTACGGCCCCCCCGTCACGGAACCGCTGCTCGTGCTCGGCGGGTCGGACCAGACGCGGTACTCGTGGACGCGGCACGAGCGCCGGCTCGGGGAACTCGGGACCGTCGTCACGGTGGACCTGCCCGGGTTCGGGGACGCGGACTTCCTGCCCGTGGAGCACGGGATCGACTTCCTGGCCGAGTGCGCGGGCCACATGCTGCGCGCGCTCGGGCTCGGCCCGGTGAACCTGTACGCGGGCTGCTACGGAGCGGCGGTCGGGCTCCGGCTCGCCCAGCGGTGTCCGGAGCTGCTGCGCCGGGTCGCCGTGCAGGGGATGTCGGACCACATCCCGGACTGGTTCACCGAGGCGCTCGGGGGATGGATCCGGCTCCTGGAGCAGGGACGCGTCGAGGAGACCGCCGAGGAGTTCGTCCGGTGCTTCGTGCCGCCGCCCGGCGAGCGCACCGTGCGCAAGCACGCCGCGCTGACCCGGCTGATGTACCGGCAGTTCGCGTCGCAGACCCCGCGCGACGTCGCCGTGACGGTGGAACGGAACCGGCGGCTGCTGGCCCACGAGTGGTACCGGCGGGCGCCCGTCCCCGCCGTCCCGTACCTCGTGTTCACCGGCGAGCACGACACGCTGACCACGCCCGACATGGCCCGCTCGGTGGCGGCGGACCTGCCGGGCGCGTGGTTCACCACGCTCACGGAGTGCGGCCATCTGGCCCATCTCCAGCGGCCCCAGGACTTCTGCGACCTGCTCGTACGGTTCTTCCGCGACGGACGGCCCGAGGAGGCGGGCCTGCCGTACTGCGGGCCGTTCGAGCGGCTCTAGTGCCGTGACCGGAAAGGTTCACCGGCTCGCGACGCCCGGCACGGCACCAGCCGCGCCGGGGCTCAGCGCAGTTCCTCCGGGCACGGCGTTCCCCGGGGGAGCTGGTACGGCGCCGCGAGCCGGTAGGTGCCCGGCTTCGGGGCGAGCAGCTGCGTCCACGTGTCGCCCGCGGCGGTCTCCTCCGTCGGCGTCAGACAGCCGTTGAGGTTCTCGTACGTCTTCGGGGCTCCGTCCGCGCGGCGCTTCGACTCCGCCGTCTCCTCGGGTGCCTCCAGGCTCCTGCCGTCCTCGTCGACGATGCTCAGCCACGGCGAGTACGGGATGCGGACGAGGATGCGGCCCGCCCGCTTCACCTCGATGGTCATCTCGCCCTGCTCGGCCAGGTCGACGACGGCGTGCGGCTCGGCGAGCGGGGTGGGGTCGGTGACGGTGAAGAGCTGCCAGTTGGCGTCGCCCCAGATCTGCCGCAGATAGGGCATGCCCCGCTGGACGAGCTCGCGCTCGCGCTGGCCGCCGTCGCCGTCCGGTTCGCCCTTGGGCAGCACGACGTAGTGGATGGCCCAGCGCTGGAGCCACTCGTGGTAGTTCGCGGAGTTGAGCGTGTCGTCGTAGAAGAGCGGGTTGCGCTCCATGTCCGCCTGGCGGTTCCAGCCGCGGGCGAGGTTCACGTACGGGGCGAGGGCGGAGGCCTCGCGGTGCGAGCGGGCGGGGACGACCTCGACGCGGCCCTTCTCGGCGTCCACGAGCTGGAGCTGGTGGACGAGCGGGGCCAGCTCGCGCGCCCAGGAGGCCGCCGGGGTCGTGTGGATGATGTCGTCGACCGTCTTGAAGCCGATCCATCCGGTGAACACGGCGAAGGAGACGACGACGGTGTACCACTTCCGTGACTTCGGCACGGTGAAGGGCAGCGCGGCGATCAGGACGACCCCCGCGAACAGCATGGCCAGGCGCGTGATGTTCGAGCCGATCTGGGAGCTGATCAGCCAGACGAGGAGCACCGCGAGGCCGTACACCGCCGCCGTGATCCGCACCGTCGTCCACTCCTTGGGCACCACGTACCAGACCGAGGCCGCGGACGCGAACGGCAGGATAACCGAGAAGAACGTCATCGGCTGGGTGCCCGAGAAGGGGAACAGCAGGGCCGAGAGCCCGACCACGACCGTCGGGGCGATGCCGAGGGCGTAGGCCCCGGGACGGCGCTTCTGGAGGAACATGGCCGCGGCCAGCAGGCCCACGAACAGTCCGGCGACCGGCGAGGCGGCCGTCGCGAGCGCGGCCAGCGGCGCCGCGCTCAGGGCCTTGGCCCAGCGCTTGTAGCGCCAGCGGTGGGGCCAGCAGAAGACGACGGCGACCGCGCCGAGCGCGAACGCCGTGCCGAGGCCGTACGTCACCCGGCCCGAGATCGCGTTGCACAGCAGCGCGAAGACGCCCGCGAACGACGTGGCGACCGGGTTGCGGACGACGCGGCTGCGGACGAGGACCAGCGTCAGCAGGCCGGCCGAGAGCGTTCCGGCGATCATCATCGTGGTCCGGACGCCGAGCACCGACATCAGGTACGGCGACACCACGCTGTAGGAGACCGGGTGCATTCCGCCGTACCAGGCGAGGTTGTACGCCGAGTCCGGGTGCCGTCCGACGAACTCCGCCCACGCGTCCTGCGCCGCGAGGTCGCCACCGCTGTTCGCGAACGTGAAGAACCACACGATGTGGAGCACGCCGGCGAAGGCGGTGAAGAGGAGGGCGGGGTAGCGGTGGAAGCAGCGGCGGAAGAGGTCGAGGGGCACCGCGAACGCGGAACCGGCCGACCCGGCCGACGCCGCTCCGGCGGGCTCTCCGGGTTCCGCGGGCTCCCGGTGCTTCCCGGCGGCGATGCCGTCGGCCGGTTGCGTGTCCGTGGCGGGGCGCGCTTCCGCGTCCGCGTCAGGGTTTGCGTCCGTGTCCGCTTCCGCGGCAGGGCCCGCGTCCGTTTCCGGGCCGCTGTCCGCGACTACGTCACGGACCGCCTCCCGGGTGACGGTGCGTGGTATTCGCGGGCCCGTTCCCCGGCCCGCCTCGGCGTCGTCGGCGTGTGTCGGCTCCACTGTCGCCACTGCAAGGTTCTCCCGCTGTCCCGTCGGTCCGTTCTGGGCCGGGACCCGCGGCTCGCGAGCAGCCCCGATTAGCGCGACGCTAGCACGCGCTCCGCCGGACGGTCCCCGGTCGGGGCACCGTCCGGCGGAGCGCGGTGCGGGGACCGCTCCCCGCCGTACGTCACCGGTGCGTGCGCGCGTACGTCACCGGCGCGCGGGTCCGCTCAGCCGACCCGGGTCACCTTCGCGCCGAAGCCGGGCTCGGCCAGGTCCGACTTGAGCGCGACGGGGATCCGCACGGCCTCGCTGGAACCGTCGCCGACCCTCAGCTCGCCGACGACCGTGCCGGCCGCGCCGGTGTGCGGGACGGCCTCCTCGCCCTCGGCGATGCTCAGCTCGGTCTTCAGGCCGGGCCAGCCGACCGCGGTCATGTTCTTGGTGGCGACGACCGGGGTCCGGCCGCCGAGCTGGTCGTCCACGTACCCGACGACCTGCCCCTTCTTCACCACCGTGGCGGTGATCAGGCTCTCCCGGACCTTTTCGATCAGCGTCCGGCTGTTGGCGATCGCCAGCTCGAGGCTGTCCCAGACCTTGCCGGTGCCGGCGTCCTGGTTCATGACCGCGCCGTAGATCGTCCGCGTCTTGCCGTCCACGACCTTGGTCGCGGCCCACACCAGGTTGCCGCCCGCGGGCGTCGACGAACCGGTCTTCAGGCCGATCACGCCGATACGCTTCACCAGCAGAGCGTTGTTGTTGTAGATCGTGCCGGGCAGCCCCGGGATGTCCGCCTTGCCCATGCCGACGACGCTGCGGAACACGTCGTTCTTCATGACCTCCTTGGCCAGCTTGATCTGGTCGGTGGCCGTGCTGACCGTCGTCTTCTGCAGACCGCTCGGGTCCGTGTACGTGGTGTTCGTCATGCCGAGCTTCTTGGCCGCGGCGTTCATCTTGGTGACGAAGCTCTCGGGGTCGGAGTCCCAGCGGGCCAGCAGCCGCGCCGCGTTGTTGCCCGAGGGGATCATCAGCATCTGGAGCATCTGGCGCTCGGTGAACTGCTGGCCCTTCGACACCTGCGCCGTCGACTCGTCCGGCAGCTTCGACTCGTCCTCGGCCTGCTGGTCGACGGTGATCTTCTCGCCCTCCTCGTTCCCCTTCAGCGGGTGCTCCTGAAGGATCACGTACGCCGTCATGATCTTGGCGACGCTCGCCGTGGGCGCGGGGACCTGCTTGCCGTCGGTCCCGAGGCTGCCCACGCCGTCGACCTCGATCGCGGACTGGCCCTGACCGGGCCAGGGCAGGTCGAGGGTGCCGCCGTCGAAGGTGTACGTGCTGTCGGCGCTGAGCGCGAGGGTCGGGGCCGGCAGCGGCCGGAAGGCCTGCGCGACCGCGAAGATCACCACGAGCAGCAGGGCCAGCGGCGTCCAGATCTTGACCCGCCGCACGAGGGTGCGGACCGGGGTCTGCGGGGGCGGCGGAGTGTTCGTCAGCTCGGCGAGCAGGTCCAGCGGGGGCTTCGGCGGAAGCGGGAGCTGGGTGGTGCGCTCGGGACCGACCTGCGGGATGGCCGCGGTGGCCGCCGCGGGCCGGTCGACGGGCTTGGGGGTGGGCTTGGGGGCGGGGGCGGGCGCGGCGGGCCGTCCGGGCGACGCGGGCCAGCTCGGCTTGGCGGCGGGCTCGGGCGCGGCGGGCCGGTCGGGCTTCGCGACGGGCTCGGGCGCGGCAGGCCGGTCGGGCTTCGCCGTGGGCTCGGGCGCGGCGGCCCGGTCGGGCTTGGCGGCGGGCTCGAGAGTGGGCTTCGAGCGCGCCGGAAGGGGGAAGTCGTCGAGCCGGTTGAGGGGGACGAACTTGCTGGTGCGGACGGGTGCACCGGTGGGCTCGCCGGAGGACTGCTCGGCTGACTTGTCGGAGGGCTCGTCCGTGGCCTTGTCGGAGGGCTTGTCCGCGGGGGCGTCTTCCGGCCCGTCGGCCGGCTTCGCGCCGGCCGGCTTCCGGGTGGCGCCGCCCAGCTTGAGCATGGTGGTGGGCTGGTCCACGGCCGGGCGCCGCTGGGTCTTGAAGACCGCGGTGGGCTGGTCGACGGGGGGCTCGGGAGCGGAGCCGTCCTCGGCGTCCGTGTCCGGGGTGTCGTCGGACACCGTGTCCGAGGGCTCGTCGGAGGAGTCGCCGTCGCGCTCGTCCTCGGGTCCGGCGTCGCGCTCGGCCTCGGACGCGGGCTCGTCGTCCTCGTCCTCGCCGTCCGCGGGAGTCCCGTCGGAAGCCGCCTCCGGCTCCTCGCCGGAAGCGGGCTCCCGGTCGGTGGCGATATCGATGTCGGGACCGGCGGCGGGCCCGGCGGCCTCCTCGTCCGTGCCGGACGTCACGTCGGACGCGTCGGACGTGCTCGCGGCCGTCGCGGAGTCCCCGGGCTCGTCCTGCTCCCCGGCGGGCTCCGTCCCGGCGTCGGCCGTGTCCGTTTCCGCGCCGGTCTCGTCGCCGTCGGCGGCCTCGGCCGCGTCGGTTTCCTCGGCGTCCTCGTCGTCCGCGGAACCCGTGCCGCCCTCGGAACCGTCCTCGGCCGCGTCCGCCGGGGCGGGCTCGCCCGCACCCGCCATCCACGCGGCCACGGCCGCGCGCAGCCGGGTGTCGCCCTCGGCTTTCCCGCCCCCGGCCGCGCCGTCGCCGTCGGCGTCGGCGGACTCGGAGACGCGCTCCGGCTCCGCCGTGCGGGAGGCGTCCGCCGTACGGCCGCCCTCGCCCGAGAGCGCCTTCGTGGAGAACACCGCCGTCGCCTGATCCACCCGTACCGTGGCGGCCCTCTCACGGGCCATCGCCATCCGGGGATCGGCCGAAGCCGAGCTCTGGCTCGACGTCGACGCCGACGCGCCCGACCGCGCCGGACCCGGAACCGACGCCGGGGTCGCCGGCGTCGCCTCTGCCGACGACGCCGGCGACTCGTGCTGCTTCGACCTGTCGGGGGACTCGCCCGCCACCGATGCCTCCTCCATGCGGCGCGCGCCCTCCGCGCGCCGAAAACGAACCGTCAAACCCTTGAACCGCCGCCCGGACACCGCTGCCCGAACCATGTACCAGTGTCCTGTGCGAGGGCTCGACTCCTGCGATAGACGAGAACGACATACCTGCCGGTTCCCTCTTATTACGGTCACGCGCTCTCGACAGACCAATGTGAGAGGGGTCACCCTGTCATTCATCCACGCGGGGAGGCATGGATGGGCAAGAGCCGCAGAACAATTCCGGAGGAGCTTCTGCTGCTGGCGTTGGACCCGGCCACGGGTACCACCGCGCAGCCGCAGTCGCTCGACCTCGGTCTGGCCGGAGCACAGCTAGTGGAGCTGGCGCTGGCCGGACGGATAGCCCCAGACGGGGATCGTATCGCCGTGGTGGTGCCACGGCCGACCGGAGATCCGACACTGGACTGTGCGTTGGAACTCCTTCGCCGACGCGGAGCACCCGTACGCGCGGTCAACTGGATCGGCGGACCCCGCCTGGGGCTCCGCCAGACCTACCTCTCGCATCTGGAGAGGTGCGGCATGGTCCATGCCGTGGCCGGCCAGATGTGCGGGGTGCTTCCGACGACTCGCTACCAAGCGACGGACACGGACATCAGCCGGGAGATCCGAGCCCGGCTGGACAACGCGATCCGCACCGGCGTACCGCCGGACCCGCGGACCGCGGCGCTCGCCGCGCTGGCCCACGCGGTCGGTCTCGGCAAGCACCTGTACCCGGGGAACGAGGGACGATCGTCCCGCTCCCGGCTGCGGGACCTGATCAGGCACGACCCCATGGGCGGCCTCGTGGCGCACGCCGTGATGGACGTTCAGAGCGGTGTGGCCGCACAGCCCCGCCGCAGCCCGGCACCGGCAGGCCGTCCGGCCACCGCCGGAGTCAGGTCCGCACCGGAGCCCGCACGCGGTGTTCCGGCGCAACCGCGCCACGGTTCGATGGCGCGCGCCGTGGCGCACTGAGCCGCGGGCCCCCGACGGCCCGCGTCACGCACCGCCGGCAGGAGCCGCGGCACGCAGCACCCGCACCGACAGCGCCTGCACCCGCACCGCCCGCACCGCCGCAAGACACCAGCGCCGTACCGCAGTCCCCACGATCCGGTTCGGGAGCCGCATGCTCGCGCGGGGTGGCTGGGACCGTACGTCCGGACGACGACACGGCCCCGGCCGCCCCGCGCGAGCGCATTCGGGAGGAACCGGTCCAACGGCCGCGCACACCTGGCCCAACGGCCGCGCATACACGTCGAATCTGCGAACTTGCGTCCACCCGGCGCATATACGCCGTTTCCCAGCGGTAGAAAGCACCTTGGTGGCAATCTGCTCAACAGCAGATACGCAAAGTACAGGCCCGTAGCCGGAGGTGCACGTCCCGTGGCGTCAAGTGTCAATCCCACCGTCCGGCGGCGCCGGCTGGGCCAGGAGCTTCGGCGGCTCCGCGAACTCAAGGGTATGACGGCCGAAGAGGTCGCCGAGCGCCTTCTCGTCTCCCAGTCGAAGATCAGCCGGCTGGAGAACGGCAGGCGCAGTATCAGCCAGCGCGACGTCCGAGACCTCTGCGGGGTCTACGAGGTCGAGGACCACCGGATCGTCGACTCGCTGATGCAGATGGCCAAGGACTCGCGCCAGCAGGGCTGGTGGCACTCCTTCGGCGACATCCCGTACAGCGTCTACATCGGTCTGGAGACCGACGCCGCGAGCCTGCGCGTGTACGACCCGCAGGTCGTCCCCGGTCTGCTGCAGACCCGGCAGTACGCCGAGGCGCTGATCGCCGGGGCGCTTCCGGAGACCGCGCCCGCCGACATCGACAAGCGCGTCCAGGTCCGGATGAAGCGGCAGGAACGAATCTCCGCCCCCGACAACCCGCTGCGCCTGTGGACCGTCCTCGACGAGTCCGCCCTGCGCCGCGCCGTCGGCAACCGCGCGCTGATGCGCGAGCAGCTGGAGTACCTCGTCGAGCAGTCCCAGCTGCCGCACGTCACCGTGCAGGTGATCCCCTTCGACATGGGCGCGCACCCGGGCCTGAACGGCCAGTACGCGATCCTGGAGTTCCCCGACGCGGCCGACTCCAGCGTCGTCTACATCGAGGGCGTGACCAGCGACCTGTACCTGGAGAAGGCGAACGACGTCCAGAAGTACAGCGTGATGTACGAACACCTGCGGGCCCAGGCCCTGAACGTGGAGCAGTCGCGCCAGTTCATCGCGGACATCGCGAAGGACTACGCGCGCTGACCGGACACGGGGCGGCCTGGTGAGGGCGTCCCCGCCGATGAGCGGCCGGACCCTACACCGTCGCCGCCTTCAGGCGGAAGACCCCCATGGAATATGCCATCCAGTCGAGTGAATAGTCGCTTCGCCAGCCGATGTTGGCGAGTAGCGTCGATCACGCCATCGGGCAATGACGTTGGCGCAATCCGGACTGCGGGACTCCTGACGGATCCGCGGTCCGGTGACAGCGCGCCGACGGCCCGGTGGTGGCAACTCATCGACGAACGACAGCTTTCTGGAGCGATCATGGCAATTCAGCAGGGCGCCCTCGACACCTGGACCAAGTCTTCCTACTCCACCGGCAACGGCGCCTGCGTCGAGGTCAAGTCCCCTGTTCTCGCGACGCTGGCCGTCCGGGACTCCAAGGTTCCCGCCGGCCCCACCCTGGCCTTTCCCGCGGGCGCCTGGAACGCCTTCGTCGCCGATGTGAGCCGCGAGGCGTCCAGCCTCGTCTGACCCCTGTGGGGCCGGGACAGCTTCATACGCTCCACCGACAGAGCCCTCTCGTCCGGTCCGCCGTCCTGGCCGAGAGGGCTGGGGTGCTTCCCGTGCCCCGGCCCGCCTCCGGGGCACCGCGGGACGCCCCACTCCTCAGCGCAGCCGGTCCACGTAGGTGTCCGTCCCCGGGATCGTGGGGATGAACGGGGCCACCAGCTCCACCCGTCCCAGGCCCGATTCGGCCACGGCCTCGTCCAGGCCCGTGAAACGCGCCTCCCAGCAGTCGCGCGGATCGGCCTCCAGGAACCAGAGCAGGGTCAGCCGGGTGTCCACGCCCTCGACCTGCTTGACATAGGTCATGCGGTCGCCGGGGAGCGGGGTCGGCCGGAAGACGGTGACGAGGGCGGCGGGTGAGCCCGCCAGCCGCCCGGGCAGGTGGCGGGAGCGCAGCCATTCCAGCAACTCGGCTCGCTGCTCCGGTGATTCGGCGTCGATGACCTCGACCACGAGACCGGCGTAGGGGTGGTCGAGGGCGTGGAAGTCGCGGGGGCCCGCGGCGCCGTCGCGGTAGACGGTGGCCTCGTGGTCCTGGAAGGCCGTGAAGACGTGGGTGCGGTCCCGGTAGACGCGGCCGTCGCGGTTCAGCCGCCTGTTGATGCCGACGGTCCACTTCATGTGGTCGTCGTAGCGGCCCTCGGTGACCCAGTAGGTGGAGATGTAGCAGCCCGCGGTGACCGGCTGGGCGACCGCCGACTTCTCCGGGTAGCGCAGCAGTTGGAGGTCACGGGTGGCCACCCAGCGGCGCCCGGCGTACATCCACGGCATGGCCATCGCGCCGGCGTAGTAATGATCATCCTCGTACCAGCGGTTGTAGGCGTACTCGTGGCCCGGGTGCGGTTCGACCAGGGTGATCAGGGCGTGGCCCGGACGGACGCCGTACGGGCCGAGGGCGGCCAGCTCCGCGTAGGCCTCGCTGCGGGTCTCCTCCGACATGACGAACCCCTTCCTCGTTGGAACGTGCGCGGGACTTCCTTCCTCCGGCGGACGCCCATACTCTGACGCCCCGTCAGACAATGCGCCAGAGTCGCGTCGGGGCCGGCGCTCCGGAGGGACGCGCCGCGGGCGGACCGGGTCACGGGAAGGGGAGGTCTCCATGTCGCTGCTCACCGGCAGGACCGTGGTGGTGTCGGGTGTCGGCGCCGGGCTCGGCCATCAGGTCGCGGCGGCCGTGGTGCGCGACGGGGGCAACGCCGTGCTCGGGGCGCGCACGGAGGCGAACCTCGCCAAGGCGGCGGCCGAACTGGACCCGGACGGCACGCACACCGCGTTCCGTGCGACGGACATCACCGACGAGGGGCAGTGCGAGGCGCTGGCGGAACTCGCGGCCGAACGCTTCGGGCGGATCGACGCGGTGGTCCACGTCGCCGCCTGGGACAGCTACTTCGGCGGTCTGGAGGACGCCGACTTCGCGACCTGGCAGTCGGTCATCGACGTGAACCTGCTCGGTACGCTACGGATGACCCGCGCCTGTCTGCCCGCACTGAAGGAGCGCGGCGGTTCGGTCGTCGTCATCGGGACGCAGTCGTCGGTCGCCGCGCCGAGCCAGGTGCGGCAGGCGGCGTACGCGGCCTCGAAGGGCGCGCTGACGAGCGCGATGTACTCCCTGGCGCGCGAGCTCGGTCCGCACCGGATACGGGTCAACACCGTGCTGCCCGGCTGGATGTGGGGCCCTCCGGTCGAGGCGTACGTGCGGTTCACCGCCCACACCGAGCAGGTGCCCGAGGCGGACGTCCTGAAGCGGCTCACCGAACGGATGGCCCTGCCGGAGCTGACCACGGACGGGGACGTGGCGGACGCGGCGGTGTTCCTGGCGTCCGACCGGGCGCGGGCGATCACGGGGCAGTCGCTGCTCGTGAACGCGGGCGAACTCATGCGGTAGTCGACGCGGCCGGCGGCTCCTCTCCCAGGCGTACGGGACCCGCATCCCGTACGGCTGTCGGCTTCTCCTCGCTGCTGTGGGTCTGGCGAAGTGCCCGCCCATGGTGTGGCCCGCATCACGGGCACGACAACCGCCCGGTGGGTAAAGTGGAGGCAAAATCGTTCTGCTTTCTGACCTGCGTTCATATCTGTGACCGCGTGAGGTCTTGACCGGCCGGTCGGACCGGCGGTTCAATCCCCGAAGTCCCCGCTCCCGCACGGGGCCGCCCGACTGCCTACTGGCGAAGTGCCGTCCGGTATCTGCAGGTTCACAAGGCGGACCCCTGGAGGGGGCACATGAACGGTCTCGACTGGGCCGTCCTGATCGCGTACTTCGGCGTGATGACCGCGATCGGCGTCTGGTCCCACAAGCGGGTGGGCGATGTCAGCGACTTCTTCACCGCGGGCGGGAAGATGCCGTGGTGGCTGTCCGGCATCTCGCACCACATGTCGGGCTACAGCGCGGTGATGTTCACCGGCTACGCCGGCATCGCCTACACCTACGGCATCACCTCGTACGTCACCTGGGCGCTGCCCATCGCCATCGGCATCGCGATCGGCGCCAAGGCCTTCGCTCCCCGGCTCAACCGGCTGCGCTCACGGCTGCACGTCGCCTCGCCCCTCGAATACCTCAAGGACCGCTACAACGTGCCGACGCAGCAGGCGCTGGCGTGGTCCGGCATCCTGCTGAAGATCGTGGACGTCGGCGCGAAGTGGGCGGCCATCGCCACCCTGCTCAGCGTCTTCACCGGCGTCACGCTCACCCAGGGCATCATCATCACCGGCGGCATCACGGCCGTGTACTGCACGATCGGCGGTCTGTGGGCCGACGCGCTGACCGAACTCGGCCAGTTCGTCATCCAGTTGCTGGCCGGCCTGTCGATGCTGGTCATCGTGCTGAACAAGATCTCCGACCAGGGCGGGCTGTCCAAGGCGCTGGACTCGCCGAAGCTGCACGGTCACGGGGACGGGTTCGCGGGCCCCTACCTGACGGTGTTCTTCATCGCGTACCTGTTCATCAAGCTCTTCGAGTACAACGGCGGCATGTGGAACCAGGCCCAGCGCTACATGGCCACCCGCGACGCCAAGGAGGCCACGCGCTCGGCGCTGCTGTCCGCGGGGCTGTGGTTCGTGTGGCCGGTCATCCTGTTCATTCCGATGTGGCTCTCGCCGCTCGTCGTCACGGCGCAGAAGCCGGACGGCTCCGACTCGTACGGCCTGATGACCGAACAGCTGCTGCCGCACGGGCTGTTGGGCCTGGTCGTCGTCGGGTTCTTCTCGCACACGATGGCCATGTGCTCCTCGGACGCGAACGCCATCGCCGCCGTGTTCACCCGGGACGTCGCGCCGGTGCTCTCCAAGGCCGCGCGCGCCTGGGACACCCGGGCGGGGCTCATCGCGGGACGCGTCACCACCGTCGCCTTCCTCGGCTTCTCCATGGCGGTGGCGACCCAGGTCAACTCCCCCGCCTTCAAGGACATCATCACCGTCGTCATCAAGTGGGTGGCGGGTCTGATGGGGCCGATCGCGATCCCGTTCATCCTCGGTCTGCTCCGGCCGTTCCGCAGGTCGGGGCCGACGGCGGCGCTGACGAGCTGGGCCTGCGGTCTGCTCGCCTTCTTCCTCGTCAACTACCACCTGGACTTCTCGCAGCGCACGGACGTGAAGCTGGAGTACCAGGTCGCCGTCCCGATGGCCATCTCCCTCGTCCTGTACGTCCTCATCGGCTTCCTGAAGCCGGAGGACACCCCGGAGCGGGACGCCGTCATCGAACTGATCAACACGGACGACGACGGCTCGGCCGCCGCCGCGGTCCCCGCCCCGGCGGGAGCGGCCGACGACACGGTGGGCGCGCCCTCGAAGGACTAGGGCCTGCCGGGCCCGTCTCCCCTCAGGCGCGCGGGTAGCGGGCGAGCCAGCCCGGGGACGAGCCCGCGGGCCCGTGCAGCGCGGGCCCCTGGGTCATCTCCATCGCGAAGTCGTCCGCGAGGACCAGCATCGTGGGCCGGCCCTCCAGTTCGGCCAGCCAGGCCGGCGGGAGGGCCGTCTCGCCGTGCAGGGAGCCCAGCAGGCCCCCGGTCAGGGCGCCGGTGACGGCGGAGGGCCCGCCGTGGTTCACCGAGAGGCACAGGCCGTGCCGGACGTCCTCACCGACCAGCGCGCAGTACACCGCGCCGGCGAGCGGCCCCTCGGGGGTGCCGCTCGCGGCGAGCTCCGCGACCCGCTCGGGCGAGGGCGCGCCCTGCCGTGCGGCGCCCAGCGCGTACTGGAGCGCTCCCGCGACCTGCTGGTGCCCGGGACGGGCCGCGAGCAGCGCCAGGGCCTGCTGCACGGCCGCGTCGACGTTCTCGCCGCGGGCGAGCGCGTGCACGAGCACGGCGTACGCCCCCGCCGACAGGTACGCCGAGGGGTGGCCGTGCGTCTGCGCGGCGCACTCGACGGCGAGCTGCATCACGAGCTGCGGCTCCCAGCCGACGAGCAGCCCGAAGGGTGCGGAACGGCCGGCCGCCTCGGGGCCCCGCTCGCCGGGGTTCTTGGGTGCGTCCAGCGTCCCCATGATCTCGTCGGCGAGGCCGAGCAGACACGCCCCGGCCGGGTCGCGGCGGGCGTAGAGCCACTCCTCGCGGGCCAGCCAGCCGTCGTCCTTGCGGCGTTCGTCGGGCCCCCAGTCGCTCTGGGTGGCCGCCCAGCGGCGGTAGGCGCGGTGGACGTCGGAGGGCGGGTGCCAGGCGCCGGTGTCGCGGCGCACCTGGGCGCGGATGAGTCCGTCGACGCCGAACAGGGAGAGCTGGGTGAGGTGGGTGACGGCGCCGCGCCGCCCGTACGCGGGGACGGGACCGACGAGGCCCTCCGCCCCGTAGGCCTCCCGGATCCCCTCCAGGGAGAGCCCGTCGACCGGGGCGCCCAGCGCGTCGCCGACGGCCGCGCCCAGAAGCGTCCCGCGGACCCGGCTCCGGAAGTCCTGCTGCTCCCCACGGCCCCAGACGGCACCGGCTGTCGCACCCACCGAGACCTCCTGCGGCACGCTGTCCGTACGTACGTCCGACAGGTCGGCACTGTAGTCGAACGGGAACGGCCGTTTGAGGCCACGGATCATAAAGATCCGACCGGATCCACCAGGGGTGCGATCAGTCGGTGTGGCGCTCCCGGACGGCGTCGCGGGCCGCCGTGACCGTCGCGAGGCGCGGGGCCAGCCGGGCGCTCTCGCCGCCGGGACAGCGCAGGAGTTCGGCGAGGACGTCCACGAGGTCCGCCAGCTCGTCCCAGTCGGGGTCCATGGACAGCAGGTCTTCCAGGTCCCGGTCGGCGGCGGCCCACTCCGCGAGGGCCCAGCCGACGATGCACCGGCCGGACGCACGGACCCGTTCCTCCGGTTCGGCGTCCAGCAGCCGTGCCAGCTCCCGCCACCAGGGCTCCGCGGCCGTCCGGCCCCGGGACCGCTGCTCGCTCATCGCCAGCTGGAAGGTGCCCGACAGCGGGTCCGCGGCGCGCAGCCGCTCGGCGAGGTGCCGGGCCCGCTCCCACCGGCCGGTGTGCCGGAGGACCTCGACGCGCAGGCGGTCGCGGTTCGGGACGAGGTCGTCGTCCGGGCCCGGCGCCGGATCGGCTTCGGCCAGCCGGGCCGTCGCCTCGTCCCACCGGCCGCAGTGGATCAGCAGCTCCACGATCTCCAGGCGTGCCGTGTCCGTGGCCCCGCCCAGGGCGATCCGCCTCTCCCAGTCGGCCAGCGCCCGCTCGGTCCGCCCGGTCGCCAGGAAGACACGGGCGCGCTGGTCGCGGGCGTAGGCGTGGTCCGGGTCGGCCGCGAGGGCCCGGTCCAGCCAGACCAGCGCCTCCGCGTGCTCCCTGAGGTCGTGGTGGACCGCTCCCAGGCAGCCCATCGCCGAGACGTTGCCGGGGTCCCGTTCCAGGAGGCGCCGGAAGACGGCGACCGCCTCCTCGTGCCGGTCCTCCAGCCGGTGGGTGTCGCCCAGTTCGAGCTCGATCCAGTCGGCGTCCGGGTCCACCGCGAGCGCGCGCCGCAGGTCCTCGTACGCGCCGGGCAGGTCGCCGAGGCGGCGCCTCGCCCTCGCCCGCATCACCAGCGCCCAGGAGTACTCCGGAGCCAGTTCGAGGGCACGGTCGAGGTCGGCCAGCGCCAGCGCGTCCTGGCCCAGTCCGTGGTGCGAGGCGCCGCGGCTCGCCAGGGCGGAGGGATGGCCGGGTGCGAGGGCGACGGCCCGGCCGAGTTCGGCGACCGCCTCCTCGAAGCGGCCCGCGAGCCGGTAGGCGTCGCCCCGTTCCGACGCGATCCAGGCGGAGTCGGGTTCCAGGCGTGCCGCCCGGTCCAGATCGGCGAACGCCTTCTCCCACTCGTCGGTGTCCCGGCGCAGCCGGGCCCTGCGCACGAGCGGCCACAGGAGGTCCCCGTCGATGCTCAGCGCCCGGTCGAAGTCCGCGGCCGCCTCCTCGAACCGGCCGAGGGCGTGCCGGCACACCGCCCGCGAGGCCAGCGCGTCGGCGTTCGTCGGGTCCAGGGCCACGGCCCGGTCGAAGTCGGCCGCCGCCTCCTCCGTGCGGCCGGCCATGCGGTGCGTCTCCGCCCGCTCGGCGATGATCCAGCCCGTCGCGGGCCGCAGTTCGTCCGCGCGGTCGAAGGCGGCGAGCGCCGCGGGGTGGTCGCCCAGCAGCTGGTGGGTGAGACCGCGGCCGTAGTGCACCCGGGCGTCGTCGGGATCGATCTCCAGCGCCCTGGCGTACTCGGCCAGGGCCCGCGTGTACTCGCCGGCGATCCGCAGCTCCCTGGCCCGCACCCCGTGCGCCAGGGCCCGTCCCGGACCCCGCAGCACGGGGCGGGCCAGCAGCAGCTCCATCGCCCGGCCGACCCCGTCCCCGTCGTCGGCCAGGGCCTCGGCCAGCGAACCGCCCAGCTCGCCCAGGGCCGGGGCTCCCGCCGCGTCCCCGGCCTCCTGGAGCATCCTGGCCCAGGTACGGCCGGCCACCCGGTCGGCGCGGCAGGCCTCGACCACGGCGTGCAGCACGTCGCCCAGTGCCGCGACGGGGCGCGCGCACAGCCGGTGGTAGGACTCCTCCAGTCGCAGCCGCAGCCACGGTTCGTGACGCCACACCTCGTCGGGATCCCGCAGTCCGCTCCCCGCCTCCTCCCGCCAGCGGCGGAAGACCTCCGCGAGCCGTTCGTGGCGCTCGGTCCAGCCGCGCGGGGAACGGCGCCGCTGGAGCCGGAGCATCGCCTCGCGGACCAGGTCGTGGTAGCGGACCCGGTCGCCGCGGCCGTCCACGAAGGACAGCCCGCGCAGCCAGTCGAACAGTGCGCCGTGCTCCTCGTCCGCGTGCCCCTCGTCCGCGTGCCCCTCGTCCGCGTGCCCCTCGTCCGCGCGCTCCGGCTCCACGGCCGCCCGGAACACGTCCAGGTCCAGGCTCCGGGGCAGGGCGCACGCGAGCGCCACGGCCCGGTGGAGCGGGTCCGGCTCCCATTTCAGGAAGCGCTCGACGGCCGTGGCGGAAGGGTCTCCGACGTCCTCGGGGTCCGTGGGGCGCTGCTCGGCCAGGGTCGAGACCAGCAGGGGCAGCCCGCCGGTGATCCGCAGGACCTCCGCGACCACCGGCTCCGAGACGACCCCCTTGCCGGCGAGGAGTCCCCGCGCCTCGGTCTCCGTGAACGGTCCGAGGGGCAGATCGGTGACGAAGTCGCCGAAGCCGCCCCAGCGGGCGGTGTCGAGGGGGCGCTGTCCCGCGGTCACCACGACGACCGTGGCGGGCAGCGCCCCGTACGCGCGGGTGGTCATCATCGTGTGGAGCCAGCCGTCGAGGAACGGGCCCGTCCGCTCGTAGGTGTCGAAGAACAGGACGATCCACGGCACGGCCCCGGCCGCCTCGGAGAGCTCGGCGACGAGGACCGGGGTGAGCACGGCCTGCGGCGCGAGGAGCAGCCGTACGTCCTCCTGGCTGCGCAGCCGGGCGCCGGCCCTGGCGTACAGCCGCTCGGCTCCCTGGGCCAGCTGGGCGGGGTCCACGACCCCGGCGAGGGCGCCGACGCCCGGCACCGTCCCGAGCCCCAGCAGGCCCGCCCGCGCCACCGCCAGGCCGGTCGCCGAGGGGCCCGGCCGCTCCGCTTCCGGCGCGTCGAGGACGGCGGTCCGCGCCTCGTGGCGCCGCTCGCGGTACGCCGTCAGCAGGCGGTCGAGTTCCTTGAACCGGTGCCCCCGCACGGCGAACTGACGGCTCATCGCCTCCATGGTCTCGGGAAGGCCGGTGACGTTCTCGTCGACGTGGACGGTCAGCGCGTCGCGTTCCAGAGCCAGTTGTTCCATCTCGCGGACGAGGAACGTCTTGCCGACGCCCGCGGTGCCGTGCACGTGGAACAGGAAGCGGTGCCGTTCGTCCTCCGGGGGCAGCTCGAAGTTGGCGCGGAACACGGCCCGTTCGGTGCCGCGTCCGACGAACCCGTTCCGCCGCCGCCCTTCGATCAGCTCCTGCATCGACGGCCGCTCCCGCACCATCGGCCCGCTCCCTCCCCCGTGGTCCGACCGGTCCGTCCCCCAGTCTGGCGCACCCCGCCCCGGACCGGGCGGTGGCGGCCGGACACGCACGGGCGGCCGGAACGCGCTTCCGGCCGCCCGTTTCGGCGGTGGTCGGTCCCCGGGGACCGGCGGGGTCAGGGGTTGATGTCGGCCCCCCAGCCCAGCTGGGCGATCTGGGTCTCGCTCAGGGCTCCCTGGTAGGCCTGCACCTCGTCCACGTCGCCGCGCAGGTATTCGGTCCAGCCGTCACCGGCCCCGGCCCGGCCGACCTGGAGGGCGCCGGTGCTGTGCCAGCCGTTCGGGAAGTCGGCCGTGTCCCCGCCACCGAGCTGGCCGTCGACGTACAACTTGATCGTGTCGGCGGCGTCGTCGTAGACCACGGCAAGACGGTGGCCGAGGCCCTCGCCGCCGTCCGTAAACCCGGCCTCGGACACGACCTTCTCCGGGGCTCCGGCCTCGTCCCTCTCCGGCATCACCAGCTGCCAGGCGTGCGAGGACGGCTCGTAGCGCACCTTGAAGGCGTCGGTGTGCTCGCCCGCCTGGGAGAGCACGGTCATCGGGTGGTCGGGCTCGGAATCGGCGAGCCGCACGACCACGCCGACGGTGAAGCTGTCCCCGGTGTCCACGGCCGGCCCCTCGGTGGCCGCGTACGCGCTCTCGCCGTCGAGGTGCAGATGCCCGGCGTCGACCAGCGTCGGCGGCACGTGGGGGCAGTCGGGGTCGAGTTCCGGGAGGCAGGAGCTGTCGGGGACCCGGTAGATCGTCGCGCCCCCGCCGAGCCGCAGCGGCGAGCCGCCCGCCCCTTCGGGGCTCGCGCCGTCCGTCGCGGTCTCCAGCGACCAGTGACCGAGCCGCTTCGGCGTGCGGTGCGCGAGTTCGGAGACCTCGCCCGGTACGACGACCCGGTCGTGGACCCGTACGTCGGCGATGTCGCCGCGCCAGTGGTCGCGGTGGCCCGAGGCGTCACGCTCACGGCCGATCTGGAAGGCTCCGGCCGCCTCGGCGGGTGTCGCGGCCGCCGCGGTGCCGGTCTCGCGGCCGTTGACGTACAGCCGCGCCTTGCCGGTCTCCGCGTCGTACAGCCCCAGGACGTGGGCCCACTCGCCGGTCTCGGGCGCGCCGCCGGAGACCCGCGCGCCGCCGATCGCGAACGACCAGGCCGGGCCGGAGTCCCCGGCGCGCAGGCCGAGCGAGAAGCCGGTCGCGCCGTCCGCGTCCTGGGAGGCGGCCGTCATGGTCCGGCCGGTCCCGTCGGGCCGCACCCAGGCGCTGACCGCGAAGGACTTGCGGATGTCGGTGGCGGGGGCGTCCGGGGTGAGGAAGCCGTCGCCGCTGCCGTCCAGCGCGACGGAGGAGGTGATGGAGGTGCCCGCGGGCGCGGGACCGCCGAAGGTCACGCCGGTGCCCGCGCGGGCGGCGGTGCCCGCGCGGGCGGCGGTGCCCGCGCGGGCGGCGGTGCCCGTCTCGGCGGCTGCCGACCCGGACCCCGCGGGGTCTGTCAGCTTCCAGCGGGCGACGGGGGCGCGGCCGGACTTGACCCGGATCCAGTACGTGGTGGTGCCGCTGACACGGCCGGCCCGGTCGATCGCCTCGACACTGAGGTAGTTCGTCCCTGACCGCACCGGCAGGAAGCGGATGGTCGCGGGACCGCCCATCTCGGCAGGGCGTGCGGTG
This sequence comes from Streptomyces sp. NPDC058751, assembly GCF_042746485.1. NCBI lineage: Bacteria > Bacillati > Actinomycetota > Actinomycetes > Kitasatosporales > Streptomycetaceae > Streptomyces > Streptomyces sp. NPDC058751. The sequence goes on along the minus strand of NZ_JBHYPZ010000067.1, from coordinate 11,757 downwards.
TCGTACGGGCCGCCGATGAAGTTGTAGCGGTAGCCGACCACGTCCGGGGAGGGGGAGTCCATCGTGAACGAGCCGTAGACGCCGACGCCGTCCTGGATCTCGTCCTCCGGATAGTCCGGCGAGGTGACGGCGGGCCTGTCCGGGCTCGCGTCGTCGACCACGAACGAGCAGACCGATCCACTGCCCTCGTCGCTCCACGCCGAAGTGGCCTGGCCGTCGTTCGCGCGGACGTGCCAGGAGACGACCGTGTTCGCCGGGATGTCGGAGGGCAATTGCCAGCTCCGCCGGCTCCCCGACAGACTGTCGACGGTGGTGAACGTGCGGCGCTGCTCGGCTCCGGACGAGTCCGTCCACCACGCCTCGAAGTCACCCTTGACCCGGTTGGCCTCGTAGGGCTGGTTGTCCTCCTCCGGGTCGTAGAGCACCGCGTCGAGCACCGGTGCCCCGGCGACGTACACGGTGTCTTCACCCGTCGCGCACGCCTTCCTCTCGGTCGTCAGATCCGCGACGAGCGGCTGCTTCGGCGGCAGATTGTCGAGCGCGTACGCGGTACCGGCCGCGGTGGTCAGCAGCGCCACCGCGCAGCACCCCACCGCCAGTCCCCCGCGTCCGACCGCCCTTCCGAGATCCTTCAAGTCGCCCTCCCCTATTGGCACTTGGGCTCGTTGATCAAGCGAGCCGCATGAACCTAGCAGGGGCCGCCGACAGAGGGGAAAGGGATTTCCCCGGGCCTCAGTCGAGCACCGGCAGCAGTTCCGGCAGGTGGCCGTCCGAGGCCGCCGCCGTGCGCTGCCGCTCTTCCGGGACCTCGCCGTACACGGTCGTACGGGGCTTGGCCGGGCGTCCCGCCGCCTCGGCCACCGCGATCAGCTCCTTGACCGACATGTAGGAGCCGTAACGGGAGCCCGCCATACGGGAGATGGTCTCCTCCATCAGCGTGCCGCCCAGGTCGTTGGCGCCGGAGCGGAGCATCTCGGCGGCCCCCTCGGCACCCAGTTTGACCCAGCTCGTCTGGATGTTGGGGATGTGCGGGTGCAGCAGGAGGCGGGCCATCGCCATGACCGCGCGGTTGTCGCGGGTCGTCGGGCCGGGGCGGGCGATGCCGGCCAGGTAGACGGGGGCGTTGGTGTGGATGAAGGGGAGGGTCACGAACTCCGTGAAGCCGCCGGTCTCCTGCTGGATGCGGGAGAGCGTGCGGAAGTGGCCGAGCCAGTGCCGGGGCTGGTCGACATGGCCGTACATCATGGTGGAGGAGGAGCGGATGCCGAGTTCGTGGGCCGTGGTGATCACCTCGATCCAGGTGGCGGCGGGCAGCTTGCCCTTCGTCAGGACCCAGCGCACCTCGTCGTCCAGGATCTCCGCGGCGGTGCCGGGGATGGTGTCCAGGCCCGCTTCCTTCGCGGCGATCAGCCATTCGCGGATCGACAGGCCGGTGCGCGTCGCGCCGTTCACCACCTCCATCGGGGAGAAGGCGTGGACGTGCATGCCCGGGACCCGTTCCTTCACCGCCTTCGCGATGTCGAAGTAGGCCGTGCCGGGCAGGTCCGGGTGGATGCCGCCCTGCATGCACACCTCGACCGCGCCGACGTCCCACGCCTGGGCGGCGCGGTCCGCGACCTGTTCCAGGGAGAGCGTGTAGGCGTCGGCGTCCGTGCGGCGCTGGGCGAAGGCACAGAAACGGCAGCCGGTGTAGCAGACGTTGGTGAAGTTGATGTTGCGGGTGACGATGTACGTGACGTCGTCGCCGACGGCCGCTCTGCGCACGTCGTCGGCGATCCGGCACAGGGCGTCGAGGGCCGGGCCGTCGGCGTGCAGCAGGGCGAGGGCCTCGTCGTCGGTCAGCCTCGTCGGGTCGTCGGCCGCGGTCGCGAGGGCGGAGCGGACGTCCGTGTCGATGCGGGACGGCACCATCCCGGGGACCGCGGCCTCCTTCAGTGCCGCCCAGTCGCCGTACACGGTGTCGAAGTCCTCGCGGCGGTCGCCGGTGCGGCCCTCGGTGTCGACGGTGTGGTGCAGATCGGTGCGCCCCGAGGCCGTGAAGACCTCCTCCGGCTCCTGCCAGGGCCGGCCCTCGACGACCGCGTCCGGCAGCGCGAGGCCGGTCTCCGGGTCCGCGAGCGCCCGTACGTGCGGCAGCAGCCGCGGGTCCAGCCAGGGTTCACCGCGCCGGACGAACTCCGGGTAGACGCAGAGGCGTTCGCGCAGCTCGAAGCCCGCCTCGGCCGACCGCTCGCGCAGCAGCTCGATCTGCGGCCAGGGCCGCTCCGGGTTGACGTGGTCGATGGTCAGCGGCGAGACCCCGCCCCAGTCGTCGATCCCGGCGCCGATGAGCCGCCCGTACTCGCCGGCGACCAGGTTGGGCGGCGCCTGGAGGCAGGCGGCCGGGCCCATGACGTGCCGGGCGACGGCGACCGTGGCGATCAGCTCGTCCAGTTCCGCGTCCGGCATCCCGCGCATCGCGGTGTCCGGCTTGGCGCGAAAGTTCTGGATGATCAGTTCCTGGATGCCGTGGTGGGCCCGGGAGACCCGGCGCAGCGCGAACAGGGAGTCGGCGCGCTCCTCGTAGGTCTCGCCGATGCCGATCAGCAGCCCGCTGGTGAAGGGGACGGAGGAGCGGCCCGCGTCCTCCAGGACCCGCAGCCGGACGGCGGGCTCCTTGTCCGGGGAGCCGAAGTGGGGGCCGCCGGGCTCGGACCACAGCCGGGTCGCGGTGGTCTCCAGCATCATGCCCATCGACGGGGCGACGGGCTTGAGCCGCTGGAAGTCGGTCCACGACATCACACCCGGGTTCAGGTGCGGCAGCAGGCCCGTCTCCTCCAGGATGCGGATCGAGATCGCCCGTACGTAGGCGATCGTGTCGTCGTAGCCGTGCGCGTCCAGCCACTCGCGGGCCTCGGGCCAGCGGTCCTCCGGCTTGTCGCCAAGGGTGATCAGGGCTTCCTTGCAGCCGAGTTCGGCGCCCCGGCGGGCGATGTCGAGGACCTCGTCCGGGGACATGAACATCCCGTGGCCGGCCCGGCGCAGCTTGCCGGGGACGGTGACGAACGTGCAGTAGTGGCACTTGTCCCGGCACAGCCGGGTCAGCGGGACGAAGACGCTCTTGGAGTACGTGATGACACCGGGTCGGCCGGCCTCCTCCAGGCCCGCGTCACGCACCCGCGCGGCGGAGGCGGCCAGGTCGTCCAGGTCGTCGCCGCGGGCCTGGAGCAGCACCGCGGCCTCGCTCACGTCGAGCGCGACCCCGTCCCGCGCGCGCTTCAGCGCTCGCCGCATGGAGTTCGCCGTCGGCCCGGATCCGGGAGTCGTGCCCGTAACGGAGGTCGTCATCCTTCGAGCATACGGTCGAGGTGATCAGGTATCGCCGGGCGTGCCCGATTCGAGCCGCACGGCGTCTGTCGGTCTTCCCGACAGCCGTCGATCCTCCTGGTGTGCGCCTGCGTTCACGGGCCGCCCCCACAGTGGTCCGTGGCACTTCGCAGCACTCATGTCACCGTCACACCCGACCCCTGGGAGCAGCAGTATGTGCGAGGACGACCACGGCATCTGCAGACGCGCGCTGTTCGTGACGGGAGCGGCGGCCGCGCTTACGTTGGGAGGCGTGACCTTCCCCAGCGGTGCGCACGCGGACGCGGCGGACGACCGGGAGACGCGGACGGTGCGCGGCACCCTCCCCGCCGGCTCCCCCGACTTCGTGTACCTGCCGGTCGAGGTACCGGCCGGGGTCGCGGAGATCAAGGTCTCCTACACCTACGAGAGGCCGTCGGTCCCTGCCGGTACCGCGGGCAACGCCCTGGACATCGGCATCTTCGACGAGCACGGCACGGAACTGGGCGGCCGTGGTTTCCGGGGCTGGTCGGGCGGCGCGCGCACGGAGTTCTTCGTCCGCTCGGACGACGCGACCCCCGGGTACGTCCCCGGGCCGGTCCGCCCCGGCACCTGGCACATCGCGCTCGGCCCGTACACGGTGGCGCCGCAGGGGCTGGCGTACGAGGTGACGGTCACCCTGACGTACGGGGAGCCGGCTCCGGCGCCGGAGCCGGTGTATCCGCCCTCCCGGGCCAAGGGCCGCGGCCGTGCCTGGTACCGCGGCGACTGCCACCTGCACTCCTGGCACTCGGACGGGCGCCGCACGCCCGCCGAGATCGCGGCGCTGGCTCGGGCGGCGGGCCTGGACTTCATCAACTCCTCGGACCACAACACGCATTCCTCGCACGCGCACTGGGCGGACCAGGCGGGCGACGATCTGCTGATCATGCTGGGCGAGGAGGTCACCACGCGCAACGGGCACGTGCTGGCGCTCGGCACGGACCCGGGCACCTTCGTCGACTGGCGCTACCGGGCCCGTGACAACCGGTTCGGCCGGTTCGCGCGCCTGATCCGCGGTGCCGGCGGGCTCGTGGTGCCCGCGCACCCGCACGCCACCTGCATCGGTTGCGGCTGGAAGTTCGGCTTCGGCGAGGCGGACGCGGTCGAGGTGTGGAACGGCCCGTACACCCCCGCCGACGAGGCCGCCCTCGCCGACTGGGACAGCATGCTGGCCGCCTCCGTGCGCGGGGGCCACGACTGGCTCCCGGCGATGGGCAACAGCGACGCGCACCGCGACCCCGACCGGGTCGGCTCCCCGCAGACGGTCGTCCTCGCCGACGACCTGACCCGCGAGGCGATCCTGGAGGGCATCCGCGCGGGCCGTTCCTACGTCGCCGAGTCGAAGCTGGTCTCCCTCTCCTTCACGGCCTCCGGCGCCAAGGGCGAACACGCCGGGATCGGGGGCCGGTTGAGGGTCGCCCCGGACACTCCGGTCACCGTCCGCCTGGAAGCCTCCGGCGCCCCGCGCTGCACGGTCCGCTTCGTCACCGACCAGGGCGTGCTGTTCACCAGCGCCCCACTGCCGGTCTCGGGTTCCGGAACGGTGGAGTGGCGTACGACGGCGTCCTACGCGGCGTACGTCCGCGCGGAGCTGCGCCACGAGACGGCGGCGGGCCCGGTCCCGGGGGCGCTGGCGGCGTTCACGAATCCGATCTTCCTGGGGGCGTAGGCGGGCTGCCGCCCGTGAGGGCGTCCGCGCCGGTCAGTCCGCGATCAGCTGCCTCCCGCACGCGCCTCTTCGAGGGCGGCCATGATCTCCGGGGAGTTCCTGATCCGGACCCTGTGACGGTAGGCCCTGACCACAGCGGCGGCGCCTTCGAGATCGTTGACCGGCGAGGCTCCTACGGCGGCGGCCAGTTCCTTCTCGAACCTCTCCCTGTCGCCGGGAAACCCGTAGCGGCTGAGCACCCCGCGCAGGTCGTCCACGGTCCGGATCTCCGGCAGGGGCGTCGTTCCTCGGCCGTGCTCAGGCTGTGCGCTCATGGTCTGCTCCTGATGAACGGGCATGGCTGCACCTGTCAGTATGGCGCCGCCCGAGGGGGACGGACATCGCACGCAATGCCGGGAAAGCGGGACCGGCGCGGTCACCGGGGGCCCGCCCCGCCCCAGCACTCCGCCCACAGCGACCCTGCCCGCTCCAACTCTCGACCACCCCCGCCGCTTTCGGCGCCCTTCTTCGGGCGCTCAAGGGCGACGGCCGCGGCTGAACCACCTTGCTTTCGGGCGGGGTGCCCGGTCCTTCAGGGCCGGGGTGAATGCCCGCTCCCGCGGAGCGGGGCAGGGGAAGCCGAATCGCCTCCAGGGCGATTCGGCTTCTCGGAAGAGACGGCGGCGAGGCGGACCTCGAGCAGGTGCGGCAAATCGGAGTCGACGGTGGTCGCTCGGCGGCGGCCGATGGTCGGGCGAGTCGGTGGCCGGGGTGGTCACTCGCACGGGTGATGTCGATCGATGCTGTGGGCGGTCGGGGAACGTGTTGGCTAGGTTCACGGCCATGGCACGGTTTCGGATGTACCCGACGGACGGGCAGGCGGGCGTCATGCTCGGCCACTGCGCGCACGCCCGGTACGTCTGGAACCTGGCCGTCGAGCAGCACGCGCACTGGTACAAGGGTCGCAGGGCGGCGCCCGGTTTTGCCGAGCAGTGCCGTCAGCTCACCGAGGCCCGGCGGGAGAACGCATGGCTGGCTGCGGGCAACGCGGATGTGCAGCAGCAGGCGCTGAAGGACTTCGCCACGGCGAAGAAAGCCCGCTTCACCTCCGGGTTCGGTGAGCCGACCTGGCGCAGGAAGCACGTGCACGAGGGCTTTCGCGTCATCGGCACCGACCGGGTTCCGGAATTCGGGGCGGATGGTTCGCCGAAGCTCAACGCGAAGACCGGTAAGCAGGTCATGGGCCGCTCGGTCGTGGTGCAGAAGCTCAACCGCAGGTGGGCGCGGGTGAAGGTGCCCGGCTGTGGCTGGGTCCGCTTCCGGCTCAGCCGCAACGGCAAGGGCTCTGAGCTGCCGGAGGCGAAGACGTTCCGTGTCACCTTCCGTAACGGACAGTGGCATGTGGCGTTCGCCGTCATCCCTGCGTCGATCGACGGGCCCGGCACGGGTGAGGTCATCGGCGTCGACCGGGGCGTGGCCATCACCGCCGCCCTCTCCGACGGGCGGAAACTGAACTGCCCGCAGCTGACCGTCAGGGAACGCGCCCGGATCCGCAAGCATCAGCGCCGGGCCGCCCGCGCGTCCAAGGGAAGTGAGCGCAAGGCCGCCGAGTACGCGAAGGTGGCCCGTATCAGGGCCCGTGAGGTGGACCGGCGCAGGGACTGGTGCGAGAAGACCAGCACGATGCTCGCCCGCGGCTATGACCTGGTGCGGTTCGAGAAACTGAACATCAAGAACATGACCGCCTCCGCGAAGGGGACGGTCGAACAGCCCGGCAGGAGGGTCGCCCAGAAGGCCGGGCTGAACCGAGTCATCCTCGCCCAGGGCTGGGGCCTGCTCCGGCAACGCACCGGGCACAAGGCCCCCGGACGGGTCGAGGACGTGCCCGCCCCCTACACCAGTCTGCGCTGCAGTGCCTGTGGCTGGATCGACAAGGACTCGCGCAAGAGCCAAGCCGGGTTCGTCTGCTCCTCCTGCGGCTTCACCTGCAACGCCGACACCAACGCAGCAGTCAACGTCGCGGCAGGACAGGGCGGGATCCCCCGCCCCCGGCGAACAGCCGGTGCCGGAGGGGTGACAACGGCCACCAGCCGCTCGAACACCCGTGAACCCCAACCCACACGGGCTGGAATCCCCCTCTTTTAAGAGGGGGAGGATGTCAACAGAGGTTCCAGGTCACGACCCGCATCCCCAGCCTCCTGCTCCTGCCGCGCGACATCGGGGACCATTGAATCAACTCCCTTGTGTCACACACCAGTCCGGACAGGAGCCCCATCGATCATGGCCCGCCTCACCGACCTCAGGTTCCGCGCCACGACCGCCTTGCAGCGGCACGTCGTCAACCCGGTCTCGCGCCGGATGCCGTTCCAGACGCTCCTGGAGACCACCGGCCGGGTCTCCGGCCTGCCCCGGCGCACCCCGCTCGGCGGCCGCCGCGTCGGCGACACGTTCTGGCTGGTCTCGGAGTTCGGGGAGCGGTCGCAGTACATACGCAACATCCAGGCGGACCCGAGGGTGCGGGTGCGGCTCCGGGGCCGCTGGCACGAGGGCACGGCGCACCTCCTCCCGGACGACGACCCGGTGGCCCGGCTGCGCACCCTGCCCCGGGGCAACAGCACGGCGGTACGGCTGATCGGGACGGGACTGCTGACGGTGCGGGTGGATCTGCGGGGGTGAGGCCGCCGGCGTCCTGTCCCCGACGCCGGGGGCAGGACGCCGGGGACAGAGGGTCGGCGCGTCCCGGTCAGGCATCCCAGACTTCCGCGTTCGTGCTGGTCATCGGGGGTGGGATGTATCGCCGTCCCGGGTTGGCGGGCTTCTGTTGTCCCAGGCCGACGGGCGATCCCATGCTGTGGATGTCGCACCGGCCGGGCAACGGCCGAACGGGCAGTCCGCCCGGCAGCGCCACGACACCCCGGCCCGCCGTCCGCATGGAACGCCCATGCCCCCAGGCACCCGGGACCGCCGGCGAGTGCGACCTCACGTACTGACCGAAAAGGAAACGGGACACCATGAACACGTCTGCCCGCAGCACCCGCAGGAACGCCAAGAACTGGAAGTCCTACGCCCTCGGGGCCGTGGCGGCCGCGGCGCTGCTCACGACCACGGCGTGCGACCCGGGCGCGGCCGAGGGTGCGGACGGCTCCAAGTCCTCGGCCGAGCCGAGCGCGACGGCTTCGGCGAAGCCGGGCGGCGGCTCTTCGGGCGACGCGGGCGGCACGGACGGTACGAGCAGCACGGGCGGTACGGGCGGTACGAGCAGCGCGGGCAAGACGGGCGGCGGTACCGGCGGCACCGGTAAAACGGGCGGCGCGGTCACCGGCGGCAAGACGGGCGGCACGGGCAACGGCGGCGGCACCGGCGGCAAGGCGGGCACCGGTGTCACCGGTGGCACCGGCGGCGGCACCAGCGCGGGGACGATCCCCGCCTGCACCCAGAAGGAGCTCGGGGTGTCCGCCGTGAAGGAGAGGGACTTCCGGCACCTCCTGCTCACCGTGCAGAACGCGAGCGACAAGAAGTGCAACCTCTACGGCTACCCCACCGTGACGCTCGGTGCCGACGCCCAGTTCACGACCCCGGTGATCGAGGACAGCAACGGGACCCCGGGCGAGCCCGTCACCCTCGACCCGGGCCGGGAGGCGTACGCCGCTCTGCTCGTCAGCAGCGGCAACACGGGCGAGTACGAGGCGAAGAGCATCACCCTCAACCTCCAGGGCGGCAAGCCCGGCAGCAGCGTGGGCAGCCCGATCGACGTCCCCATGCCCACCAGCACCCTGTACGCGGACAACAAGCAGCTCGTCACCTACTGGACGACCGCTTCCGGCTTCGCCCTGCGCTGCATCATGTCGAAGTGACGGCCCCGACCGTGCCGGGCACCAGCGCCTCCGGAATCCGCCGGAGGCGCTGGTGGCGTGATCCATCTCGCGTCCATCTGGGCTCGGAGAGACTGAAAAGACCTATGAGGTCATTTCAGCTGAGAGCGGGGCGACATGATCGGGACCGTGTTCCGGAGCGAGGAAATACCGGCACAGGACAGGTTCGGCCGATGGCAGGAGCTGATCGGCCGGACGCGCTACGGCGGCTCCGTCAGAGTCGCCGACGCCGATGCCGCGGACTTCTGGGCAGAGGGCAAAGTGATGGAGCTGGGCGCGGTGACCATGCTGTCGATGGCGTTCCTGCCGAGCCGGTATCTGCGGAACCACAGAATGATCCGGCAGTCCGACCCCGAGTTGTACCACCTGTCGCTGCTGCTCGACGGGGAACTCGCCCTCGACCACGCCGGGCGCAGCGCGACGTTCGCCGCGCACGACCTGCACATGGTCGACAGCTCGCAGCCCTACGACCTGCGTCCCGTCGACGCGTACAGGAACCGGGTCGTCAGAGGGGTGGGGGTGGACATCCCCAAGGAACTGCTGCCGTTGCCGCCGCGGAGGATCCAGGAGTTACTGGGCCGTGCGATGCCGGGCCGGGACGGCGTCGGCGCCCTGCTCAGCGACTTCCTCGTCGGTGTGGTCCGGCAGGCCGACACGCTCCGGCCCTCCGACGCGCCACGTCTCGGTGAGGCTCTGCTCGACCTGCTCTCCGTCTGGTCCGCCCAGTTGCTGGACGCGAAGACCGATGTGCCGCCGGAGGCCCGCCGCCGGGCCATGACCGAAAGCATCCGGGCATTCATCCGGCGCAACCTGCACGACCCCGAACTGACGCCCCCCGTGATAGCCGCCGCGCACCACATCTCCCTGAGCTATCTGCACCGCGTCTTCCAGCAGGAGTTCCAGGGCGACACGGTCGCCGCACACATCCGGGCCCTGCGGATGGAAGGCGCCCGCCGCGATCTGGCCGACCCCGCGCTGCACGGCACTCCCATCCACGCCGTCGCAGCCCGCTGGGGCTTCCCGCGCGCCTCCGACTTCACCCGCGCCTTCCGCGCCGCCCACGGGTGCTCTCCGAGGGAGTTCCGGTTCCGGCCGACGGCCGAGTGGACGCAGAGGCAAGAACCGGGGCGGACGGTGCACTGAGCGCCAACGACATCCGTGCAGCTGCGCGGCACTCTTGATCGCGATCGCATCGCATCGCATCGCATCGCATCGCATCGCATCAGGAGGAAATCATGAACTGGAAGCGCCTTTTCTCCACAGCCGCAGCCACGGTGACGCTCGTCGGCGGCGGCATGCTGGCGACCGCCGCGCCCGCCCAGGCCGACGGTAACTGCCCGTCGAACGCCGCCTGCCTGTGGGACGCCACCGGCTTCCACGGCCAGAGGATCCTGACGCGCAGCACCAACACCTGTTTCGCAATGGGCCAGTTCAACTTCGGCGACATCCGGTCCTACGACAACAACCTGTCCGTCGACGGCCACCTCTGGTCGTTCGACGACAACGGGGAATGGGGGCATCACCGTACGTTCGTGGCCGGTGGCTTCAGCAGCAACATCGGCGTCCCTGGGCTCGGCGGCCAGGACCCGGCCTGGATCTGCATGGGTTCGGCGAACATCTACGACTACATCTGAGGCATCTGAACCGGAAAGCGGACGGAAACACGAGAAATGACGGTGGGTACGGTGCGGGAAACACGGGGACGGAAGAGGCTGCGGCACGCCCTGGCGGGTCTGGTGCTCGGCGCGGCGGTGTCGTGGTGGTGCCAGCCCGCGGCCCTCGCGGACCACGGGACGGTCACCCGCACCGTACTCACCGCCGACGCGGAATTCACCGGCGGGGGCGCCGTCGAGCTGATCGGCCGGACGGTCACGCTGAACGCCGGTGAGTCGCGCCATGTGCGGGCCCGGCTGGAGGCGACGAGTTCGACGACCGCGATCGTCGGAATGACGAACGCCGTTCGCTGCGTGAACTCGTCGGGCGCGACCGTGGGGGTGAAGGCGGCCTCCGCGCGCAATCACGAGGGCTACGACACGACGACCTACGCGACACCGGGACACCTGCCCCTCTACGCGGACCTCCTGTTCACCGCTCCGTCGGCGGGCACGTACCGGTGCGGCCTCCTTGCGTCGGCCTACACGACGTCCAGCGCCGAGTACCACCTCACCGCGGTCGCGGGAAGCACCTGGATCGAGATCAGCGACACCGGCCAGGCCGGCGCGGGATGGTGGCAGAACCCTGCGTGCGAGAGCGCCGACGCCGACGGCGCCTGCACGTACGTCGGCGGCGGGGCGGCGGATCCCGACGCGTGGGTCTTCTACGGCGACGGCACACCGCTGAACAAGTGGCAGGCGCACCCCTTGGCGAGCGCCGTCGACGCCCAGGCCAATCTCGAACTGACCACGTGCCCCACCGGCACCAAGTCCTGCGCGGCCGGCATGCAGGAACACCCGCGCGGTACGAACGCGGTGGTGGACCTGCGCTTCGAGTTCGTCCAGCTCGACGCCACCGGGCACGCCTGCCGCACGCACCAGCAGGCCGCGCGCAGGACCGTCACGGACGACGCGCACCACTCCGTGAGCTATTTCGCGGTCTCCGGGATCCCGGTCGACTCCGCCTGCGGAACCCGGACGTTCGTCATGCGCGTCTACGTCAAGCACGTCGAGGGACAGACCGTGAAGATCGACGGCGTGCAGAGCGGGGTCACGTCGCTGACGAACGGGATAGCGATCAACCGCTTCTCCTGAGCCCGGTTCCCGGCCGGGGGGGGGGGGGGGGGGCGCCGCCCCCCCCCCCCCCCCCCCCGCCCACGGGGTGGGTTGGGTTAAAAAAAACAAACCCTCCCCCCACACAGAGGGGGTTGATGAAAGG